>JBDTOV010000004.1:0-82669 GCA_039933035.1 Ginsengibacter sp. | reverse complement strand
TCCATTGTTTTTCCATCCGGAGTTATCAAAACTGACGTCATTAAACCCAATGAGCCAAAACCCTGTGCGATAGTATCGCTCTGAACATCTCCATCATAATTTTTGCAGGCCCATATAAAATTGCCATTCCATTTTAAAGCGCTGGCAACCATATCATCAATTAACCGATGCTCATAAGTAATACCCGCATTTTCAAACCGGGTTTTAAATTCATTTTCAAAAATATTTTCAAAAATATCTTTAAAACGACCATCGTATTTTTTAAGAATTGTATTTTTTGTTGACAGGTACAATGGCCATTTCTTGCTTAATGCCATATTGAAGCAGCTCCTGGCAAAGCCTTCAATACTTTCATCAGTATTATACATACTTAGCGCTACGCCATCGCCTTTAAAATTATACACTTCAAATATTTGCGGGTCGCTACCGTCTTCGGGTGTAAAGGTCATAGTAAGTTTCCCTTTTCCCTTTATAACGGTGTCGGTTGCACGATATTGATCGCCGAATGCATGACGCCCGACAATAATAGGAGCGGTCCAGTTTGGAACAAGCCTTGGAATATTTTTAATTACAATGGGTTCACGAAAAACGGTTCCATCGAGAATATTCCTTATAGTGCCATTGGGGCTTTTCCACATCTGTTTCAGGTTAAATTCTTTTACCCGTAACTCGTCAGGAGTAATGGTAGCGCATTTGATACCTACACCACATGCCTTTATTGCATTAGCGGCATCCACGGTTACCTGGTCATCAGTTTCATCCCGGTGTTGCATACCGAGGTCAAAATATTGAATTTCAAGATCCAGGTAAGGCAATATGAGTTTGTCTTTAATAAATTTCCAGATAATTCTTGTCATTTCATCTCCATCGAGTTCTACTACAGGGTTACTTACTTTAATTTTTGACATTTTGATATTTATATATTTTTAGTGAAGTATGTTTTGCAATATTATCAAAATCTTTGTCATTGTGGAATAAGGGGATTTTATTTTCAATGCAGATTGAGGCGATAAGACAATCATTAGGTTTCCTGATTGTAATTCCTTTTTGCCTTAAAAATCTGTAAAGTTCAGCAGCGCTAATCGCTGAATAAATGGAATTAATTTTAAGGTAATGGTACGACAAAAGCAATTCTTTCGTAAGTTCAAAAACTGTATTTTTTTTAATACCCTGAAGCGTTTCCTGCAGAATAACGGGTAACACAATCACCTCATCTGAATCAATTAATTTATTAAGTGTTTCACTCGTTTTGCTTTTTACAGAATTATAATAATTGATCCAAATACTTGTAACAACGATCGTCCCATTTATCATAAGTTCTCATTTTGTCCAGGTCACCTATCCATTCTACGTTACCTTGAAGTTTTTTCATCGCTTGCCTTTTATGAGATTTAATAAATTCTTCCAACGCGGCATTAACTATTCCCTTTTTGCTCTTTAAATCAGACCATTTGAGCGCTTCCTTCATCAGTTTATCATCAATCTCAATATTCGTTCTCATTTTAAGATTTTTTATACACAAATATAACTAAAGCCGTACACATCAAAAACTACAAATTCCTGATCACTTCATCAGCAAATTCACTTGTTTTGAGCAATGTTGCATCCCGCATAAGATTATAAAAATCTATCGTTACTTTTTTACTTTTTATCGTTTTGCCTATACCGTTAGTTATTAGGTCACCGGCATCTTTCCAGTTCATATATTCCAACATCATTACCCCGCTTAATATTAATGAAGACGGATTCATTGTGTTGGTATTCGCAAATCTCGGAGCCGTTCCATGTGTGGCTTCAAATACCGCGTGACCGGTTAAAAAATTAATATTCGCGCCGGGCGCTATACCGATTCCACCCACCTGGGCAGCCAGTGCATCACTTATGTAATCGCCATTCAGATTTAAAGTCGCAATCACAGAATAATCCTGCGGAACCAGTAATGCCTGTTGCAAAAAATTATCAGCAATAGCATCTTTAATAAGTATTTTTCCGCCAATTCCGGCAATCCTCATTTCTTCATTTGCAACCGCTTCACCGCTTTCCTTTTTTGCAGCTTCCCACTGGTTCCATGTGTATACATCATTGGCAAATTCACGAACCGCCAGGTCGTATCCCCAGTTCTTAAATGCGCCTTCTGTAAATTTCATAATATTGCCTTTGTGAACAAAAGTTACAGAAGGCAGTTTATTAAGGATGGCATATTCTATCGCAGCGCGTATCAATCTTTCAGAACCTTCCCTGCTTACGGGCTTTATACCAAAAGAAGAAGTGGCCGGAAAGCGGATGTTTTTCACGTGAAGTTCATTTTGCAAAAAATCCAGTAATTTTTTTGCTTCAGGAGTACCTGTCATATATTCAATGCCTGCATAAATGTCTTCCGTATTCTCCCTGAAAATAACCATGCTTACTTTTTCGGGTTGCCACATGGGGGAAGGAACCCCTTCAAAATACCGTACAGGGCGAAGGTTTACATATAAATCAAGTTCCTGGCGCAACGCCACATTAAGACTGCGGATACCACCCCCAACCGGTGTGGTCAGTGGTCCCTTTATGGAAAGAATATATTTTCTGAATGCTTCCATTGTTGCCTGCGGCATCCACTCACCGGTAAGGTTAAACGCTTTTTCACCGGCGTGCACTTCCATCCATTCTATTTTTCTTTTACTTCCATACGCCTTTTCTACAGCTGCATCAAATACGCGAACGCTTGCCTTCCAGATATCAGGACCTATTCCGTCACCCTCAATAAAAGGTATCACGGGAGTATCAGGAACAACCAGTTTCCCATCACCACCCATTTTAATTTTTTCTGACATTTTTTAAAAATTTAATGAACAATTTATCCATCCGCCGTCAAAATTCACTCCTTTGTATTTTTTATAAAAATTGATAGCAGGCTCATTCCAATCCAGTACCTGCCAAACCATGCCACTCAATTTTCTTTCTTTAGCTTCTTCTAACAATTGATCAAATAATAATTGCCCAATTCCCTTACCCCTGCATTCATTGTTTACTAAAAAATCTTCAAGGTACATCCGTTGCCCTTTCCATGTTGAATACCGGATGTAATAGAGTGCAAACCCCTCTACTATTCCATCTACCTCGGCCACAAGCGACCACCATACAGGTTTTTCACCAAAACCACTTTCTTCAAAATGGGCCAGACTTGTCGTTACTTCAGCCGGAGCTTTTTCATAAACCGCCAGTTGATATACCAATTCCATCAATCTTTTGCAATCTTCTTTTACAGCTTTTCTAATCACTGTGTTTTTCATATAATGTCGGTTATCTATTTATCTATAAGTAATGCCACTTCTTCAGCGCAACCCCATGCTACCGTAAAACCACTCCCTCCATGGCCGTAATTATGAATTATTTTGCCTTCTTTTTCTACCCTGACCAATGGCCTGTAAGGGCGAATTCCTGCCCAGCTTCCTTTTACTTTTTGCTTTCTTAATCCGGGAAAAACATGGTATGCGTTCTCCAGTAACCTTTTTATAGTTGCCGGCTCGGTTACAGCATCTGTTACTCCCTCTTCGTAAGTGCCTCCCACAATTATTGCATCTTTCCTGTAAACGATATACAAAGGCAATTCATTATCGAGGAAAATTGAATAATTATTTTTGGGTGCAAGAAGCCCAACCTGACCCCGTACGGGAATTAATTCTTTGTCATTACATAGGTGTTGGGCACCCAACGCACTACAATTAATGATTACATCTGCATCATTAATTTCATCAAATGACTTTACAGTTCTCTTTTCAATGGGTACATTCATCTTTCCTAATTCGTTCATTAGCCAGGGAAGAAAAATTTGTGTTTCAATCAAAGGCACTTTTACATCATAGCCGGTTTTATAACTATCACTTAATTCGTGTTGCTCCAAAATACGATAAGAACCGACTGGCATAAAACTAAACCACTTCATTTCCTGTTCCTCCACTCCTTTCCTCACAACTTTCAAAAGCTTTTGCATACTCACGCCGGTGAAAGCATTTTTGGAAAGATTATTATAAACGTCATAACTATGTTTACACCAGTGTATTCCTCTTTTATCATTACGAATGTGATAAGGAAACCAAAATGCCGCGGCCCTGTTTGACGTTATATCAGGCGCAATATCTTTCGCGATAATTTTTATTGAGTGATTTTTATTTACCAATGTATAGGCTGTAGCCAATCCACTGATACCTGCGCCTACAATAGTAATTTTCATCAGCGATACTTACATTTTTTTACTGATTATTCAATCTTAATTCAATGCCTGATCCAAATCATTTAAGATATCATTAATATTCTCTATACCGACACTCATTCTTATAAGGCCGTCGGTAATTCCATACTGTTCCCGCTTTTCTTTTGGAACTCCATAATGTGTCATGGATGCGGGATGAGATAAGAGTGTATCGCAAGTGCCCAGTGAAACAGCCCTGACACACATTTGCAATTTATCTATGAAATTTTTTCCTGCCTGCAGACCATCTTTCAGTTCAAAACTTAACATAGCACCCGGATGGGACATTTGTTTCTTCGAAGTTGCATAATCAGGATGTGATGTAAGTCCAAGATAATTTACTTTTGCTATAGATTTATTTTGTTCTAAAAATCCCGCCACCCGCATAGCATTGCTGCAATGTCGTTCCATTCTTACTTCCAAAGTTTTCATTCCCTGGGTTAGTAAAAACGCATCAAAAGAATTACTATTTCCACCAAGCAGCCTGTGCACTTTGGTCATTCTTGTTTCCATATAATCAATATCCTTTCCTACTAAAGCGCCGCCTATTGCGGTTCCGTGGCCATTTAGAAATTTAGTAGTTGAATGAAAAACATAATCAACTCCATAGGTAAAAGGCTGTTGCAAATAAGGTGTTGCAAAAGTATTATCAACGGCCACAATTAAATTAATTTGCTTACCCAGCTTTGTCAGTTCGTCAATATCCACGCATTGAATGGTAGGATTTGCCGGCGTTTCAAGGTACAGCATTTTTATTTTGCTGTCATTTTTCATTGCGTCAGCAGCTTTATCCAGATTTCTAAGGTCAACAATTATAGCTTCGATTCCCAATTGAGGCAATACCTTTTCCATTAACTCATGGCTTCCGCCGTACAAAGAAAAATGAGAAAGAATCTTGTCTCCCGATTTCAAATTACCCAGCAACAGTGTAGATAAGGCGGCCATGCCACTTGCATGCAGCAGTGTTTTTAATTGCAGGGGTTCTCCATCCGGTTGTTTTAATTGAAAACTTTCAAGTGCGGAAATTTTTTCCTCCGCTTCGGTCATGGTAGGATTTCCCCACCGGCTGTATATATATCCCTTTTCTTCGCCATTAAAGCGGCGCATGCCCTGGCCGGCATCATCAAAAACATACGTACTGCTCGCATAAATTGGCGTCAGATGTGCGTTATTTCCCTCTTTTTCATGACCACTATGAATGGCAACAGAGCCAAAACCAGTAAGAGAACCTGTTTGTAAAGACATGTGAATAATTAATAGATGGAAATGAAAAGATGAATATTTATGTTTGAAGCAAAAGTAAGAAAAACATGAAGCAACTTTTGCAACAATATGCGGCCTACAATCTTTGGGCTAATAAAATATTAATGGAGAGAATTGCTCTTTTACCGAAAGATATTATTAATAAAGAAACCCTGAGCAGTTTTACAAGTATTTATAAAACGGTTGTACATCTAATGGATGTAGAAAGTATCTGGTGGCAGCGCTTACAATTACAGGAGCATATAGAATGGCCTGGCAGAAATTTTAAAGGGGGTTTCGGAGAACTTTCTCAACAACTTTTATCTCTCTCAAAGCAATGGAATGAATGGGTATCTCATTCAAATGAAATACAGCTCAATCATGTTTTCGCGTATCATAATACAAAAAAAGAATATTGTAAACAACCGGTTTATGAAATGTTGGTTCATTTATTTAACCACCAGGCTTTCCACCGGGGGCAATTAGTTACTATGCTACGGCAGAATGGGATAGACAAAATTCCGGCAACAGATTTTATCGTTTACAGCAGGAAAAAATAGATTGCCTTCGAAACCTTATGCTTCTGGAAGCACTTCGTCAAGCTTGTTATCTTTTATATACTTTTCTTTAGCCTCAGTAAATTCAGTTTGCAATGCAGTAGCAGCAGTAAGTGCATCATCAGCTTTCGAATGAATTTCGGGAAGTTGTTTTTCCAAAAGACGATTACCCAGGTTGATATTTTCCGCTTCCAACTGAGCCACCTTTTTCAGCAAAGAAGTCTGGCTGTGTACCACATCGTCCAGTTCACGAAGTATTTTTTCCATCAGGTGCAATTTTTCTGTCTTGTCCATAATTTGATTTTATTGAAAATTTATTATTCTATGGAAGTCTATCTAATATAGTGCCATATATATTTATGACCATAAACCGGATTTTTGCCCAAGTTTATGACAAAAATTTGTTCTCCGTCAATTAATCCAAGTATAGATTAAGAAGGAGTTTTTACTATGTAAGTACTCATGAATTGGGGGTATCATATGCCCATTTCACCAGCGTAGCACCCCATGTAAATCCGCCGCCAAAAGCAGCCAACACGATCAGGTCGCCTTTCTTTAATTGACTTTCCCATTCCCATAAACATAAAGGGATGGTTGCAGAAGTTGTATTTCCGTACCGTTGAATATTGATCATTACTTTATCCATGCTCAATCCCATACGACTAGCTGTAGCATCAATGATTCTTTTATTAGCCTGGTGGGGAACCAGCCACGCAATATCATCGCCTGTTAAATGATTTCTTTCTAATAATTCATAAGATACATCGGCCATTCCTTTTACCGCAAATTTAAACACTGCAGGTCCTTCCTGGAAAATGTAATGCTCTTTTGCCATTACTGTTTCAATAGAGGCAGGCTTTGCCGAGCCACCGGCTACCATCTTAAGATATTCCACGCCACTTCCATCGGTTTTAAGCAGGCTGTCCTGTATGCCATACCCTTCTTCATTTGGCTCCAGTAAAATTGCCGCCGCAGCGTCCCCAAAAAGTACGCACGTTTTCCGGTCGCTGTAATCCACAATGCCACTCATCTTATCCGTACCGACTACCACAACTTTTTTGTAACGGCCGCTTTCAATTAAAGAGGCTCCGGTGGTTACGCCAAACAAAAATCCAGAACACGCTGCTGAAAGGTCAAAGCCAAAGGCTTTTGTTGCCCCAATTTTATAGGTTATAATATTTGCCGTTGCCGGAAAGGTCATATCTGGTGTAACGGTGCAGCAAATGAGGCAATCAATTTCTACAGGGTCAATTCCCCTTTTTTTGCAAAGCTCTAAAACAGCGGGAATGGCCATTTCCGAAACGCCCTTATTTTCACCTTTTAAAATTCTTCTTTCTTCTACCCCGGTTCTTGTTTTTATCCATTCATCACTGGTCTCTACCATGGTTTCCAGCTCAGCATTGGTAAGACGATACTCTGGTACATAGCCGCCAATGGCTGTAATTGCGGCTGAAATTTTTTTGTCCATTTATCCGTTCAGGCTTTATATGAAGCGATAAAAATACAACATCCTGACTATTCCAATTTACGTTAGTAGTAAGAAATATTTATTATTGATCCTCATTAAGGTGAATTACTTACTTTTGGCGCTCTTAAAATGTCATGATAGCATATTTATCAGGAAAATTTTCATACAAGAATCCGGCAGTTGTTTATGTGGATGTACAGGGCGTAGGTTATGAAGTAAATATTAGCCTCAATACCTATTCGCACATACAACAATTAGCAGAGGGGAAATTATATACCTACCTGCAGATTAAAGAGGATGCACATACGTTATATGGTTTTTTTGATACTATGGAAAAAGAAATGTTTATACTCCTGATAAGTGTTTCCGGGGTAGGTGCAGCTACTGCCAGAATGATGTTGTCTAATATGAAGACAGAAGAAATTAGCAAGGCCATTATACAAAGCAATGCCCGCTTATTGGAAAATGTAAAAGGTATTGGAAGAAAAACTGCAGAAAGGCTTGTGCTCGAGCTCAGAGATAAAATGGCGAAATTATCAACAACAGTGCCCGGCGATGTGATGGGTGGCAATACTTTAGAACAAGATGCGTTAAATGCATTAGTAGCTCTTGGTATTACCAGGCCTGTTGCAGAACAGGCAATAAAAAAAATAGTAATTTCCAGCCCTGCTGCTAACAGTCTTGAAGAAATCATAAAAAAAGCCCTAAAAGCTATTTGATAGAAATATACCTTAATTAATTATTGGATGCTATTTAATAGAAAATTGCCACATAATTTTTTAGGGGTGAAACCCGTATGTATTTTATGGATGGTATTTTCTTTTATAACCATCAACCGTACTTCCGCGCAGGATTCTACCGCCCGTAATACAAATGATTCGTTGCCGTATCCTATTCATGACAGGAGGGGGGATTTCTTTTCAAATGAGCGGAGTACTTTTGACTTAGCTCAACCCTCAAATATTACTGATTCTATAGCGTATGACCCGGCCACCAAAAGATATATTGTTTATGAAAAAATAGGAAACAGGTATTACAGAACTCCTACTTCTTACACTTCAGAAGAATTTATGGGAATGCAGGGTCGCAAAGCAGAGACAGATTATTTCAAAAAAAGAGCCAATACGCTTAATATACTCAATCGCGGCCAGGTAAAACCTAAATTGAACATATATGATAATTTATTCAACAGGCTTTTTGGAAATGGTAAAATAGAAATTCAACCCCAGGGAAATGTTGATATTACCGCGGGCTACCAGGGGCAAAACGTAAAAAATCCCACCCTGCCGGAAAATGCAAGAAAAAACGGTGGATTGGATTTCAATATGGCCGCCCAACTAAACGTGAATGCCAATATCGGAGACAAATTAAAATTTCCCATTAGTTATAATACACTGGCTAATTTAGATTTTACGAACCAACTTAAACTCGATTACTCCGGTACGTCAGACGAAATCTTAAAGCGCTTTGAGGCAGGCAATGTCTCTTTCCCTTCCAGGAGTACATTAATTCCCGGTGTACAATCTTTATTTGGAATAAAAACCGAGTTGCAATTTGGAAAACTTACTGTGACGGCAGTTTTAGCTAATGAAAAATCACAAAAGCAATCAGTAGACCTCAAGGGCGGGAGTGCGGCTCAACAATTTGAATTCAAGGCGGATGATTATGAAGAAAACAGGCATTTTTTACTCGCGCAATATTTTAGAAACAATTATAATAAATCCATGAGTAATTTGCCCGCGATTACCACACCGGTGCAAATACTCAGGCTGGAGGTATGGGTAACCAATAGAAATGGGACCACTACAGATGCGAGAGAAATAGTCGGATTGATGGATCTGGGCGAATCCAATCCGTATCACCCTTTTGCGGTAAATGGAACGCTGCCTTCAAATACTACCAACTCTGAATACAGGGACATTATCAGCAATCCTAACAGCCGTAACGCCGCACTTATTACGAATCAATTGCAGACTACGAATGGCCTTAGCCCTGTGCAGGACTTTGAAAAAACGTTCGCCAGGAAACTCGATTCTACTCAATATATCTTCAATCCTAAAGTTGGTTTTATATCTCTCAGCCAGCCCTTGCAGGCCGATGAAGTTCTCGCAGTTGCCTACCAGTATTCTTACAATGGAAAAATTTACCAGGTAGGCGAGTTTTCACAGGATATTCCCCCCGATTCTGCTTCAGCAAATCAGAAAGTTCTTTTTTTAAAATTATTAAAAGCCACTTCTCAGCGTCCCAGGCTTCCTATCTGGCAGCTAATGATGAAAAACGTTTACAGTGTTGGATATGGAACGCTCTCCCGGCAGGATTTTGATCTGAACGTATTGTATGAGCAACCGGGCCTGGGAGCAAAAAGATACCTTCCCTTCGGAGACCTTAACCTGGGCACACCGATTTTAACTTTGTTAAACCTGGACAGGCTCAACAATCAAAATGATCCGCAACCGGACGGAGTATTTGATTTTGTGGAGGGCTACACCGTGCTATCTCAGTATAGTAGGGTAATTTTCCCGTTATTGCAGCCCTTCGGCCGGGACCTCGCGCCAAAAGTTTTTACGGATACCACGATAGCAAAAGACAGCCTGTATTACCCCCTATACGATTCAATAAAAGTAGTTGCCCAACAACAGTTTCCCAATCTTGACAGGTTTCAATTAAAAGGATCTGCAAAAACATCCGCCACCTCCGATATCAGCATCGGCTACAATATACCGCCAGGTTCAGTATCGGTAAGCGCAGGTGGGCAACAGCTTAGGGAGAATATTGATTATACGATTAATTACGATCTCGGCACCATTAAAGTAATTAACCAGGCCATCATAAATGCCGGGATTCCTGTGCAGGTAAACTTTGAAAATAACGCCACCTATGGACTGCAGCAAAAAAGCTATATGGGACTAAGGCTGGATTACCAGGCAAAGAACACGGCTAAAGAACAATTATCTTTAGGCGCAACCATGGTAAGGCTTAGTGAAAGACCTTTTTTTACAAAAGTTGATTATGGTGAAGACCCTATCAGGAACACTATGTATGGAATGGATGTAAATTACCACCGCGAAGTACCCAGGCTAACCAAACTTTTAGATAAACTTCCCTTCTATAGCACCACAGCACCTTCAGCAATTAATAGTTACGTGGAAGCAGCCTATTTAAAACCCGGGCATTCGCCGCAAATCGGAAAGGGTAGTAATGGTGTAGTGTACATTGATGATTTTGAAGGTAGCAAAAGTGATATTGATCTGCGTTTCCCTCCTATAAGCTGGGCATTGGCATCAACACCCTATGGCGCCACCGATGAAACCGGCAATACCCTTTTGTTTCCGGAAGCTGCTAATAATGATAATATTGATTATGGTAAAAACCGGGCGAAAATCGCCTGGTATCAAATTGAACCTACCTTACAAGATCCTAAAAACATAAACAATCCTTTACGTGGAAATAAACCTGCCCTGTCAGACCCAAGAGTCAGGGCCATTTCGCAAACAGAAATATTCCCCCAAATTACAACCGACTTTGGCCAGACCCAACTTATAACTTTTGACCTGGCTTATTACCCAACCGACCGGGGACCTTATAATTATGATGCTTCATCGGCAGACGTTTCGGCCAATGGCAAACTGAGAACCCCTTCAAAACGTTGGGGTGGACTGATGAGAAGTATTGACCAGACGGATTTTGAGACAGCAAATGTGGAATACATTGAATGCTGGGTACAGGACCCTTTTATAAATAACCCAACAAGTACCGGGGGGAAATTTTATATAAACCTGGGTAATGTTTCAGAAGATGTTCTGAAGGATTCCAGGAGGTTTTATGAAAACGGATTACCGACACCGAATCTGCCCGCCCAGGTTGATACGTCAGTTTGGGGTGTTATTCCGCGCAATCCTATCCAGGTCACCAATGCATTTAGCAATGATCCGAAAGACAGGCCCTACCAGGATGTTGGTTTCGATGGATTGACAGACAGTGCCGAAATTACGAAACGCAGAATAGACTATTTAAATGTACTTGCAGCCAATTTTGGTGTAGGTTCAAAGGCATACCAGGATGCATTGGCTGATCCGTCAACAGACAATTACCACTACTACCGGGGCAACGATCTTGATGAACAGAATGCGGGTATCCTTTCCCGGTATAAAAACTTTAATAACCCACAGGGTAACTCTCCTATCGCAGATAATAATTCCAAATATTCTTCGGCTGCAACGCTGTACCCTGACCAGGAAGATCTCAACCGGGATAATACCCTCAATGAAACGGAAGAATATTTTCAATATACCGTGGATCTGAAACCGCCGACTGCTCCCGACATGGCGATAGGTCAGAATTTTATCGTAGATAAAAAAGTGGTGACGGTGAAACTGGTAGATAACACTTCAAGGCAGGAAACATGGTACCAGTTGCGTATCCCGATAGAAGCTTACAACAAAAAAATTGGAAACATCCCTGATTTTAAATCGATAAGATTTATACGCATGTTTTTAACCGGTTTTGACGATAGCGTGGTAGTGCGTTTCGGCAAAATGGCACTTGTAAGAAATACCTGGAGAAAATTTCAGTATAAAATTGACACCACCGGAAATTACAGCCCCGAGATTACCAATGATTTCAACGTAGGCGCTGTGAATATCGAAGAAAATGATAAGAGATCGCCCTTACCCTACCGCACTCCATGGGATATTCAAAGAGTGCAAACTTTAAGTAGCAACGGGGTTAATCTTTTGCAAAATGAACAGTCACTTACGCTCCAATTTTGCGGACTTACTAAGAATGATGGTAAATCAGTGTTCCAAACATTTGCCAACAGGGATTTAAGGCAGTTTCGTAAACTACAACTATACATTCATGCCGAGAAAAAATCACAAACACAACTTAACGACGATGATCTCACGGCAGTTATAAGAATTGGAAGCGACTTTGTATCTAATTATTACGAAGTGCGCATTCCTTTAAAACTTACGCCGCTAAATACGGGATTAAATCCTGACGGCAAAGCGTATAATGATACCCTCTGGATACAGCAAAATAATCTCGACCTGGACCTGGATATACTAACACAAATTAAAAACGCGAGAAATTTATCTAGCTTGCCCTTGAATGCAGTTTACTCGCGGTTACAGCCTAGCGGTCAAACCTATTCGATAATCGGAAATCCGAACCTTGGCCAGGTAACAGGTGTATTGATGGGAGTAAAAAATACAAATGGTGGAAGTGCCTGCGGAGAGGTCTGGTTTAATGAACTACGCCTTTCTTCCCTGGATGAAAAGGGTGGCTGGGCTGCTCTGGGTCGGGTAGATGCCAACCTTGCAGACCTGGGCACCGTTTCAGTGTCAGCAAATACGCATAGTAATGGTTTTGGCACGCTGGAACAGGGAGTAGATCAACGATATAAAGATTATTTTTTACAGTTTGATGCTGCAGCCAACCTCGAATTGGGCAAGCTTTTGCCCAAAAACGCAGCCTTGTCTATTCCTTTTTATGCGAGTCTTTCAGAATCAATAAGTACGCCTCAATATGACCCATATGATATGGATATCACTTTAAAGCAAAAGTTCAAACAATCACCGAAAAGTCAACGGGATTCTATAAGAAAAAATGCTGTTGATTTCATGTCCACTAAAACAGTAAGTTTCACCAATGTTCATAAAAACAGGACGAGCAATAAGAAGCCCAAACCGTGGGATATTGAAAATTTTGACCTAAGTTACTCTTACACAAAAACTGAGGCGCACAATCCGCTCATAGAGTACAATACGGTATCCAAGCAACGTGGAGGGCTGGGATATAATTTCATCACGCAGCCCAAATTCATAGCGCCATTTCAAAAAATATTTAAAAAATCAAAAACGCATTGGTTTGATCTTATCAAAGATTTTAATTTCAACCCGGTTCCTACACAGGTAAGCTTCAGAGCAGATATATTCAGGCAGTTTGGGGTAATAAAACCGCGAAGTATCGGGGGAGATAAGTATTTAATTCCTGAAACGTTTGACAAGTATTTTACTTTTGACAGAAATTATATTTTAAGATGGGACCTTACCCACTCCCTCAGCATTGATTATACCGCGTTAAACAATGCCAGGATAGATGAACCGTATGGCCGGTTGGATACCAAAGCTAAAAAAGATACGGTAAATAGAAATTTCTTTTCAGGTGGCCGTAATACTGTCTTTACCCAAACCGTTAATTTTTCTTATAATGTACCACTCAATAAATTTCCACTGACCGATTGGACAACCCTACGTTTGGGTTATACGGCCAACTACCAGTGGATTGGCGCTTCAAGACTGGCCGTAAACCTGGGAAATTTCCTGGAGAACGGGCAACAGGAAGAGGCGAATCTTCAACTTGATTTTACAAGACTTTACAACAAATCAAAGTGGTTGAGAGCAATTGACCAGCCCAGGAAGCCATCGCAAAAAGATACTGCTGCCGTAAAGAGGGCTCCTCCTAAAAATCAGTTATCAACTCCAAAAAAAGATGCCGGTGACTTGCCTGAAGTAAGTGGGTTGGCACGGATAATCGGCAAATTGTTCACCAGCATAAAATCAGCTAATGCCACGGTGTCCCAAAACAGCCATACAAGGTTACCCGGTTATACTGACAGCACACAATATTTAGGACAAAACTTCAAAAGCATGGCTCCAGGCTTTGATTTTATCCTGGGCAAACAACCTGATACAAACTGGCTCAATAAAGCTGCCCAAAAAGGGCTTATTACAAAAGATTCTACCTTTAATGATCTATTCGTTCAAAGCTTTGATCAGAAGATAACCCTTTCCGCACAACTGGAGCCTATAAGAGATTTAACAATTGATGTTAATCTTGATAAAGCCTTTTCAAAAAATTACTCGGAAACGTTCAAAGACACTTCCGGAACAGGCAATAACTTTTCCCATCTGAGTCCTTATATCCAGGGTGGTTTCAGCGTTAGTTACATAGCTATTAATACGCTGTTTGGCAAATATGATCCCAACCAGATTTCTTCAACCTTTTTAAAATTCCAGGATTACCGCCAGGTATTGTCAAAAAGGCTGGGCGAACTAAATAAATACAACCAACAGTCGGGGAATCCAACTACGAGTGACGGTTTCGCACTTGGCTATGGAAGATATTCAGTGGATGTATTGGTTCCCGCATTTATTGCCGCCTATACCGGCCAGGATCCCACTAAAATTTCATTGGTAAAACAAAATAATGCTAATCTTAAATCAAATCCTTTCAGGGATATTATTCCAAAACCAAACTGGCGGATAACGTACAACGGATTGAGCCGTGTACCGGGCCTGGAAAAAATATTTACCAATTTTTCATTGACACACGCTTACAATGCCAGCCTCGGAATGAACAGCTTTACTTCGGCATTATTGTACGAGGATGTATCCAGGTATGGCTACCCATCTTTTATCGATACGGTTTCCAATAATTATATTCCGTTCTTTTTAATTCCTAACATTACCATCCAGGAACAGTTTGCGCCACTGATAGGAGTTGATATGACATTCACCAACCAGCTTAGCCTTAAATTTGATTATACCAAACAGCGCCAGTTAAGCCTTAGCCTGATTGATTATCAGCTCAGCGAAGTAAGGTCAACGCAATATACAGTGGGAGGAAGTTTCCGTAAACGCGGCTTAAAGCTTCCTTTTAAAGTGCCTTTTATGAAAAAAGACAGTAAAAAGCTGGATAATGAAATTAATTTTACCCTTGACTTTAGCGTAAGGGATAATGTAACTTCTAACAGCCGGCTTGACCAGAACAGCGCTTTTGCCACCAATGGTAGTAAAGAAACTACTATAAGCCCCAACATCTCCTATTACATCAGCAATCGCATTAATGTAAAACTATATTTTGAACAACGCAGGGTGAACCCGTACATATCATCATCGCCTCCCACGGTTGATACACGTGCGGGAGTACAGGTCAGAATTTCATTGGCACAATAATTTTATTTATTGGGAAAAAGCAATAAGGAATTAAAAAAATCAGTAAACTTTCGTGGCAGGATATTTTCAAGATTGTGATCAAAAAAACCCGGGAATAATCAGTCCCCGGGTTATGTAATTAACACGCATTCAAAAAAAACTATTTCACTCTTTTAAACATAATAATATAGCCGCATACCTTATTCTTCGATTTATTTACCTGCACTGGCTTTATCATGTGGTACTCTGTAAATTGAGGAATGTAAGGATAGCTGATAATATTTCCATCCTTATCCTCACCATAATGTTTCACAAAAGCCACCCGTCGTTCATTATAATCAAACATGCGCACTTCAATTACTTTTGAGCTGGGATCCCCAATGAAAACGAACTGGTACCAGCTTCCCTGAGTGAGGGGAACAATTATCGGCATTTCATATTCGCTTTCCATCATTATGGCAGCTTCTTTTACTACAATAAAACCCTTTCTACTAAACTCCGCTTTTAAACTATCTGCCTCTTTTTTCTGCGTTGTATCAGCACAGGAAACCTGCCGAATAACATCCTGGCCGTTTATAGAAAGCTGCAGCGCCAGTAATATCATAATCAATAGTTGATTTTTCAAAAAGTTTTTCATTTGGGCGTCGGAAATGGGATAAACAATATTACAAGAAATGGCGGTTTTTGTACAGCAGACAGCTCATTTACCGGTTTCAGATTAACACCTTTGATTGTGGTTAGCCTGATTGTACCTATTCTTAAACGGTCGGAGATAAAATTTGTTGCCGGAACTACAAATCCCTATGAAAATAGATGCCGTTTGCCTGCGCGGTTGGCGTAATTTCCATTTCATTAATGCATACATTGGGTGGAAGGGAAGCACAATAATAAATAACATCAGCAATATCTTCACCAGTTAACGGGACAAATCCGTCATACACTTTGGCCGCTTTTCCGGCATCGCCTTTAAATCTTACGACACCAAACTCTGTTTCTACCGCACCCGGTTTAATATGGGTTACTTTAATGTGATGCCGCAAAAGATCAATGCGCATGGCCCGGCTGATGGCGTCTACCGCCGTTTTGCTTGCACAGTAAACATTGCCTTTCTCATACACATCATTGCCCGCAACCGAACCAAGGTTAATAATATGACCCTGATTTCTTGCAACCATACATGGTAAAACCGCCTTACTTACGTATAACAATCCATTTACGTTTGTTGCCAGCATAGTATCCCAATCATCGATACTTGCTTCATCAAAAAATTCCCTGCCCAGTGCGAGGCCTGCATTGTTGACAAGGATATCGATAGATCCCCATTTGCCGGAAAATGCCTGGATGCAATCAAAAACTTCTTCTTTTTCGCGAACGTCAAACGCAGCACAAAGCACTTCAATTTTATATTGAGTCTCCAGTGATTCTTTCAATACCTGCAACCTGTCGTTTCTTCTGCCATTTATAATAAGATGGTCTCCCGCTGCCGCGAATTTTATTGCACAGGCTTTTCCAATGCCTGATGTAGCCCCGGTAATAAAAACAATACGATTCATAAGGAAATTATTGTATGGATGTTATATAAAAATGCACATTGTCCATTGTCATTAATGGTATTGCATAACTTACACGGGTCACCAATGTTCATTCACTATTGGTATTAGTTGAATATTAATTCTCCAGGAGATAATGCAATTGTCAACTGCTCACTTATTTTTTTATATAAAAAATCTTCCTGCTCCATCATTTTCAAATGACCGATAAGAAAGTCATAAAATCCGCCGGAATTGAGAATAAAAATTTTTTTATCATAAATATTCAGTTGATTCCAGGTAAGCATTTCAAATAATTCATCCATGGTACCATAGCCACCGGGAAGTGCCAATGCTGCATCGGCTTTTGCATAAATCAGTTTTTTGCGGGAATGCATGTCTTCCGTTTCGTGCAATTCAGAAATACCAAAATGGCTATGCTCCACGCCGCTTAAAAGTTTGGGCATTACCCCAATCACCTTGCCTTTTTTTTCAAGTACCGCATTGGCAACAGCACCCATAATTCCTTTATTGCTGCCGCCATAAATAAGCGTAATGTTTTGTTTCGCCAGCATATAACCCAACTGTTTTGCGTGCCCGCAATACAATGGATTTTTACCTTCTTTTGAACCGCAAAAAACCGCTAAAGATGATATTGCCATATTTTTATTTACCTTGAATAAAATTCAAATTAAATCGGTTGAAATCCTAATTTTTTTTAGTTTATAACCAGGGCCTGCCGGTCTGCAGTTTACAAAATTATTTTAAAATATGTCTCCTGTTGTTTTGCTTTCTTTTATCATCGGATATTTTTTAATGCTGATCGTAGTCTCTTACCTTACTTCCAGGAAATCTTCCGACAATGCCACTTTTTTTATCGCCAACCGCTCCTCAAAATGGTACCTGGTAGCATTTGGAATGATAGGCACCGCCCTCAGTGGCGTTACGTTTATTTCGGTGCCGGGTGAAGTGGGCAATCTCGCCGGTTCACAGTTCCGGTACTTCCAATTCGTGCTCGGAAATGCGATTGGCTATTTTGTTGTGGCGGGCATTTTGCTCCCGCTGTATTATAAGATGCACCTGATTTCTATTTATGAAGTGATAGAACGCACCCTCGGGAAAGTCAGCCACAAAACCGCGGCAGCCATATTTTTAATTTCCCGAACGATTGGTTCCTCCTTCAGGCTTTACCTGGTGGCCATCGTTTTGCAGCGTTTTATTTTTGATGAAATGGGCGTTCCGTTTTGGCTTACAATAGTCATTTGTTTGTTGCTGATATGGGGATATACGTTCCGGGGCGGGTTGAAAACCATTATTATCACCGATTCGCTGCAGACTATTTTCCTGGTATCATCCGTTTTTCTTTCCATTTATTTTATCTGTAGCAGTTTGCATATGAACATAGGCCAGGCCTTCCATGCTATTAAAGACAGCAGTTATTCAAAAATATTTTTCACTGATAATTTTGTAACCAATAAATTTCATTTCAGCAAGCAATTCATAGGCGGCATATTTGTTACCATCGGCATGTTTGGGCTCGACCAGGACCTTATGCAAAAAAACCTGAGTTGCAAAAATCTGAAAGATGCCCAGAAAAACATGCTGAGTTTTACATTGGTATTTGTAATCATCAACCTGTTTTTTTTAAGTGTGGGCGCCTTACTATATATTTATGCAAACAAAGAAGGCATTGCGATTCCCCTCGACGATATTACCCATCAGCCAAGAACAGATTATTTATTTCCGGAGATTGCATTGAATCACTTTAAAGGAGTACCGGCAGTCGTATTTATGCTCGGGCTCACTGCTGCCACATTTGCCACTACCGATTCCGGGCTTACTGCATTGACCACTTCTTTCTGCATTGATTTTTTAGGTTTTGATAAAAATAAGACCCTGCTGGAAAAACAAATGGTGCGCCGGAGAACCTTTGTACATATCGGTTTTTCGATTCTGATACTCGTCGTCATTTTATTATTCAATGCAGTAAACGATGCTTCCGTTGTGTCGGCAATTTTTAAGGTAGCTACGTACACCTATGGCCCACTCATTGGATTGTTCGCGTTTTCTTTATATGCAAAAAAGAGAAACGTATGGGATAAAGCCACGCCGGTTATTTGTATTTTGGCTCCATTGGTATGTTTTTTTATTGATAAATTTTCTACGGTTTTGTTTGATGGATATGTATTTGCCGAGGAACTGATTATTGTAAACGGCCTGCTTACTTTTATTGGATTATTAATCGTTTCTAAAAAGAAACCAACAGAAGAAATCATATAATCAAGATGGAAATAATACATACCGATGCTGAAAAATATGCGGCAAAATTTACTACACCAACAGATGATTTGCTGCAGGAGATTGAACATTATACTTACCTGAATCATCCGCACGCCAACATGCTCAGCGGTCCTGTACAGGGGAAACTGCTGGAAATGATCAGCCGGATGATCAACCCAACAAGGATCCTGGAAATTGGAACTTTTACCGGCTATAGCGGTTTATGTCTCGCAAAGGGCCTTGCTACGGGAGGCGAGCTACATACTATCGAAATAAGAAAAGAAGACGCGAAAATTGCCCGAAATTATTTTAGCAAATCTTTACAGTCTAAGCAGATAATTTTACACGAAGGCGATGCGTTAACTATCATTCCGGAGCTGGTGGAAACATGGGATTTGATATTTATTGACGCCGACAAGGTGAATTATATTAACTATTACGAATTAACTTTGCCCCGTTTAAAAAAAGGTGGGTTTATGCTGGCAGATAATGTATTATTTCATGGCGAAGTACTGGAAGAAAATATTACGGGAAAAAACGCCCTGGCGATCCATTCTTTTAATGAACATATTTCGGTAGATGAAAGCGTGCAGCAGGTAATGGTTACTGTTAGAGATGGCCTGATGATAATTCAAAAAAAATAAAATTATTTTCATTTCATATAATGTACAGGCGCGTCTATTATAATTTTTTATGAAAAAAATAATATTCTTATTAATTACATTCATCACTTTGTCAAATATACTGCGTGCCCAATATATTACAGCCGCCGAGTACGTGGCACAGTATAAGGATATTGCCATCAGTGAAATGAAACGGATGGGTGTGCCGGCAGCCATATCGCTTGCGCAGGGTCTTTTGGAAACTGAAAGCGGGAACAGCGACCTCGTGAAAAAATCAAACAATCATTTCGGTATTAAGTGTAAGAGTTCCTGGACGGCGGAAAGCGTAAGCCATGATGATGATGCCCCTGGAGAATGTTTCCGGGCGTATAAAAGTGCAGAAGATTCCTATCGCGATCATTCCAATTTTTTACGGGGAAGTTCCCGCTACGCGTTATTATTTAAGCTGGATCCACGGGACTATAAAGGATGGGCCTACGGTTTGCGTAAAGCAGGCTACGCCACCAATCCGAGATATCCCGCAATTCTTATAAAAAATATTGAAGACAATCATTTGGAACAATACACCCTGGAGGCAGCAGATGAGGTTCCTGTATTTGATGCATCAAAATATACCGATGACCCCGAAGACATGAGCATTAGGAATGTGCTGCAATCAACCGGGCAACATGATGCTAACCAGGTCGAAGCTACGCTGGCTCGCCCCGATAAACTTACCATTAATGGAAGCAAGGCACTATTTGTACCTAAAGGGACTTCATTGCTGGCCATTGCTACACAAAATAATATTAACCTGGGCCGCCTACTCGAGATGAATGATTTGCAGAAAGATGGCTTGCTTGATAAGGACCAGTATATTTTCCTGGAGAAAAAACAGAAAGAAGGTGACCTGGATTATTACATAGTACAGCCAAATGAAACCGTGTATGATGTAGCACAAAAAAATGGAATCCTGTTACAAAGCCTTTATGAATATAATAATATTTCTCGGGCAGAAACTCTTTACGCCGGTACAAAAATTTTCCTCCGTTCTTCCGCAGTAAAACAGGTTTCAAATACAAGGAGCTTTACTAATAGCCCCGGCAATCAAAATTCATCTGTGGCACCCGCATCAAAAGTTCATGAAGTACAGGCAAAGGAAAGCCTCTTTTCCATTGCCAGAAAGTACGATGTAACTGTACCCGAGTTAAAAGAATGGAACGATTTAAAAGATAATAGCCTGAAAACCGGCCAGCAACTTATCATATCAAAATAATTATGCCCAACATTACGGTACACGACAAAGAATTTACCTCTTATATTTCCGCACCGGAAATTGAAAAACAAGTAGCGAGAGTAGCCGCTGAAATCAGCAGGGATTATGAAGGGAAAAACCCACTGTTTATAGCGATATTAAACGGTTCTTTTATGTTTGCTTCCGATCTTCTGAAACAAATTACCCTTGATGCTGAAATAAGTTTCATAAAACTGGCCTCTTATAAAGGCATTAAGACTTCAGGAAAGGTAATTACCGCCATTGGCCTGGATGCGGACCTGCACAGGAAGGATGTTATTATTATTGAAGATATCGTGGATACAGGCAAAACATTGTTTCACTTTTTACCTCAATTACAGCACCAGCATCCAACATCATTGAAGATTGCTACCTTGCTGCATAAGCCGGAAGCCCTGCTGCATCCCATTAAAATTGACTACCTCGGGTTTAACATTCCCAATAAATTTGTGATTGGTTATGGACTTGATTACGATGGCCTGGGAAGAAACCTCAAAGAAATCTATCAATTAGTTTAGTATAACAAATTTTGCTGTAGCGCACCGGTTGGCTTTTTTTCCAAAATAATAATAGTCAGCCCTGCCAATACCATGATGATTGGTTTATCGTTTCATACATTTTTTATCTGCCAGGCTGTAAACTTTCTTTCATTCCCCTTGAATATTGTGGAAATTCTGTATTAACAATTAGTTGGTAATCTTATTACTAAAACCATCGTCTTACCACTATTCAATAACATTTTAAAAAATACTTTCATGAAAAAATTTATTACACTTTTATTTTTTGCGGGGTTATTAACTACTGCGTTTGCGCAACGGGGCAGCCGACAAAAAAATAATAATCAAAGTAACAGTAAGGACTACTCGTCCGGTGACAATTCCAGGAACCAACGCGATCAATATTCAAAAGGTTCCCGTAATAATGATGGAGGTTACGGGGATGATGAAAGGAATAACCGCAGGGAGCAAAATGATCACGCGTATCAAAAAGACAGGGGTTATGAAGACAGGGATGGCATGCGGAGAGATCATTATGATTATTCACGCAAACACCACGATAGATTTGAACATGATTCCTATGGAGGCAGGCACAGGCGTTACAGAATGCCAGGATATAACAGGCATTAATTGCTTATCTCATGCTTATCTCGCAAAAAGGCTGCCTCATTAGAGGCAGTTTTTTTTGGGTAGTATACACCCTCCCATATTTTGAAAATTGGCATTGAAACCTCTTTTAGATCCGTTCCCTTTTTTAGACCCCAACGTTCCCTCTCTTAGAACCAAGCTTGACTCTTTTAGAACAATTTCCACTCTTTTAGAGTTGAGGTTTACCCTCCTCAATCGAACCTCAATGGGAACCAACTTATTTTCAACGTGGTCAGAGGCAATATAGATAGTCGCTATTCCCGATTTTTTACCGGTGCAGTTGTTATTTATTCAACGGCGAGATGGGTATTGAAGCCGGCTTGTATTAATTTTTCATAGGCAGTCCACACCTCCGGAGGTATTTCCTGGTACACCTGGAAACCCTTTGCCGGATATAGTTTGATGCGCTGCAGGTCGCCCGTCATAATATTAATAACCTTTTCCAAAGAGATATCTTTTGTAGGGTATTGATGAAAAGGTATTTGCGGTGACGTAACGAACAGCTTTTTATCCGGCCAGTGTTTTGTAAACGTAGCATAGGCCCGGCGTTCCATATAAGGCTTTTGCACCACGATAAAGCTTTGCGGGTGTAGCCCCTTTTCTATTAATAATAGTTGCGTAAACAGAATATTTTCTCCTGTATTGGTTGAACGGTTTTCAACCAGGATCGTAGCGGGCGGCACTCCTTTCTGTATGGCAACGGCGGCGAATTGGTCCGCTTCGGATTCCGTCCAGGTTTCTTTGGTAAAATTTCCAAAACCTCCTGACATGATTACCAGTGGCGCCAACCCTTCATGGTACAATTCCGCTGCTCTTTCCGCCACCCTGAGGTCGTGGCTTCCCAGGGCGAGTATGCAATCACATATCGCCGGCACCTGGTTCATATGATGATAATCCCAGAGGATTTGCCCTAATGAAAATATTTCATCCGTAACCATAATTAATTAAATACTGTTCCGCGTGAAAATACAAATTTCGTAAAACATAAGTCAGGTTTACCGGGAAAGGTATCTCCTTAAAACCATGTCGAGGATTTTGAAGGTAGTTTGCAAATAAATAGCCCCGATCCTTTAGATCCGTGACAATGATGTTTTTTGTTTTTCGGCTTTAGCCGAAATATGCCCGGTATTTTTTTATTTGGCTAAGGCCTTTCAAGCCTTTCATTTTACTCGCTGCCTAAAGAATCGGGCAAAGGGCAATCATTTAAAAAAGCGTAATAATTACCAGGCAACACCGGCCAGTATTGTAAACAGGTTGAGAAAAAGAATTGAATATTCCTACCTGGAGAGGCTAAAGAGAATTTTTGGAAAAATGCCTGCCTAGCCAAGTATTTCGTCCTTCACTTCCACTGGTAATCATCCCGTTGGATCGCCTTGGTTATGTTATAAAATTTTACAAATCATTACAACAGCAGGTTAAATGTCATGCTGCTTTACATTTAATAAGAGAAGCTGCTATTAAATCTCAGGGCACCCATGTGAATTTATGAAGCTATTTTCGCTTTTTATTTCCGATTCAATTTTCATTTCTACCGTGCACAATAAAATAATCAGGATAACTACTTCCCCGCTGGCTTTGCGGTACCTGCTGCCCGGACAAATGAGGTTTATGCAAGAGAATGGTTTTGATGTGATCATGATAAGTGCCGATGGAAAGGAACGTGATGAAGTAATAAAGAACGAAGAATGTCCTCACATCATGGTACCCATGACACGCAAAATTACCCCGTGGCGGGATCTACAATGCCTTTGGCAGTTAATTAAAATCTTTAAAAAAGAGAAGCCTGACATTGTACATTCCCACACACCCAAAGCGGGTTTGCTGGGAATGGTTGCTGCATATGTTTGTTCGGTAAAAGTAAGAATTCATACAGTGGCAGGCTTACCATTGATGGCTGAAAAAGGATATAGGTTCCGATTGCTTACGTTAATTGAAAAAATAACCTATGTTTCTGCAAATCATGTATGGCCAAATAGTAATTCTTTAAAAAAATATATAATCGAAAATAAACTTACGAAAATATCAAAATTGGGAATTATTTCAAGGGGATCTTCTAACGGTATTGATTTAAACAGGTTCAACAAACGCTCTCTCGATAAAGACATACTGGAAGAAATAAAGATGGACATTTGTTATTCCGAGAAAAACCAATACCTGCTTTTTGTGGGAAGAATGGTCGCGGATAAAGGCATTACTGAATTGGTACAGGCATTTTCTATTGTACAAAAAAATCAACCGGCACTACAATTGTTGTTGATCGGTCCCTTTGAGAACGAACTGGACCCTCTCCCCGGTGATACTTTAAAAGAAATAGAAATGAATCCTGGCATTCTTCACATCAATTGGACAGACCGTGTGGAATATTATATGTCACTTGCAGGGTATTTCGTATTTCCCTCCCACCGGGAAGGATTTCCGAATGTTTTATTACAGGCGGGAGCTATGGAACTGCCGATAATTTGCAGCTCCATTCCGGGCAATATAGATATTGTGACCGCCGGTGAAACCGGTATTACATTTGAGAAACAAAATGTGGAAGACCTAATGGATGCTATAATCCATGCAATTAAAGACCCCGGTGCATCACAAAAAATGGCAAATAAACTAATGAAAATTGTATCCGGCAATTATGATCGGGAAATGATTTGGGGTGCTTTATTGAATAAATACCATGAGTTGTTACTAACACAAAAAGTGGAAAGCTATCATTAAACGATTTAACCGAAGATTTCAGATTAGCTGATTTTTTTTACCGGGTTACCCACATAAATTCCAGGTTCTAAGATATCCTTTACTACAACCCCACCCATCCCAATCGTAACGTTGTTGCCGATTACAATTCCCTGCCTTACTGCAGAATTGGTTCCAAAATATACACTGTTTCCAAATTTACAATTGCCGCTGATATTAGTCCCTGGCGTAGTAGTAAAATAATCACCGATTTCACAATCATGGCCTATCGTCGTGTGCAAATTAAGATGGGCGTGTTTTCCAATTTTGACATTGCAGGTTATAATCGTTCCCGCGGTTATGATAGCACCTTCCCCTATTTCTACCCATTGGGAAATTACCGCGCCAGGATGAATTACAGACGTGTACATCGTATTATACGGTAAATCGTCAACTACTTTTTTTCTCAAAACGGGGTTGCCTATTCCAACCACTACTTCGTATACGGCGGGGTCAAATAATGAATGAGGAATAACATCAATGCCCATAATTGACTTTGTGTGGTAATCTTCATCCGCAACCATAAAACAAACTTTTTCTTCAATTAGAATATCGGGCGTTTTTTGTCCGTCAATGATGCAACACAGAACTTCTCTTGCAAAACCGCCTGCACCTACAATACAGATTTTTTTATGTTCCGGAACCATGGTTTTTCGTTAATATACAGTTACTGATCTGATCAAATAATAATTGATTACCTGTAAAAATTGTGTGAAGATAATAACAATAGTATTTTAACCGGTTAATGGACAAAAATTAATACTGCAGGCTCATATAAGAGCATTCCTGTTTTTGGTTATTCTATTTTTTTGGGGGATTTTCTTTGCGCTAGGTTCGTATTAAAATTTGCCCTTAACTTATTGTGTTATCAGGCACGAATGCAAAATTGGTGATTTTGTAATTGTGCGTCCCAACACGGTTCTGTGTGGTGATGTGCATCTGGGAGAAAATTCATTTATCGGAAGTAAATCGGTAGTTAGAGAAGGCATAACGGCTGGAAAAAATGTGATGGTCAGAGTTGGATCTGTGAGGGTCAAAGATATTTCCGATAACTTAAAAGTTGCAGGTAACCGGAAAGAGTCATGATAAAATCCTAAAAACTTTTTCGTCCTTTATTACCTCCTTCCTCCATTAGAAATTCGTTTGGACTATATTTGCTCCCCCTATAAAAAGGTTGTTTTATGAAAGTATTGGTTACTGGCGGCGCCGGGTATATTGGCTCTGTATTAATTCGTCAATTATTAAATAAGGGTTACCAGGTACGGGCTTTTGATAGTTTAAAATTTGGCGGAGAAGCATTATACGATGTGATGCTGCATCCCGGTTTTGAATTCGTGATGGGCGATATTCGAAATGCTGCTGAAGTAGACAAAGCGCTGGAAGGTATTGATGCCATTGCTCACCTTGCTGCCATCGTAGGCGATCCCGCCTGTAAAAAATATAGCGAAGAGGCCAAAGAAACTAATTGGGATGGCAGCGTGGCCTTGTTTGAAGCGGCAGAAAAAGCAGGCGTACAAAGGTTTGTTTTTGCGAGTACCTGCAGCAACTATGGAAAAATGCCGGACCCCAATTCGTTTGTTACAGAAACTTCTGCATTACATCCTGTTTCCCTGTATGCTGAATTAAAAGTAAAATTTGAGAAATACATACTGGAAGAAAAAAAAGATTCAGCTATATGGAGTACTGCTTTACGGTTTAGTACGGTTTACGGTTTTTCGCCGCGTATCCGGTTTGATCTCACCGTAAATGAATTTACCCGAAATGCAGCTATCTATGGTGAACAGGAAATTTGGGGAGCGCAATTTTGGAGGCCTTACTGTCACGTGGATGATCTTGCCAGGGCAGTTGTACTCGTATTTGAAAGTGCTGGGGAAAAAGTGAGAGCCGATGTGTTCAACGTAGGTTCTACTGAAGAAAATTACAATAAAGGCCAAATTATAGCAGAAGTTTGCAAGGTTGTACCCAATGTAAAAGTGAACTATGTGGAAATGAATGAGGACCCCAGGGATTACCGGGTAAACTTTGATAAAATAAAAAACGAATTGGGCTATACCATTACTAAAATAGTACCAGATGGAATACAGGAAATTTATACATTATTAAAAACCGGTATTATTACTGACCCGTTTGCACAAAAGTTCAGGAATATTTGATGTCCTGCTAAAATATTTTTTATTCATGATTCATCACCATCGATCTTGCCTTTAGGCGGGAGCATTTTTTTTCGATAGGTTTGCAATTGCACATTATGCCCCGCTAATTCAAAAAATTCTTCATGTTATTATTGAGCGCCCCAAACATGGGTGGGAACGAGTTAAAATATATTACTGAATGTATTGAAACAGGATGGGTAAGCAGCGTGGGCGCCTATGTGGACAAGTTTGAAAAAATAAGCGCTGAATTCGCGGGGACCAAATATGCTGTTGCCACCAGTAGTGGTACCACTGCATTACACATTTGCCTGGTTTTATTGGGAGTAAATAAAAACGATTTGGTAATTGCACCCAACATCACTTTTATTGCTACCCTCAATTCTATTAAATATACCGGTGCTTCACCGGCTTTAATTGACGTTGATGAAAAAAACTGGCAAATGGATTTGGATTTGCTGGAAGCATTTTTATTGAATGAGACCATCCAGGAAGAAAATGTGTGCTTTCATAAAAAAACACGAAAAAGAATTCCTGTTATTATGCCCGTTCATGTACTGGGTAATATCTGCGATATGGACAGGCTATTGCTTCTTGCAAAACAAAACAACCTTTTAGTGGTAGAAGACAGTACAGAAGCATTAGGGAGCTATTACAAAGGTCGCCATGCCGGGAGTTTTGGGCTGCTGGGGACGTTTAGTTATAATGGAAATAAAATAATCACTACGGGTGGCGGTGGCATGATCGTTACGAATGATGAAGCCTTTGCTAAAAGAGCAAAACATCTTACCACGCAAGCCAAAAGCGATCCATTTGAATATTTGCACGATGAAATAGGATACAATTACCGCCTCGTAAACGTAGCCGCAGCAATGGGTGTGGCACAAATGGAACAATTACCTTCTTTTATTAAACGAAAAAAAGAAATCATACAATTTTATAAAAGCCAGTTAAGCGGTGTGGGCGATATAGAGTTCCAGCAAGTCAGCGATGATGTAAATTGCAATTGGTGGATGCCCACCATAAAATCTTCCAGGCAAAGGGATTTGTTACGAATTTTGAATGATAATAAAATGCAGAGCCGGCCCCTTTGGGTACCTATGAACCAGCTTCGTATGTTTGTAAATGATATTTATTATAGTAAAACTGACGGCTCAGATTTTTTATATAAACATTGCCTCAGTATACCTTGTTCGACCAATATTACGAATGAAGAATTGCTGGGAGTAAGTAATAAGATTAAGGAATTGTTTTAATCAGGCTATTCTTCACTATTTTACATGTCGTATGTTTTTATAATTGCAAAGCCGGTAGAATAAGTATTTATAAAAATAGCAACTGCCCCAATGTATAAACTGCTTAAACGTTTTATAGATTTATTTTTAGCAACAATTGCCGTAATTATATTATCACCGGTAATTATGCCCGTTATATTGGTGCTGCTATTTACTGCAGAACATGAAATCTTTTATTTGCAGAAAAGAATCGGGTTTAAGAACAAGCCTTTTTTTATATGGAAATTTGCCACGATGCTAAAAAACAGTTCAAATATGGGAACTGGTGTAATTACCGTACGCAATGATCCGAGAGTGACCAGGTTTGGTAAATTTTTGCGCATAACCAAGATCAATGAGCTACCCCAAATAATAAACGTATATAAGGGTGATATGTCCATTGTGGGTCCAAGGCCTTTAATGGAAGTGAGTTTCAATTTATATTCTGATGAAGTAAAGGAAAAAATTTATGAAGCAAAGCCGGGTATTACCGGCATTGGTTCGCTTATTTTCAGAGATGAAGAGAACATTATATCAAATGGCGAAGACCCCGGCAAGATGTACGCTTCCATTTATCCTTACAAAGGAGCATTGGAATTGTGGTATCGCCAACATGCCTCTATTTCTACTGATACTATGATAATTTTTTTCACGGGGTGGTCCATCATCTTTCCGCATAATAACCTGGTAAATAAATATTTTAAAACGCTTCCGCCAAAAAGCCCGGGCTAATTATGCCCGGACTGCAAATAAATATTTATAAAATAAACTATATTCCCTTTCATCAGAAAATAAATCGGGGTCTTTCTGTTTCCTTTTAAACATCTCGGCAATTAAGTTGTAATAATTCAAATAAATATTATGCTTTTTACAATAAAAGACATTGAAAATCTTTCCGGCATAAAAGCGCACACGATTCGTATATGGGAGCAACGCTATTCATTTCTTAAACCAAAACGTTCGGATACCAACATCCGGTACTATTCCAATGATGAGCTTCGGGTCATCCTCAATGTCGCACTTCTTAATAAATCAGGGTACAAGATTTCCCATATAAACAAAATGAGCCCCGAGGCAATAATGGAGCATGTACTTTCTCTTACCGATGCTGAAGCAAAAGCAAATATTACCGTCAATACGCTGTTGGAATATATGGTAAACTTCGACGTAGAGGCTTTTGAGAACACACTTAATAATAACATAAACGCTTCCGGGATTGAAAATACAATACTGCAAATCATATATCCCTTCCTTGATAAAGTCGGCATATTGTGGCTTACCAAACATATTAACCCTGCCCAGGAGCGACTGGTAAGTAACATAATACGGCAAAAAATTATTACCGGGATTGATTCCCTTTCCACAAAAAAAACATCGCCCATAAAAATATGTTTGTTTTTGCCTGAAGGAGAATATCATGAAATCTCCTTGCTTTTCGTAGCATTTCTATTAAAGAAAAAAGGCATCCCCATTATATATCTGGGGTCTAATATACCTTTCGCCGAATTAAAAACCGTTATGTCCGCCAAAAAGCCGGATTACCTGTATTCTCATATAACTACGGCAGGTCAAAGTTTCAGTTTCGATAAATTTCTATCAACGCTATCGCATGAGTTTGGAAATTATCGCACCATAATTTCGGGACACGTTACGTCCTCTTATGTGAAAAAAATTCCCCCAAAAATCACTTTCAAAAAATCACTTGCTGAAGTAAAAGAATTCATTTCACAACTATAACGATAATAGTACTATTCCACGTAAAATTTCTGGCACCTGCTTTGTTCGCCTTTTAATAAAAAAAGTTAAACAAAAAATGTGATAATTATAATATTATTGTTTAACTTTGATTATATAAAGATTAAACAATAGATATGTCAACCGTAGAATTTAACCAACTACTCTTAACCAATGCGGATTTTCTAAATCCCTTTGCCATTACGCTTACCAGGGATAAAGAAAGCGCAAAAGATCTTGTGCAGGAAACGATGTACAAGGCCATTGCTAATCGTGAGAAATACAATAACGGAACCAATATAAAAGCATGGCTGTATACTATAATGCGGAATATTTTTATTAATAATTACCGCAAAAAAACCAAGCAACAGGTTGTTTTTGATTCCACTCCAAATGACTTCCTGTTAGATTACAACCAGTCTGCCATTTCAAACCTGGCCGAAAGCAAATTAAGGATTAAAGAAATTGAAATGGCCATTCATTATTTACCTTCTATTTTTAAAGACCCGTTTCTATTATATTTTGATGGTTACAAATATCATGAGATTGCAAGTGTACTACACGAACCACTGGGCACCATTAAAAGCAGGATACACTTTGCCAGAAAGCTCCTTAAGAAAAAGATAAACAAATACTAATGACCGATAGATTTAATAAATAAAAGAGGAAAGCTTATCTTTTATATTCGATTAAGAAATTTGAAAAAAGCAATAGTTATTGGCAGCGGTTTTTCCGGTTTATCAGCGGCATCATTTTTAGCCAAATTTGGATGGGAAGTAACTGTAGTTGAAAAGCACGATATTCCAGGAGGGCGGGCAAGGCGATTCACAGAGGGGGGATTTGTTTTTGATATGGGGCCGAGTTGGTATTGGATGCCAGACGTATTTGAAAGATATTTTAATTGTTTTAGCAGGAACAGGTCGGATTACTATACCTTAAAAAGACTTGATCCATCTTATAGAATTATTTGGGACGATGAAATCATGGAGGTGCCTGCGGATTATGATGCCTTAAAAAGAATGTTTGAGTCTAAAGAAGCCGGCAGCGGAAAAAAACTCGACGAATATCTTGAACAGGCTGAATATAAATACAGAGTTGGCATTAATAAGCTCGTACACAAACCCGGACAATCTGTAGCCGAGTTTTTGGATTGGGATCTTATAAAGGGAATGGTTAAACTTGATGTATTTATATCAATTAAAAATCATATTCATAAATATTTTAAAAACCCAAAGCTCAGGCAGTTACTTGAATTTCCTGTCCTGTTTTTAGGGGCATTACCAAAAGATACGCCGGCTCTTTATAGTTTAATGAATTTCGCTGACATAAAAGGTGGCACCTGGTATCCTGAATACGGAATGTATAGTATTGTAGATGGCATGTATAAAGTTGCCCTGGAATTGGGAGTAAGATTTCAGTTTAACGAAAATGTTATTGCCATCAATACTGATGGAAAACGCGCCACTGGAATTTCCGCGGAGATTGTAAAGAATCGAAAAAAAATTGTTAAAGATTACACTGCAGATGCAGTAATTGCCACCGCTGATTATCATTTTGTAGAAACTGAATTGCTGCCATCACAATTGAGAAGTTACTCTGATGCTTACTGGAACAAAAGAGTTCTGGCCCCGGGATGTTTGTTGTATTATATTGGATTAAGTAAAAAATTGAAAGATATTGCGCATCATTCCTTATTTTTTGACGTTGATTTCGAAAGGCATGGCAATGAAATTTACGTTACAGGGGAGTGGCCGGCTGATCCGCTCTTTTATGTGAGTGCGACCTCAGTTAGCGATACAAGTGTTGCCCCGGATGGATGTGAAAATTTATTTTTCCTGGTGCCGATCGCTTCAGGATTGGATGGTGATACAGAAAAGCTGAGAGAAGAATATTTTAAAAAAATTATTAAACGTTTTGAACAAAATATAGGCGAGGCGGTTACTGATTTTATTATTTATAAAAAAACCTTCGGACCCGGTGATTTTGTAAATGAATACAACGCTTTTAAAGGAAATGCTTATGGGCTGGCGAATACGCTGTTGCAAACGGCAATTTTGAAACCATCATGCAGAAGTAAAAAAGTGAAAAATCTTTTTTATGCGGGCCAACTCACCGTGCCGGGTCCGGGAGTTCCACCTTCGCTTATTAGTGGTGAGGTAGCAGCAAAAGAAGTGACTAAATATTTTGATTTGTAAAGCGTATTTTTATATCAGTTTATCATGAACACAACACCAGGATTATGATGCAATTATTTCATGATGTGAGCCAACAGTGCAGTAAATTTACAACGAGCCGGTACAGTACCTCTTTCTGTAGCGCCATCAAGTTGTTACATAAAGACCTGCAGGTGCCTGTTTATAATATTTATGGATTTGTACGTTTTGCTGATGAAATTGTTGACACCTTTCATGAATATAACAAAGAAACTCTTCTTAATGAATTTAAAATAGAAACTTATAAAGCCATCGAAAGAAAAATAAGCCTGAATCCAATTCTGCACAGTTTTCAGATTACAGTAAATGAATATGAAATTGACAGGCAACTGATAGAATCTTTTTTTAAAAGCATGGAGTACGACCTTCATAAGAATGTATATGATACCAACGGTTACAAAGATTATGTTTATGGCAGCGCCGAAGTGGTCGGCCTTATGTGCCTTAACATTTTTTGTGAGAAGGACAGTGCAAAATACAAGAGTCTGATGCCGTATGCGCAATCACTTGGGGCGGCGTTTCAAAAAGTAAATTTTCTGAGAGATGTAAAGTCAGATTACCAGCAACTGGAACGGACTTATTTTCCTGATGTCGATTTTAGGAATTTTACAGCAGATATAAAAGAAAGCATTGAAGCGGAGATTATGGCTGACTTTGCTTACGCTTATAAAGGCATTACCCAACTGCCTCTAAAAGCAAGATTTGGCGTTTACGTGGCCTACAAATATTATCTTTCTCTTTTCAAAAAAATTAAGCGCACCCAGGCGGCAAAGATTTTGGATCAGCGAATAAGAATTCCAAACTATTCCAAAGTAATGATAGTAGTAAGGGCCAGGGTAAAAAACCAACTTAATCTAATTTAATAATTCTTTAAAGCAATTGAATGTGACTGAAGTGATATTAGTGGATGAGGATGATGTGCAAACCGGCACTATGGAAAAAATGGAGGCACATCAGAAAGGCCTGTTACACCGGGCTTTCAGCATATTTATTTTCAATAGTAAGGGACACTTTTTGCTGCAGCAGCGTGCAGATGCAAAATACCACAATGGTGGAATGTGGACCAATACTTGTTGCAGTCATCCGCTTCCTGGCGAACCAGTTTTATCAGCCGCCAACAGAAGGTTATTAGAAGAAATGGGATTTGTGACAGCACTTTCCCCCGCTTTCAATTTTATTTACAAAGCAAGTTTTGCAAATGGATTAACAGAGCACGAATTTGATCACGTGTTTACGGGAGTCTACGATGGCATAGTCAAAGCCGATAAAACCGAAGTAAATGATTTTTGTTTTAAAAAAATGGATGATATTGAAGCGTCACTGCAAGCCCATCCCCAGAACTATACAGAATGGTTTAAGATCGCATTGCCGCAGATTAAATCACTTCATGAAATCCGGTTTAAATAATTCGTAATAAAATATGGACTCGATTTTTTAAATTGAGCAACTTTTAAAGTATTAATTTTGCTATTCTATGCAGGCTTTATTTTTCATAGTAATTATGCTGGCGGTTTTTTTCACAATGGAGGGAATCACGTGGCTTACACATAAATATGTAATGCATGGATTTTTATGGTATTTGCACGAAGACCATCATAAAAAAGGCACTGGATTTTTTGAAAAGAATGATGCTTTCTTTCTTATATTTTCCATACCGAGTATCCTCTGTATTTTGTTCGGGACATTTGACAACAAATCCTGGTTAGCCGCCATCGGCGCAGGGATTGCCATGTATGGATTCGCCTACTTTCTCGTGCATGATGTAATTATTCACCAGCGCGTAAGGCTTTTTACGCGAAGCGACAATGTATATGTCCGCGGTATAAGATGGGCACATAAAATGCACCATAAGCACCTGGAAAAAGAAGATGGGGAAAGTTTTGGAATGCTAATGGTTGCCAAAAAATATCGTGACAAAGTAAAGGCTGATAAAAAAAGAAAAGCTGAAAATAAACTTTCATCAAACAAAACGGTTTCCTCAGGTATATAATGCAAACCCTGGTAAATAGCTTTTACCTGAACCTGTGTATTCTTCGTAAATTCCTGTTATTCACTACCGAATTAATTTAACTTCCCATCTTTTAAGTAAATTAATAATTGCTTTCCCTTTATGCAGGCAAAATATTACGATTACATTTTCCTGGGCGCCGGTTGCGCTTCGCTTAGCATTATCATGAGAATGATTGCTTCAAAAAAATTTATTTCAAAAAAAATATTATTAATTGATAAAGAACCTAAAACAAAAAACGATCGTACCTGGTGCTTTTGGGAACAAGATCCCGGCTTTTTTGAAGACATAGTTTATAGTAAATGGGGGTCGCTTTTGTTTAATACGAAAGGCCATAAAGCTATTTCTTTGGAGATGGGCAATTACCAGTATAAAATGATAAGAGGAATTGATTTTTATAAAAAATGCTTTGCTGCGATTCAGCAACAGGAGAATATTACTATTGTTTATGGAGAAATTTCATTTGAGGAAACAACAGGTACCTTGCTAATAATACAACTTAACAATGAGCCGCTTTTACCGGGCAAGAATACCATCGTTTTTAATTCGCTTTATATTCCTCCCATAAAACAAAAAAACAAATTTTATTTACTTCAACATTTCAAAGGCTGGGTAATAGAAAGCCCGGATCATCTCTTTAAAGAGAACCAGGCCACTCTCATGGATTTTAATGTAAGCCAGGATAACGGGACTGCTTTCGTATATGTGTTACCGTTATCTTCTTCAAAAGCCTTAATTGAGTACACATTATTTAGTGAAGATTTGTTGCCTGCGGCTGAATATAATCGGGCACTCAAAAATTATGTTGAAATTTTTCCGGGGTTGACCAATTATAAAATTGTCGAGGAAGAATTTGGCGTGATCCCCATGACAAATCATGATTTCTCATTCTATAAAAACGGGATGTACTATATAGGAACTGCAGGCGGACAAACCAAAGCTTCTACTGGTTATACTTTTCGCTTTATACAAAAACAGGCAGATAAAATTTTGGACGAACTAGTTGCCAAAGGAGGGCTTTCCGGAAATTATAAAATAAACAAACGTTTTTTATTTTATGACAGCACCCTGTTGCATATACTTTCAAAAAAATTATTAAGCGGCAAAATTATTTTTTTTATTCTTTTTAATAAAAACCGGGCTTCTGCTATTTTTAAATTTCTTGATAATGAAACTTCATTGAAAGAGGAAATAAAGTTGCTTAATTCTCTCCCGAAAAAGATATTTATTAAAGCGGGATACACAGAATTTAAAAGAATGTTTTTTAAACCCAAGCAGGTTTGAACATTAAACTTTTAGGTCATTTTCTTGTCATACACAAGGTTTTTCTATTTTTGCCCAAGATAAAATATTTATGACCCTTCACCCGGATGACCAGGAGCTTTTACAAAGCTTTAAGAAAGCTGCAACAAAAGAGCAGGCTTTTACAGGTATTATCAAAAAATACCAGGAGAAGTTGTATTGGCATATCAGGAGAATGCTTGTAGACCACGATGATACCAATGATGTACTGCAAAACATGTTTGTTAAAGTATGGAAAGGGCTGGAAAATTTCAGGGAAGACAGCCAGCTTTATACTTGGCTTTACCGCATAGCTACCAATGAATCCCTCACATTTTTAAGTCAACAGAAAAAAAGAAATTTAGTTTCGATGAATGATGTGGAAAATGGGTTAAGCAATAAATTGAAAAGCGACTCATATTTTGATGCAAATAAACTCGAATGGAAACTGCAGTTGGGTATACAAAAGCTTCCCGAAAAACAAAGGCTGGTATTCAACCTGAGGTATTATGATGAAATGCCGTACGAAGAAATGAGCAAAGTACTGGATACCAGCGAGGGCGCGCTCAAAGCCAGTTACCACCATGCGGCAAAGAAAATTGAAGAATTTATGTTAAATAATTAAACTAACTGTAGGGTAACAGGTCATATAAGATGTAATGAACAACTCAGAAGAAATATTAAATGAATTAAAGGCTATTAGCCCGCTGCTTGCGGGCCTGGAAAAAATTAATGTTTTCCGGGTGCCTGAAGGATATTTCGCCGAGTTGTACCATCGGATTGCAGAATACGCCATACTCAACAATACTTCATATACTGACAACATTAATAAAAGCAACCTGCAACAAGTTCCCTCCGGCTATTTTGATACATTGAGCGACTCAATTATTGCCAGGATAAAAGCGTCTTATCCTGAAAGTGCCCAAGACGAATTGCACAGGCTTTCGCCAATGTTGTACACACTAAAAGATAAAAATGTGTTTTCAGTGCCTCATGGTTATTTTGAAACTTTCGCGGCAGATGTAATTAAAAGAACGCAACCACAACCAGCCAGAATCGTCTCTATAAAAAAGATAAATTCATGGTGGAAGTATGCTGCGGCAGCGGTGGTAACAGGCGCTATTGCCGTTAGTTCACTACAAATATTTAATGATTCAGGCATCCACAAAGCTAATCTGGCGTCAAGCGGGCTTCCTGCCAGCGTTCAAAGGTCTTTTCAATATAAGACTGAAGATGATGTGAATGTCGCTATTGCAAAATTGAGTGATGCCGATATTGTAAAATACCTTGAAAAAAACGGTAACGTCATGGATAATGAGTTGTTAATAAAAAATACGGATGTTAGCGAAATGCCTACGCAAACTGATTACCTGACTAATGAAAATACACTCAATGAGTACCTGGATAAGATAGATGCAAATGCCAAAAATAACTGATAAATTAAACCTTAAGATGAAAAAATATATACTCATATTTTTTATGATGTTGGGAAGTTTTTCCGCAATCAAAGCACAGGAAGGAGATGAAACAAGAGCGGAAAAAATTGAGGCATTAAAAATTGCTTTTATAACTCAAAAACTGGAACTCTCGCCTGATGAGGCGCAAAAATTCTGGCCGGTTTATAACCAGTATGAAAACGAAATACATAGCCTGCAATTAGATAGAAATGATGGCGCCGCATTGGAAAATGAAGAAAAATTATTGAATATTCGCAAAAAATATTTGGGTTCTTTTCAAAAAGTCATCAGCCCGCAAAAGGTAAACAGGCTATTTAATGCTGAAAGGGATTTTCGCTCTATTTTAATCCGTCGTCTTCAAAACCGCAACCAGCAACGATTGAATCCACTACGCCGGTAAATTTTTTTTATTTATACATATATAATTAAAACTATAATTGGAGAAACTAAAAATTCTCCTATTTTTGTAACTAGGTGTTTTTCATAGGTTAGCAACGGCCGGCCCTTTTTAGGGCGGGCCTTTTTTATGGAAAGTCCTAAAATTTAAAAAGGGGACACTTTATATCGTGATAAAAAAGGAAGGTCCATTTTTCCATTTCACCTAATTTCCACCACTCCATTCTTAGTTCCATAGCTTTTGCCCCATCATAATCATACTTCGCTTTTAGCCTGTTCTTCATTTGTTGCAACTGTGGCGCCACATCGCCTCCAAAGAATATTTTTTCGCCATCATCTTCTATCATAAAAACCTGGTGAAAGGGGCTGTGGCCACCCGTCATATCAAAATGTATATAATTATCAATGGTGCCTTTTCCTTCAGTAAATTCTAATTGTTTATTGTCGATGAGTAAATTAAAATCATCGGTAATATAGGAAGGTAGCCCCTGTTTAAAAGCAAAATCCCATTCGTTCCGGTTGATGTAGTAAATAGCATTTTCGAAACTTAATTCACTTTTACCTGGCTTAGCTATTCCCCCGGAATGATCTTTATGCAAGTGAGACAACAGAACCCTGGTAATGTCAGAAGGGTTAAGTCCATGCGCGGCAAGGTTTTTATGTATCTGCATTTGCTGCTTATCGTCAGCAAAGCCAAGCCCCGTATCTAATATAAGAATGTCCTTTGAGGTGATAATAGCAAAGGGTTGAATTTGTACCAAAAGGCTTCCTCTTGATCTTTGCTGTAGATCATCTTGGTCAGGTTGAAAGGGAACAAATCTTTTTGTTTGGTCAACCGTAAAAGAACCTTCGCTAAGGGGAATGATTTCTGGCATGTTTGTTATTTAGAATTTTAAGAATGCGCAAGGTAATACAATAGCTATTTTATGTACTGGTAATCAATCCAATAAATCAGGTCCCATACATTATCTCAAGACCATCTGCCTGTCAGCATCCAGCCGTACTAATATAAAAATTAAAATGGTAAACGTCAGCAGCGATGAGCCTCCATAACTTATTAAAGGCAATGTAATCCCGATTACAGGTGCGAGCCCCACGGTCATACAAATATTTATAGAAATATGAAAAAATAAAATGGCCGCAACACTGTAAGCATATACGCGGCTGAAAGTACTTCTTTGTCTTTCCGCAAGGAAAACAATCCGAAGCATAAATAATAAATATAAAAGAATAACAAAACTGCTACCTACAAATCCAAAATTTTCCCCCACTGTTGTAAAAATGAAATCTGTGTGTTGCTCGGGGACGAAATCCCCCTGTGTTTGCGTACCTTTCAAAAAGCCTTTACCTAAAACTCCACCCGAACCAATTGCTATTTTTGATTGCTTTACATTGTAATTCTCTTTGGCTTTTTTTAAAGTTTTTGTCTTCAGATTTTCTTTTTGTTCTCCAGGGGTACTGGCGTCAGCCTTTTCATCGGGGATATAGTCAACACCAAAAGTATTCATAATTCTTTCTACCTGGTATGGATGCAAAACATGCTGGAAAATATAGGGGACGGCAAATCTTTGAATACTTACACATAACACCCAAACTCCCAGGATAACTAATAAAATTCCCTTATCCCGTTTTACATTTCTACGCAAAATATACACCGAAAGTGCAGCAATGGCGGTAAGAACAATTGCCAATGTGTTTTTTTCTACTAAAATAGTAGCTACAACAAGCACCGCAAATGAAAACCCGATGATAAGATAAACGGGCGGTAGTCCTTCACGGTACATGGGAATTAGAAAAGAAAAATATACCAAAGCGAGACCGGTTTCATTTTGCAATATCGAAAAAACTGCTGGCGTTAACACCAGTGCGGCGGCAATAAGTTGCGATCGGGGGGTTTCAAAATTTGTCTCCGACCGTGACAGGTATTTTGAAAGTGCCAGTGCGGCAAATATTTTACAGGTTTCTACCGGCTGAAGATTAAAGAAGCCCAATGGGATCCAGGACCTTGAACCATTAATATCTTTTCCGACAACAAATGTTGCCGCCATAAGAAAAATACCCAAGACATAACTTAAATTAGCTGTTGCCGTAAAAAACTTGCTATCAGTTAATAAAATAAATACGGCAACTATTACAGATATTCCAATAAATAATATCTGCCTGGAATAATTCTTTTTTAAACCGGTTATATTTTGAAGAATATTCTCACCGTTATGGTATTCAACTGAAAATATGCATAACACTCCGATGGATACTAAGATCACATAAAACCAAATAGTTATCCAGTCAATTCCTTTCGATATTACAGCCTGGTCACGCATTTAAATGGGAGTATATTTATTTTACTGTACTTGAAGAATCTGGTTTTCGTTGTCTTTCCGGTAAAGTAGCTTCCGGGCGTTGTTTCACCTCTTCACTCTTCTTTTTGGAAGGGAGGGTATCCGTAAGCAGATTATTTTCCTGTTTTGATTTTTTTAATTTGTCTAATGCTTCGGTATCATCTTCTTCCTGGATGCCCATGGTGTCTGTGGCTATTTTAATATAGCCTTTTTCAAGGAGATAAGAAGTATCTTTCGCATGACGTAACGAATCGCGGTAACGTATTGCTTCATAAATACGTGCTGGCATCAGATTTAGTTTAGCAAGCGTTTCTATTTTTGCTTTACGATCCGGCTCAGGAATAGAATCTTTTAAATATTGCTCAATCATAAGACTCGCAATAGGGGCTGAAGAATTAGACCCAAAGCCGGCATTCTCACATATAACGGCGATAGCTATACGCGGATTTTCTCTCGGGGCAAAAGCAGCAAAAAAAGCATGTGATTTTTGCTTAACTCCTTTATAATAATTTTCAACGGTACCGGTTTTACCGCATACAACAATACCCGGCACTTTTGCAGCGGAACCTGTCCCGGTTTCCATTACTCCCTGCATGCCATCATGCACGGCCTCAAACAAAGTATCGGGGATAGAAAGGGGCTGGTGTTTCATTTTAAAAGAATCTAACATACCGTAAGTATCTCCTCCCTCAATAGAATCAACGAGGTGAGGAGTTATGTACCATCCTTTATTAGCCAGGTAGGCCATTTCGTTCGTCACTTGCAGCGGGGTAACATTCACTTCGCCCTGCCCGATACTTACCGATCTGAATGTACAGAAGTTCCAGTGCCCCTCGCCATAAATTTTATTATAAGTTCTGGGGGTGGGAATGAGCCCTCCTTTTTCAGTAGGAATATCGATGCCCAGTTTGTGGCCAAGCCCAAAGGCATACATATAATTATCCCAAACTTTAAGGCTGCTATCAACGGAGCCATATTCAGGATTATTAATAGTTCGTTGCATAACATTGGCAAAATAGGTATTACAGGAATGGGTAATGGCGCCCTTTAAATTAAAAAATCCGGGATCAAGACAACCCATCGGTTTGCCGCATCCATAAAATGCTCCCGTACATAAAAATCTCGTTGACGTAGTAATGATACCTTCCTGGAGACCGATCAACGCCTGCAATGTTTTAAATGTAGAGCCGGGTGAATAATATGCGTTCACAGTTCTGTTAATCATCGGAAGCCGGGGATCCAGGAGCAGTGATGCGAAATTTTTTCTTCTTTCTGCACCGGCTAAAAGGCCGGGATTATAAGTAGGGCTGCTTATCATTGCGAGCACGCCTCCTGTTTTGGGATCGATGGCCACAATGGCGCCAATTTTATTTTCCATTAAATGCTCTCCCAGCATTTGCAAATTGATATCAAGTGCCAGGTGCATATTGCTGCCAGGTATTGCAGCAGTATCGTACCTCCCTTTTTCCAGCCTATCGGTAAGGCGGTTTTTATTATCTCTTTTCCAGTACTCAATTCCCCTCTCACCCATCAACACTTTTTCATAGCTTCTTTCCAACCCTGTTCTTCCCGCGTAGTCTCCTACCTGGTATCCCTCATCTTCATGGTATTTTAAAAAAGAAGAATCAACCTCTGACAAATAGCCCAGGATATTGCCTGCGGCATCAAAAGGATAATCACGAACCGGTCTTTCCTGCAGGTAAAAGGCAGGCACAAATTTGTACATACTTTCATTAATCTTCGCGATTTTTTCCTGGGGAAGCAAAGGTTCAAAAACTGATGCACGATAACTCCTGTTTTTAATGATAGCTGTTAAAATTCTTTTTTTAAATTCCGTTGTATCAATATCAAGTATATGGCACAGGGCTGCCGTATCAAAATCCATGGCCTTTATTTTGCCGGGCGTTACCATCAGGTCATAAATAATGGTATTGCGTAAAATAGCTTTCCCATGCCGATCATATAGAATTCCCCTGTCCGGATAAATCACTTTTCTAAATTTACCCTGCTCATCAGCCATTATGGAATATTTGGTATTAAAAACCTGCAGATCAAAAAGCCTTATAATAATAACAAGGGTCATGAACACGAACATGGCTTTTATTATATTTTTACGGGACTGGTTAAAGGCAGGCACAGACTTGCTATGATTTAGAGAAATTGAAAAAGTGAAGAACGGAATTAATTGCAAAAATAATACGTCTATACTGTATTTGTTTTAAATCTTTGCTTTCTTACAAATAATAGTTCAGTTAGCAGGATTAATAGAAGACTTACAGCAGAAGACAAAAATGTCTTTAAAATAAAATAAATGAATCCTCCCGTTTGTAAAGCTTCCAGGAAGAAAAGTAAAGAATGATGCATAAGAGTTAATATCGCGGCATACGTAAAGTAAGGAGTAAAACCCATACTTTTGATGGAAGGCTCATTGTAATTGCTTTCAGCACCTTCCTGTGAAATAAGCAGGTTAATTAAAAAAGGCCGGAAGTAGGCAATGAGTACGCAGGGCGCCGCATGCAGACCATACGTTTTTGTGAAACAATCCAGGCAAAAGCCAATCGCAAAAGCCAGCATCATTACCGTTCGACGTCCCATCTTAAAAGGAAGCCAAAGAATAAATAAAAAATAAATATAAGGGGTAACAAGATGGTGTAATGGAGGCACCTGGTTGAGCACAAAAACCTGTACCAATATAAAAAGGCAAAACCGGATAATATTTTTTAGGATGATATTCATTGGTTTTTTACATTCTTCAAGAGTTGCATTGGCTCTCCTTTTTGAAGGTTATTGATAATATATACATACTGCAGGTTATAAAAATTTGCAGCAGTTTTTACTTTAATGCTATAAGTGCTGCTTGTTTTATCATTGTCAATTTCTTTTATAGTACCTATAAGCAGTCCATACGGGAATTTATCAGAAAATCCGCTTGTAATAATTGTATCCCCTTTTTCAATCTTTACATCTTTCGAAATATCTTTCAGCAACACGATATTGGGCTGAACACCATCCCAAACTACGCTTCCCGTTTCCCCACTTTTTTTAAGCTTTGCACTAGTATTACTTTGCCGGTGCAGTAAACTCATTACCACTGAATAATTATTACTAACGTCCACAACAGTTCCTACAACTGAGTTGTTTATATCAGTAACACCCAGGTCTGCCACAACACCCTGTTGTGTACCCCTGTGTAGTTGTATATAATTGTTGGGCTGGCTTACAGAATTGCCCACTACTTTAGCAGGCAGGTATAGATATTTCCTTTGATAAGGAAGGGTATCAATTCTTATGGTGTCAATGGCAAGTTTGGTTACTGTGTCGGGCAATTCAAAATCCTGCTTTAGTTTATTATATAAAATTGCATTGGCTTTTACAAGAGAATCGTTTGTTCTCTTAAGTTGAAAATAATATTCAACAGTGCTGTATTGTTCGTTGATTTTGCCGGTGATTTCTCCAGTAGCGGATGAGTAAACTGAATGGTGATAGCGATTATAATTAAAGAGCATGAATAATGATATACCCATTAATAGCAAAAAGAAAATAAAATTAAAATAGATGCGGATAAAAATAAAAATATTACGCATAACAGGCTGCTCCGCCCAAATAGCTATTGGCGGATTTTAAAAATTTATTTGAAATATACATTAGCTTCTATTTGGTATGTGAGCTCTTCCTCAAGAAGGTTTTGTGAAGGCCATGCTACCTCATTACAAACGGATAGCGGTCGTAATGCTTTAATGCGAGTCCCGTACCTCTTACAACACTTTTAAGCGGATCATCGGCTATGTGAACAGGTAGTTTAATTTTAGCGGCGAGTCTTTTATCAAGTCCCCTGAGTAAAGCGCCACCTCCCGTTAAATATAAGCCACGACGATAAATATCAGAAGCAAGTTCCGGGGGCGTTGTTTCCAGTGCTTTTAAGATTCCCTCTTCTATTTTAAATATGGATTTATCTAATGCCTCTGCAATTTCCTGGTAACTTACCATTATTTGTTTGGGAATGCCCGTTACAAGGTCTCTGCCATTTACAGGCATGTCTTCCGGTGGATTATCAATATCTTTCATCGCGGCACCAATCTGAATTTTTATCTGCTCCGCTGTTCGTTCGCCAATCAGCAGGCTATGATAACGGCGCAGCGCCTCCATGATGTCGGCAGTAAATTCATCTCCGGCGATGCGTATCGACTGGTCGCAAACAATTCCTGCAAGGGCTATTACGGTTATGCCTGTAGTGCCTCCGCCAATATCGATGATCATATTTCCTACCGGTTCTTCCACGTCTATTCCGATTCCTAAAGCGGCAGCCATCGGCTCATGAAGCAGGTATACTTCTTTGGCTCCGGCTTGCTCTGCGCTATCTCTTACGGCACGTTTTTCTACCTCAGTAATACTACTCGGGATACAAATCATCATGCGCCAGCTTGGCGGAAATAAAGGTTTTTTGGGGTATATCTTTTTGATCATCTCCCGTATCATCAGTTCAGCAGCATTGAAATCTGCTATTACACCGTCTTTTAAAGGCCGGACAGTACGAATGCTTTCATGGGTTTTTTCATGCATCATCAATGCCTTTTTGCCCACGGCGAGTATGTTTTTTGGATTATTTCGATCTAACGCAACAATAGAAGGTTCGTTTACAACTACAACATCGTTATGAATTATCAGTGTATTTGCCGTGCCAAGGTCAATCGCTATTTCCTGTGTAAAAAAATTAAAAAGGCCCATGTTTTAATGAGATATTGAAAATTTACTAATGGATGCAAAGTTGTAGGAAAAACTTTGAATTAACAATTGTAAACAGGAATAGATTTACAAAGGATTATGCACCAAATTGGGAACAACTTTATGCCGCTGAAAGCGCAGAATTTCATGAAATTATACGAATTCTAAAATTTTAGGGTAAAACACGCATATAATTAAAATAAAAGGAGAATGACTGTATATCAAACTAAAAAATATGCTCATTTAATAAATTCGTACCCTATGTCTTCACGATAATACATTCCTTCAAAATGGATCTGGTGTAATATTTCTTTTGATAATTCGATTGCCTCCGGAAGGGAACCTGCGAGAGATGATACTGCAAGCACTCTCCCTCCATCAGTAACCACCTGTTGCCCCTCCTGCCTTGTACCGGCCTGGAAAACCATAATGCCACCATCTACATCAATATGCTTTAATGCCTGGGGGTTCTGCAGGTAGTCAAATGATATAGCATATCCCTTTTTATATGCTATCGGGTATCCTTCACTTACAGCTACTATCGTAGCTGCGGATTTTTCATCAATGCTTATTTCTTCGGCATGCAATTTTTTTTCGTCTGCCGCAATGAGCAATTTTACCAGGTCGTTTTTTAGGCGCAACAAAACAACTTCTGTTTCCGGGTCGCCCATACGGCAATTATATTCAATAACAAGGGGTTCGTCTTCTACTTTTATCAATCCGAAAAATATAAATCCCCTGTAATCCATCTTCTCCTCCCTCAATCCTTTAATAGTGGGTTCAATAACTTTTTTAATTACTTTCTCCATAAATATTTCTGTGGCAAATGGTACCGGGCTTACAGCGCCCATACCACCGGTATTAAGACCGAGATCGCCCTCAAGAATTTTTTTATAATCTTTAGCCTCCGGAAAAAGAAGGTAGTCGTTACCGTCAGTAAGTACAAAAACGCTTAGTTCAATGCCATCCAGGAATTCTTCTACTACTACTTTTTTGCCTGCATCGCCAAATTTTGATTGCTGAATAATTAATTCATATTCTCTCATCGCTTCAACAGGATGGTTGCAAATCAACACGCCCTTACCACCTGCCAGTCCATCTGCTTTCAACACTACCGGAAGCTCGTGGTTCTTAATATAGTCCAGTCCTGCGGTGTATGTGGCAGCATCAAATTCTTTATAATAAGCCGTTGGGATGTTATGTCTTTGCATAAAAGCTTTCGCAAAAGATTTACTTCCTTCAAGCCGCGCCCCGGCTTCAGAAGGTCCGGTAACTATTATGCTACTGAGTTGCTCCTCATTTTTAAAAAAATCGTAAATGCCCTTTACAAGCGGCTCTTCTGGTCCTACCAAAACAAGATCAATTTTTTTTTCGATACATGTTTTTTTAATTGATGCAAAATCGATTATGCTCAGGTCGATATTCTCGCCATACTGCGCTGTACCTGCATTACCCGGGGCTATAAATAATTGTGTACACAATTCACTCTGGCTAATCTTCCAGCAAAAAGTGTGTTCCCTTCCTCCGGAGCCTAAGATGAGTATATTCAATTAAAAGATTTTAGCTTTGAAAATTAAGAGTGCGCAAGTTATGAATTAGGGTTTAATTCCTTACCGTATATAAAGATTTAATAATACTTCATTTTAGTATCGATAAAATTGAATTTTGGTATTTAAAATTTATCTGTACTTTACGAAACCATACATAGCATTTCATCTTTTTTTAAATTTTATTAAACTATGGAAGATCAGATAATTCCTGCAAATACCGCCGCGATCCGAAAAGGCAAACATCCCAAATCTTTATATATCCTTTTTCTTACTGAAATGTGGGAACGTTTCGCTTACTATCTTATGGTTGGAATTCTATTTCTTTACCTGATCGGAGATAAGGGTGGCAAAGGGATGACCGAAAAAATGGGTGCGGACGTAGTAGGAAGTTTTATCGCTCTTGTTTATTTGACTCCCTTTATCGGCGGCTTACTTGCCGATCGCTATTTAGGTTATATCAAATCAATTTTTATTGGCGGTAGCCTCATGGCCCTTGGTTATTTTGGCCTGGCACTCCCGGGCAATACAGCATTGTATGTTTCGCTCTGTTTAATAATCGTTGGCAATGGCTTTTTCAAGCCAAATATTTCTACCATTCTTGGTAATATTTACAACCGGGAAGATCTAAAGCCATTGAAAGATAATGCCTATAATATATTCTATATGGGAATTAATATAGGAGCGCTGGTCTGCAATTTTGTAGCTGCTTATTTAAGAAATAAATATGGATGGGGTTACGCTTTTGCCGCGGCAGGCGTTGGGCTTATCATAGGAATGATCATTTTAGCCAGCTCTCTAAAACATGTACGCGAAGGAGAAATAAAAAAAGAAAAAAGAGCAGAAGATATGCCTATAGGCAAAATCTTTGGTTATGTATTTCTGCCAGCTATCATAGCGGCAATAATAGGCTGGATTGTTCCAACTTTATTATTTGGCACAACCATCATGGGAAGCAAATCCAACGATGCATTTATTTTTGCGTGTTTACCCATTATTGCATTTTATGTTTCTTTGTATGTGGGAGCAAAGGGGCAGGATAAAAAAGGTATTGGTTCCCTGCTATTTATTTTTGCCATTTCTATTATTTTTTGGACGATCTACAATCAAAATTCCACCGGGCTAACTTTATGGGCACAAAAGCATACAGACAGGACGGTTTCACCGGTAACAGAAAAAATTGCAGGTTCGTTGGGTTTTATGCAAAAAGTAAGTGATACGCCCAGGTTGGTAAATAAAGTAGATGCCAATTTTGTAGATGTAAAAGATCATGCAAAAGTGGTTGCGTCTCTGCCTCATTATGATAGCCTTGCAGATGGAAATATTGTCGATAAAGAATCGAAGGTTGTCCAGGTGTTGGGGCCCGATCCCTATTTCAACAATGTACCGAAAGGTGACTGGCCAAATGGCAAAAGCGAAAAGTTAGCCAATACAGAATTATTTCAGTCCATCAATCCACTGTTTATAATATTGCTGACACCAGTACTTGTATTTATTTTCAGTTATTTACGCAGGCGAAATAAAGAACCTTCGACTGCTACAAAATTTGGAATGGCATTATTTATCTCGGGACTTTCAGCATTAGTAATGGTATTTGCGATCATGTCCGTTAATTCTGTTTACCTGGAAAAAACTTCGCCATATTGGCTTTGGGGAACTTACTTTGTATTTACAATTAGTGAGTTATTATTAAGCCCTATAGGGTTATCTCTTGTATCTAAATTAGCGCCGGCACGGCTCACCGCATTGATGATGGGGGGATGGTTTTTATCTACTTCCATCGGGGGTAAAATCGCGGGAGTGATGACCAGTTTTTGGGATGCCTTTACTGATAAAAAAATGTTCTTCCTTATACTGGTCGTATCGGCTTTCGTTGGGGGAATCTTAATATTCAGCAGGCTGAAATCACTTAATACCATTGTTAAGGATAAAACAGGTTCCACTTAAAAATAAATATTTGGAAAAGCTTCGAAAAATTTTGACTGGAAAAAAATAAAAACTCGATATCCTTTAGAGAAGTATGTTAAATAATTTGTTCATCGATACTGACGTTATCCTTGATATTGATCTTGGTAAGTTCCTCAAATAAAATTCATATAATCATATTGTTTCCCAAGAATCTCTTTGTCATCTGCGCCCAGCCATTTACGTAATACAGTAGCGTATACATTTTTAAAATCAATGGTATGTATCAGATCGCCCTCATTCAAATTAGTAAGATCAGGCATTGCGTTCAGCATGCCTTTTTGTTGTAAGCCACCACCAATGAAGAACATATTATTGGCAGTGCCATGGTCCGTACCACCGCTCGCGTTTTGGGCAACCCTTCTTCCAAATTCACTGAAGGTCATCAGCATCACATCCTGGAACCGGTTGTTGCTTTTTAAGTCTTTTACAAAAGCGCTGATGGCATCATTTAATTCGGTAAACAATCTTTTTTGCTGATTCACCTGGTTTACATGGGTATCAAAACTGCCCAGGCCCAGGTAATAAACTTTGGTATTAATATCGCTCATGATAAGCGAAGAAATTGTTTTCAAATTTTTGCCGGTTTCTGTAGAAGGATATATTTGTGAAGAAGGATGCAATTTACTTTGCTCAAAAATATAATCAGCGCTGCTCAACGTTTCGCTTAAAGTTTTATAGAGATAATCAACTGTTTCCTCTCCCGGCTCATGTGCCGCATTTATTTGTTTAAAATATTTTTCATGGCTGGTATTATAAAGCCGTTTAGGATCTTTTACGGCAAGGCCTTTGATGTTTTCACCTTTTAATGCAAGACTCAATATATCATCTACTTCGAGCGCCTGTGTGGGTTTTGCGCAGCCACCACATTGCGCATCGAGGTAACGGCCCAGCCATCCTGTGTAAACATACTTATCACTATCGCTGGCACTTTGCCAAATATCCATACTGCGAAAATGAGAACGGTCCGGGTTAGGATATCCGACATTATTCATGATGCCCAGGCTTCCCTCGTCAAACAATTCTTTAAAGGCCGGCAGTGCCGGATTAATGCCCGCTTCATCGGTAAGCAACAGGGCTTTATCTTTTTCAATGCCGAGTTTAGGCCGGGATTTATAATAAATATCATTTCGTACAGGGATGACCGTGTTAAGTCCATCATTTCCTCCGCTGAATTGCAATACTACCAGCACTTTATTGCCCGGAGGCACGATAGTTTTTCCATCAAAAGCTTTTAGAAATTTTGGCAACATCAAAGACGCTGTGGCCAGTGAACCTACCTGTAAAAATTCTTTTCGCTTTAACAACATCTGAGACAATTAAAAATTAAAAAATTCTATTCTTATTCATTAGCACAATTGATATTCGGGTGTACTCATCAGTTCAACGATGGTTGTTTTAATGTAAGCATCCCTTGCATTTTTGTCAATGTATTTATCAAGAATTGTTGGGCTAATTTTACTTTTGGTTTGTAACACCAAATCACCAATTTTTTGCACCAGGTTTTCTTTAGGAGTTTTATCAAATACTTTTGTTACTGCGTCCCAATCAACCTTTACATTAACCTGCCTGGCTTTGGGTTTGGTATCCACGCCTTCCATACCCATCATCGTATCATCATCATCTTTTGGTTTCACTACAAAGTCGTCAGCATTGGTAAGAATTTGCGGAATTCTCATTCGCAACATTAAGGCACTGCTATCTATCCAGTTTTTCCCCCCGGGCCATCCGGCAACATTTGGCGGATAAAATAATATTTGCCCAAGTGCTCTTTCAAATAACAACTGTGCTTCCGGCTTCTCGAGTTCCATGGGGATCAACCTGCGAATACCCACTAATAATTCAACCGGTGATTTAATATGATTGCCAATATTTTTATCACTGTAAAACCAATCGCTTGTATATATATCCGTCAATAATTTTTGTATATCATAACCGCTTTGGTAAAACCGGTTGGCAAGCCAGTTAACTTTACCGGCATCAGGTGTATCATTTACAAAGTACCTATACAGCTTTTTGGTGATGAATGCAGCGGTTTGTTTCTGTTCTAATAAAATATCAATGATATCATCCCCATCGAAATTTCCTGTCTTACCAAGAAAAGTCTTTTTTCCGGTATCGTGTTGAAAAGGACGGTCCACAAATTCTCCCTGCAGATTAAATCCCCACCCGGTGAAGGATCTTGCGCCTTCTTTTACATCTTCCTCGGTATAATTGCCACGCCCTATAGTAAAGAGTTCCATTACTTCCCTGGCAAAGTTTTCATTGGGATGTTGCTTTTTATTTTGCTGGTTGTTAAGAAAAGAAAGCATGGAGGGGCTCTTGCTCACTTCGCGAAGCAGGTCAGCGAAACTACCCAGCGCATTTGCCCGGATCGTATTTATTAGTTGCTGTTGAAAATATATATTTATCACCCTGCATGCAAAATGCCCGTGCCAGAAAAGACTCATCTTCTCTCTCATTTGGGCTTCGCTGTTTATCATTTCACTAAGCCAGGTAAGGTTCAGATTTTTAAGATCATCAACAGATTGTTTGCGTAGCATTTTCTTCTCATCCTGGCTCAGTTTCTGCATCCTGCCGACGTCCTGTATGCCCTTTACCATGCCATCAAAAAGATTGCCGGCGACATTAAATGGTTCGGGATTTTTCGCTGAAGTTTTCACCAGGAGTGTATACAATTCTTTTTGGGAAACTTCCTGCAACTGGTTTGCATTTTCGGCCATGGGGCCGAACGCAGCCCGCCATAGCAGATGCTGATTTTTTAATTGGTTGGCAGAAATGGACATTTTTTGCTTTTATTTATTCTTATACCCTTAGCATACTTGAGCAACAACCTTTATTAGTTAAGTATTGAAAGGGAAATTAAGACTTTGCAATACCCGGACGGTTTAATCTTAATTTTACTTAAAACTAAATATTGTAATCGAAGCGATTGTAATTAAAGCTTTTTTTAACATCCAGTTTGAAGTTATACTTACCAGGCACATCGTGAGAAGCAACTTAAAAGCTCAGTGTAGCATATGTAACGTGGCGAATAGAAGAGAACCGGGACAAGTACCAGTAATCACCAATAAAAGTTTACTAAGTATTCTGGGTTATAACCAATTTTTGTGTTTGAACAAAAGATCATAATTATACTAATCTTATGGAGATGGCCGCAATTGGTCACTTATTATAAAATACTCATAAAGAATAACAACATTTATGTATGCCGTTCCTAAAAACGGATATTATTTTATTGGCCTGGTAAACAGGGCCTTTTAAAAAAAATTATATTGTATAAAGGAGAAATTTTAAGCCCCTCTTTGCCAAAGTGTACGATGTACAGAAAAAAACCTTGAAGTATTAAATTAATATGCCAGGTATAAATGACCGCCGCAATTGATAAAACAGTTTTTCCTGGTCCAGGATCTTTAGGAGGCGTCTGTCAGCGCCTTATTTAAAAAGTAGGCATTCGTAATACAGCAGCCCTTGTAATGTTTTCCACATAAAACGGGATTGTTGAATAACCCCATTCATACTGTTTCAAACAACTAGCTTACTGCGCAATACTAATTCCATTTGTCGGGCTCATATGAATGATTTTAGCGCTGCTTTCATTATTTTGAATATCCGCAAATAGATGTTTTTTGACCTCTTCATCTTTTACGGACGCAATCTCGCAGGCACGATTAAAATCAGTATGCATTCCATAACTTTCCAATACTCCGGGTACGCCATTATATTCGGGGAAAGTAACATACTTTTTTACAAAATAGAATGTCGTATCCTGAACAATTTTTGTGTAGGCTGTATAAAAATTTTCCATAAGCGTTTTTTAATTAAGTTAAGTTTTGATTTTATTAAGTAGAATTATAATTTTTCTTTTTCATAAATTTAATGCCAGCTTTCGATAGGTATCGATTTATGGTTTGTAGAAAGATCGGGATTTTTATTTGTCTAACCAACTTTTTATCGTAAACCAGCTTGATTTATGTACACTAATTGGTTTACAAGTTTTATTACTAACATTTAAACGAATTAAACAAGGAAAATAATATGGCAATGCCGGGAATTCAAATGGATGTGAATTTTAAAAACTCTGAATTGGACAGGAAAAAGGAAATAAAAGAAGTTTAAGTATATTTCAAAAGATTTAAGAGCGGGCGTTTCTTAGTTATCCAACCGTGAATTTAGCGCCAGAATTCGTTATACACAAATAATTTTTCAATAAAGTCCCCTATGTGGAAAAGTTTATAGAACTGATTTTACAGTTAGATTTGACTTTATATGAATGTTATCCTTAAAGTGCCAGCGCAATTATTAGCTTTATTCCTCCTAAAGGGATACTGCCAAAAGATGCCTTATTTCAAAATAATTTTTTAAAGAAAGTCTTCATATCATTCCATGAGGCACTATCCGCAGCTGCATTATATGCGATAGGCAAATTGAACTTTTTGCCCAATTCCGTCGCTGCAGGGTTGGTAAAGGCATGGTTTGCATTCGGATATTCCCTGTAACTAAAAGGTATTCCCGCCGAGTCCATAGAGTTTTTAAAGGCATTTACTGCTTCCCCGGTAACAAACTTATCTGCCGCCCCATGGCATATTAATATTTTTGCTTTTACCAAATTCATTTTTAAGGGTACACCTCCCAGGTCACCATGAAAACTTACTATCCCTTTTAGATTTGCACCCAGTTTGACAGCATTCAAAACTATAAAGCCCCCAAAACAATAACCAATAGCAGCTATATTGAAAGTATCAGTTTGCGGAAAGCCTTTTAATGTTTTAATAGCGGCATCAAGCCTGGTTTTAGCCAGCGTTGGATCTTTATAATAAGGAGTAGCGAGTGCCTGCGCTTCTTTTGGATCTGCGGCTGTTTTACCATCACCATACATATCGACAGCCATTGCAATGTAGCCAAGTGCTGCCAGTTGTTTTGCCCGGTTTCTCGGGTAATCTGTCAACCCCCACCACTCCTGCACCACAAGCACAGCAGGTCTTTTACCCATTCTATTAGAATCATAAGTAACGTAGCCATTAAAATTTTTGCCATCTACGGAGTACGTTACCGGTTGTTCTTTTATCGCCACCGGTTCTGTAGTACCGGAATCTTGCATCGTGCTTGTAACAGCTTCTTCCTGGCGGCCGTTTTGCTGATTGCAGGAAATAGCCACAACCGATCCGATAAGTAAACTCATGGGTATTAATCTGAGATTCATGCTTGTTGTTTTTATTAAACAAAATTAATTAAGAAAATGGTTTAAGGCATAATCAATTTCCCGCGCAGGCTACCGGTATCCCAACTTCACATAACGCCCTGGCTGAAGTTTATGTATTTTTATTAGAAATGCGTAACCTTTTTTTCGTTAATCTTTTAATATTGCTCAGTTCGTTTTCATTCTCACAAAACATTACCGGTAACTGGCTGGGCAATATTGAAGTTAACGGCCAGCAAATTCCCATTGTATTTCATTTCTACAAAGACAGTACGGGCCGGTTACTTGGTAAATGGGATAGCCCCTCGCAAAATGCTAATAACCTTCCCTGCAGTGATATTACCATCAATAGAGATAGTGTAACCATAGGCCTGCAAATTATTTCGGGGTTTTATAATGGAAAATTTATTACTCCGGATTCAATTTCAGGAATGTGGCACCAGGGAAACGGGCAATTGGCGCTTAATGTGATAAAAACAAATGAATCCCCGTTTCAACCACCAAAGCGGCCACAAACACCGATACCTCCTTTCAATTATATAAGTGAAGATGTAGTGTACGGTAATGTTGATAATTCTATGCGCTACGGTGCGACGTTTACCATGCCCGGTTCTGCAGGAGGTATTGCCCGGGATAAAAAATATCCTGCCGTTTTACTCATTACCGGAACCGGGAAGCAGGACCGCGACGAAAATATTTTTGATCATAAACCATTTGCTGTGATTGCAGATTATCTAACTAAAAGAAGTATGGCAGTCTTAAGAGTTGACGACCGGGGGATGGGGCAAACCACCGGTATTTTTGATACATCTTCATCTGAAGATTTTGCCAACGATGTTGAGGCCGGAATTCAATACCTGCTTTCACGTAAGGATGTAGATGCCAGCCACATCGGCTTGATAGGGCACAGCGAAGGAGGAATGATTGCCCCGATCGTGGCAGCAAGTGACAAAAATATTTCGTTTATTGTGTTGCTTGCGGGACCGGGAGTGCCGGGCTCAGTAATTAATGATTACCAGAATGCTCAACCTATGGAAAACGCCGGGCTAAATAAAGCAGTAGTTAATAAATTCCTTGACTTGCATGATGCGCTTACGAAAGTTGCTATTTCTTTTGTAAACGAAGATGAATATAAAAATGAAATATCGAAAGTTTATTATGACTGGAAGAAAAATCAATCCCCCGAAACATTGAATGCATTAATTAAAGGAACGGATGAGCAGGTTATTGCGTCACTGCAAAAAAAATATTTTTTATTTCATTCAAAATGGTGGAAATTTTTCTTAAAGTACGATCCTGCAAAAGATCTTGAAGAGCTTTCCATTCCAGTGCTGGCTTTAAACGGAGAAAAAGATATACAGGTTGACCCTAAACTAAATTTACCGGTAATTGAAGCCGCACTTAAAAAAAGTAATTCCAAAAATTATAAAACAATTGAATTACCCGGCTTGAATCATTTATTCCAGCACTGCAAAAAATGTACAATTGAAGAATATGGAGAATTGGAAGAAACCTTTGCACCTGAAGCGTTGAAGATTATGGGTGAATGGATGGAAGGCGTGATTAAAAAATGATTCCGGCGACGGTTTAAAACTTTAATTACGTAACATTATTTACAATCGCCGCAAATACCCGTTACAACCATTTCTGCATGCTGTGGCGTAAACCCTTTCGGCAACTTTACCGATGGAATATTCACCTCATCGAGGCAAATGGTTTTACTGCATGCATCGCATATAAAGTGCACGTGATTATCATGATGATGCCCGGGAGCACAATCATTTTTACATAAAGCGTATTTAATAGAATTATCTGTTGTAGGAATCAGGTGGATAATCCCTTTTTCTACAAATGTCTGCAAGGTGCGATAGACCGTAACACGATCAAACGATTCGCCGGTATTTTTTTCAATATCAGCATGAGATACCGCGCTTTCGTGTTCCAGGAAGAATTCAAGAATTTTTAACCGGCTACCGGTAATGCTTAAATGATTTTGCATCAGTATGTCCTTCACTTCGTTTTTCATAATAATATTAGCCGGGATTGTTACTAAAAGTTGAGTGATTAAAAATACCCCCGTCCGCAGGCTCTTCTAATAGTGCCCCTATATCTTTTTGTAAACGCGTCAGTTCATCCGGCTTTAGTCCATCATAAATGCCTCTTACTCTCCTATCCTTATCAACCAGTGAAAAAAATTGCGTATGAATAAAATGATCTTTTATATTAATACTGTTGTTTTTATCATTGTCCAGCAAATAGCTCTGTTTCGCCATTTTATACAGTGAATCTTTAGTGCCCGTTACGAAATACCATTTGGCTGCAAACCCCGGATTTTTACCAATCATTTTTTCTTCATACGCTTTCATCAAAGGCACCGAATCGGTTTCCGGCATGGAGGTATGAGAAATTATCGCAAAATCACTATCAGTTTTAAATTGCTGAAAAATGGTCGCGAGGTTGGCATTCATTTTCGGACAAATCCCTTTGCATGTTGTAAAAAAATAGTCCGCCACGTACACTTTTCCATCTACATTATGTTCATTCACCGTATTTCCATCCTGGCCCGTGAAAGAAAAATCCTGCACATAATTCATTACCGGCAACTGTACCTTATCATAATCGTTGCCTGAAAACAAAACAAAATAGAAAACCGTCATTAGCACAATAAAAAAACTTCCATACAGTAATAATTTCTTTTTCATAGCGGATAAGTTAACTTTTTTTCCATAAGACTACCTACAAGGAAATGCAAAATTATTAAAGGCGTTTAAAAAAGAATTTTAATATTAATGCATCATTGTTGCAAATATACTACATTTGCGGTATGGTTAATTTTATAAAAAGAATAAACTGGGATTTGATGGGCATGGTAACTTCCGTCGCATGCGCTATTCACTGTGCGATACTTCCGTTACTAATAACTTCATTGCCTTTATTTGGTATCAATATCATTAACAATTCTTCTTTCGAATGGACGATGATTGGCATTGCTTTTATCGTTGGAAGCTATGCTTTATCGCATGGTTACAGGCGGCACCATCGAAACATAAAGCCATTGTTGATTTTTACAGGCGGGTTTATTTTTTTAATCTTAAAGGAGTTTTTTTATTTGCATGAATTACTTTTTTTAGTGCCTGCCGTGAGTCTTATTTTGTATGCTCATTTTTTAAATTTCCGCTATGGCGACTATTCACGTTCGGCCAATCCACACAGCCATTTAGAGTAAATTATTATTCAATTTGCTTTATAAATCACAGGTATGAAAAAGTTTTTTCTTATTGCAATCATTATTTTTTCTTTCCCGGGCGGCATGGCTCAATCGAAAGATGAATCGTCCATTCGATATATACTGGACAGGCAAGTGAACGCGTGGAATATGGGTGACATTCGAACATTCATGCAGGGATATTGGCAAAGCGATTCTTTACTATTTATCGGGAAAACTGGCGTCACTTACGGCTGGCAGCCGACGCTGGATAATTATAAAAAACGTTACCCTGATACTGCCTCAATGGGAAAACTCACCTTCACCCTTCTTGAATTTAAACCATTAGCTTTTCCTTATTATTTTGTAGTAGGCAAATGGCACCTGGAAAGAAGTATTGGAAATATTGAGGGCCATTTTAGTTTGCTGTTTAAGAAAATAATAAATCAATGGTTTATTGTCGCAGATCATAGCAGTTAATTGGGAGTTACTGCTGCAGCCAGCCTGACTTATTGAATAAGAAAATTTTTGAAATCTGAACTATCTCCGTAAAAAACATTAAAGTCAACAGGAGCTTTAATACCATTCACCCTGCCGCTTTCACTATGTTGCCAAAAGAACCATTTATGTTCTATCCTGGGTTTTACAGGTTGTAAATAATGTGCAATCCATACCGGAAAGGTATCAAAATCATTTTGCAGGTACCTGTTGTAAAAATCAATGTTGGTATAGATAACAGGTTGTACATTATAATATTTCCCTACCACTGAAAGCCATTCTGCCACTTCTTTTTTTATTTCAATTGCTGAAACACCATAGGCTTTTTCAATATCAAGAACAGGTGGGAGATCACCTTTTTTTAAGTTTACGATTTCTATAAAATTGGCGGCTTGTCTTCGCCCGCTTTTTCCGGCAATAAAAAAATGATAAGCGCCTTTGCAAATATTTTGTTCTTCTGCCTTCAGCCAGTTTCGCCTGAATTGATTGTCCACATTACCTACACCTTCCGTGGCTTTTATAAATGCAAAGCCAATCCTGATTCCCTGTACATCCATGTTCTTTACTTCTTTCCAGTTAATGGTACTTTGGTATTTACTTACATCAATACCATGAATTGCATAACCCCGGGGGATCTCAATTTGAAAGCCAGGATAAAATATATCAGAAGAATCAGTCAAATAAATCACTGTATAATAGCAGGCAACACAGGTTAGGGTAAGCCAAAAAATTATCCTTATAAAATAGGTAGAAGAAGAGCGTTTCTTTTTACGTGCCACTATAGGTTAAACCAATTTTACGTGCAATAATAAACTACATTTTATTGCATTGGGAATTAAAAATTGTAAAGTTTAGCCATTTGCAGGCAACGTAATGAAGAACGTGTTATTAAAAAATATGGATGAACAAGAGAAGATGGGTTTGCCGGCTTTACATCGCTGCCACAAGAAAAGTCTAACAACGGTTTCGAACTGTTTGTTTCGAAAAACTTGATTGGACAATGCTTCCGGGTGAAGAGGAACTGCGCAATGGTGACGGCATTCTCAAGAAGCGGTAGGCAAAATATTTTCGGCCTTTCTTTACCACCAATCAACCCGGGAGGAACCGGATTGGGACTGAGTTTACGTTATGATATGATCAAATTACATGAAGGAGTAATAAAAGTCGGGACAAGTAAAAGCAAAAGTTTGTAGTTTGCCGTTCAATTACGAGCAATCTGAAAACGGTTCGTCCGTAAAAATTAATCTTATTATATTCACAAGTAAATAAGCTTGTCCTAAAAAAATTTGTTTTTAAAATTCGCGTTTTAACGCATATACCTAATGATAAAAGCTCCGTTATATTTACTGCTAAAGAATTTTAAAATCTGCGGATGTATCTTGTTTTCATTATTTAGCCAGTTCCTAATTTGTAATCTGAATGCACAAAGCCTGCAATTAGATAGCTTGAATCAACTTATCTCAAAAGCCACAACAGATACAGAAAGAATAAGCCTGAATATTAGCAAAATAACTATACTAAGCAGGAGCAATCTTGATACAGCTATATATCTTGATAAGCTTCAATTAAAAGAAGCAGAGAAAGCCGGTTTTTATACAGGCATCTTTAAACTGCGCAACCAGCTTGCAAATTATTATAGTTTTAAAGGCAGTTTTGACAGCGCGAAAGAACACATACGGTTCCTGGAAAAATTTGTAAAGCCTTCTGACTCTTTAAATATCGCAAATGTTTATGGTGCTTATGGAATGATGTATGGCGTGCAGGCAAATTATGATTCATCTATTAAATATTACCAGGCTGCCATATCTATAAACGAAAGATTACATAATGTAAAGGCGCTAACCGGCAACTATGCAAACATTGCCATCGGTTACCAACAACTGGCTAATTTTCCAAAAGCTTTGGAGTACCAGCAAAGAAGTTTGAAACTGGCAGAAACACAGCATAATATAGAACTGCAGGCAAAGACGCTTTTAAATATGGGTATTACCTATGAAGAGATTGAAGATACGTTAAAAGCGGAACAATATTATTTAAAAGCAAGGGACATAGCCGTAAAAAATGGGTTTAAGATCATTGAATTATATGCATATACCAATCTTTCTTCGCTTTATATTAATGGCAGTAAATGGAGCGAGGGATATGAGTTTGCCATGAAGGCAGCTGCATTGGGCGGTACTACAGGCGATATAGGTATAAAAGCAGCCAGCCTGGCAAAAGCGGTCACAGCATTAGCCAACGAAAATAAATTTGAAGAAGCAACCGCTTTAAGTAAGCAGGCAATATTGCTGGCTGATTCTTCTAAGCAGCCTTTAAATATGTCACAGGCGTACGAGTCATTCGGCACCACTTTATTTCTGCAAAAAAAATACAAAGAAGCTATACCTTATTATGAGAAATGCTTCAAAGTTTTAAACGGAGCGTCTAATTATGATCATGCCTATGTTGTTTCTCATAAGTCTTTATCGGAATGTTATGAAAAAACAGGGGATTATATAAAAGCGTTGTCAAATTATAAAATAGCTGCAGATATCGAAGATTCCCTGAAACGGAAAGATAATATTCGAAAAGCAACGGAACTTAGCATGAATTATGATTTTGCAAAGAAGCAGGAAGTGTTGGCTGCAGAAAAGAAAAGAGATGACGAGGTTGCCAAAACAAAACAGGCCGCATTGATTATAGGATTGTTACTTGTCTTTATATTGGCAATGGTTGCTTTTAGCGGTTATCGCAGCAAACAAAAGGCGAACACATTATTAACACTGCAAAAGAGACAAATAGAAGGCTCTTTATCAGAATTAAAAACAACACAGTCGCAATTAATTCAATCTGAAAAAATGGCTTCTTTAGGCGAGTTGACTGCGGGTATTGCACATGAAATTCAAAACCCTTTAAATTTTGTAAATAATTTCTCTGAGGTGAACAAAGAATTGCTGATTGAGATGAAAGAAGATCTTGATAATGGAAATTTAGAAGATGCAAAATTAATTGCCAATGATGTAATTGACAACCAGGAAAAAATAAATTATCACGGTAAACGTGCAGATGCCATTGTAAAAGGAATGCTGCAACACAGCCGTAGTAGCAGCGGAATAAAAGAACCTACCAACATCAATGCACTGGCTGATGAATATTTGCGTCTTTCCTATCATGGATTGCGTGCGAAGGACAAAACTTTTAATGCACAAATGAAAACAGATTTTGATGAAAGCATTGGCAACATCAACATCATTCCGCAGGATATTGGAAGGGTATTATTGAATCTATACAACAATGCCTTTTATGCGGCAACCGATAAGAAGAAACAGTACGTCGATGGGCCGCCTGCCCGTCAGGCAGGCTTTGAACCATCTATTTTTGTTAGTACAAAAAAGATGGATGATAAGGTAGTACTAACGGTCAGGGACAATGGTAATGGCGTTCCGCAAAAAGTAGTGGATAAAATATTTCAACCATTCTTTACAACAAAGCCAACCGGGCAAGGTACGGGGCTGGGATTGAGTTTAAGTTACGATATTATCAAAGCGCACGGAGGAGAAATAAAGGTAGAAACTGGGGAAGGAGAAGGCTCCCGGTTCATTGTTATCTTACCAAAAAAATGACAGGGAAATTATTTCCGGTTCATTTTTATGCTTTTTTCTTCATGTAAAAAGGCCGATATTTATTATATAAAAATACTTTAAAAAAGGGCGATTATATTCATGTGTTTGTAATTGTACCGTAATTTCTATTAAACATTCCTTTATGTTAGCTGAACCGTTTATCGCTTTTCTTCTACTGCGGAGTGTGCGCAAAATTTTGCGTAATAGCGGTTTGGGCAATACATGGGATGGGCCTATTAAGCTTCTATTAATCAGTATCGTCATTCTTTTCGCAGCCGGCCAGGCTTTTCATCTCGATTTCATAACAAAATGGATATGGCATGTGTTACTGATTGGTATCATCTGCATGGCTTTTTTAAAAGAGGAATTTATAGCCACCCGTACACTGATGTTTGCCGTACTGCCATTTGCTATTTTATCATTTTTCTCAGACATCTTCAAAGCATGGAGTGCAGAACAGTATAGGTCCATAGACAACTACCTGGAGATTGCGGTGATATTTTCAATTGTGTGGATGGTGGCTATGACGATCGTGTCTGGTAAACAACAAAAAGCGCTGCAAAGAGAACATGCCAAAACAGAACAGGAAGAGGAACAGAAAAAATGGATGACCGAAAGAAAAGCTGAACTCGAAAAAATCGTTGAAGAAAGAACGTCAGAACTCAGGGAACAGAAAGAGCAGGTGGAAAGGACATTAACAGAACTTAAATCCACACAATCCCAACTGATACAATCAGAAAAAATGGCTTCACTTGGTGAACTTACGGCAGGCATTGCACATGAAATACAAAATCCATTAAATTTTGTAAATAACTTTTCTGAAGTAAACACGGAATTAATCGAGGAAATGAAAGAGGAAATTACCCGGGGCAATATGGAACAAGTAATAGCTATTGCCAGTGATATCAAAGAAAACGAACAAAAAATTAATCATCACGGTAAACGTGCCGATGCCATTGTAAAAGGAATGCTGCAGCATTCAAGAAAAAATACCGGGCAAAGAGAACCAACAGATATAAATGCCCTCGCCGATGAATATTTACGATTAAGTTATCATGGTTTGCGGGCCAAAGACAAATCTTTTAATGCAACTATTAAAACAGACTTTGATGAATCTACCGGAAAAATAAATATCGTACCACAGGATATAGGAAGGGTTTTACTGAACCTTTTCAACAATGCGTTTTATGCGGTGGCAGAAAAAAATGCTTCAATATTTCAGCAGACCCGGGGCTCAGACGAGAGGCAGTATGAACCGATGGTGGCAATAAGTACAAAAAAATTAAATAATAGTGTAATACTGACGGTTAAGGATAATGGCAACGGTATTCCTCCGAACGTTTCCGATAAAATTTTTCAACCTTTCTTTACTACCAAGCCATCAGGCAAAGGAACGGGCCTGGGTTTATCCATGAGTTACGATATTATTAAAGTGCATGGTGGTGAAATAAAAGTGGAAACACAAGAAGGAGAAGGAAGTGCGTTTATTATTACATTACCTTTAAGCGCAGGCTCATAAATAGCAAACTAAATGAACAAAACTGAGGCTTCCTCTCACCGGCTACCGGCAATTATTATTATATTAATTATTTTCTCATCCTGCAATAACACAGCCGATACACCCTTTCCCGAAAAGCAATTGGGATATTCTCAACCTGTAACCACCCCGCTAGTATTTAGTGTTGCTAAAAAATTAAATTGGGATACCGCTAAAAAAGGTGGCATAACACCGGTAATACAAAAGTTAGACATTGATGCCTTGCCATCCATTCCTTATGACTCAATGGGCTTCAGGTCTTTTGCTCAGTCAGCCCAGGAAGTCAGATTTGATTTCAATAGCTTGCCCGGTGCTGATTTTAATCTTGATAAATTGCCTTCAAAACCACTGGAATTGAAAACCTTCGTGTTGAATCCACCTGCACTGCTTAAAGTGTCGCCACCTGCGCCCCAAAAAGGTAAGCCACTTGCTATATATGATTTTGGACTTGCTCAAGGCTTCCAGGGCAAATTTATTGGTGCTTTATACAAGGATCATAACGGCCTTTTGTGGATCGGGGGCAGAGAAGGCCTATTTTACTACGATGGCGAGCATTTACAAACATTTATCGCAGGTTCTGCTACTTTCCCTCCAATATCGGGAATCGTTGAGGATAAAGCGGGCAATATATGGTTTGTACAAGCCGGGTCAACAAACATTGGCGTAATTGACAGGCACAATGGAATCGTCAGTTATTCAAATCGAATATGGGGTGTAAAGAATAATATTTCTAAAATGACCCTCGATGAAAAAGGAAACATCTGGCTGTATAATGCTAATGACAAAAGTATAAGTATCATAGACCCGATAGTGAGGACTTATAAAGACATAAATAATAAAACCGGCTTGTCTGATTCGACAGCTTTCCAGGTATTGGAAGACAATAAAAAGAATATCTGGATAACCACAATTACTGGCGGTGTTGATATTATTGATGTTTCGTCAGGAAAAATTAGATACCTCCGCAAGGCAAATGGACTTAGCAACGATACAGTAACCGCGATTGCAATTGATAAATCAGGGTCAGTTTGGCTGGCAACTGCTGATGGCCTAAATGCTATTGATGTAAAAAATGGAAACATAAAATATTATAATCAATCGCAAGGAATTGGCCACAATTATACGTTTGGTTTATATTTTGACGATAAGGGTCTACTATGGCGAACTACCAATAATGGAATTGAGTTAACGGACGTTGAAAATAAAAAGACCAAACATATTAATAAGCCTGATGGGTTATCGGCCGATGTTGTTATCGCTCTTTCGCCTGATATTTATAACCGGATTTGGTTGTCATCCGTAGAGGGCGGGGGAGTTTTAGGGTCCACACAAGGGCTAAACATTATCGATCAGAACGGTGCAACCGTTCATCCGCTTGGCACTACGCAAATAATTAGTTTAATGGAAGATGCTGTAAGTAACCTTTGGGTGGCTACACAAAAAGGAATTTATATCGTGAATCCACAAAGAAATGCTATGCGATTATTAGATAAATCGAATGGGCTTAGCGATAATTTTGTGCAATCATTTTGGAAAAAGAACGGGAATATGGTGGTTGCGACAGATGGAGGTTTCAATCTAATTGATCCTGTTCATAAAACCATTCTAAAAGCAGGCAGAAAAGAAGGCCTTGTTAGTGATACCATATATGTTGCATTCAGCGATAACGCAGGAAATATATGGCTTACGGGGCCCAGCAACGGTATTGATATGGTTGATTCAGCAAAAAAAATTACGTTTCATACAAATGTTGCGGGTGGGTTAAACGATAATAATATCCAGGATGTAAAACAGGATAACGATGGATCGATATGGCTTGCCACCAATACAAATGGCATTGATATTATTGATCCGCTAAAGGGAACGGTAAAATATTTAAACAACCAACCGGGCCTGAAAGACCTCTGCAACCGAATGCTGCTAAAAGATAAATACGGCCGCATGTGGATAGGAACAGATAAAGGCATTTACATAGCAAACACAAAAAATAATACACTTACTAACATTAGTACAAAGCAGGGTTTGGCAAACAATACAGTGTTGTCCCTGTTGGAATATAACGGGAGTGTGGTTGCGGGAACCAATAATAAAGTTAATGTTATAACGGCTCCGGCTCCGGGCGATTCCGACGGGCAATGGAAAATATCCCTTTTAGATAAATCGCAAAACTTAATAAAGGAAACCAGTTCATGGTCCACCGATTGCATCACTGCAAACGGCGAATATCTCTGGGGCGATAATGGCATCACAGTAATTCATGGCATTAAGGCCACCGATGATTCTACTGCTACTCTTATTACAGGAATGAACATTATGACGCAGCCTCAATATTTTATCAACAAGAGTGGGGTTGGACAAAAAGATACCATCCGGACTGCTGATACTTTTTATATAGGCAAACTGCCGGAAAATTGGAGTGCTTCCGGCAGTTTTGCATGGGATAGTGTATCCGGCCCATATAACCTGCCCATAAATCTCTATATACCGCACAACAAAAACTACGTACAGTTTCAATTTACACAGGCAAATTCAGGCAGGCAGGATACCACATTTTACAGTTACATCCTGGAGGGAATTGATAAAAACTGGAGCGCCGTTACTACCAATCCTTACACAGAAAATTATTTAAACCTGCCGGCGGGAAAATATTCCTTTAAAGTAAGGAGTAAAGGAATCGATGGATTCTGGGGCCGACCGGCTGAATTCAATTTTACGATCACGCCACCCTGGTATCAAACATGGTGGGCATATACCATTTATCTTTTTTTGGGTATTAGCATATTGCGGGGATATATAGTTTACCGCTCACGCAAGCTGAAGACAGAAAACAGGATACTCGAAGAAAAAGTGGCGCATCGCACCAACCAGCTTAAGCAATCTATCGAAGATCTCAAGTCTACGCAATCGCAATTGATTCAGTCAGAAAAAATGGCTTCACTCGGAGAGTTGACTGCAGGCATCGCCCATGAAATACAAAACCCTTTGAACTTCGTCAATAATTTTTCCGAAGTAAATATTGAATTAACAGACGAATTAAAAGAAGAGTTGAATAAGAGCAGCCTTTCTGCCGGGGAAAAATCGTCTATTGAAAACATTACTGATGATATCAGGAGCAACCAGGAAAAAATAAATTTTCATGGCAAACGCGCTGATGCCATAGTAAAAGGTATGTTGCAACACAGTCGAAGCAGCAATGGGCAAAAAGAACCGACGAACATTAATGCTTTAGCTGATGAATATTTACGACTCGCATACCATGGGCTCAGGGCAAAAGACAAATCATTTAATGCAACCATGAAAACCGACTTTGATGATTCCATCGGTAAAATAAAAATCGTTTCACAGGATGTCGGCAGGGTCATTCTCAATTTAATAACCAATGCATTTTACGCGGTAACAGAGAAAAAGAGAGCTATGCAGGCCACGGAAGAAACCGTTCCATATGAACCAACCGTTACGGTCAGCACAAAATTTGTTAAGACTCCGGCAGGCGGCATGGATGTTTTGATTTCTGTGAAGGACAATGGCAATGGCGTTCCTCAAAAAGTATTGGATAAAATATTCCAACCATTTTTTACCACGAAACCCGCTGGGATTGGAACGGGATTGGGCTTATCTTTAAGCTACGATATTATTAAGGCACATGGAGGTGAACTAAAAGTGAAAACCGGGGATGGAGAAGGAGCTGAGTTTACAATTATCCTTCCCGGGTAACTCAGAACAGTCAATTTTGTAAAAACCATAAAGGACATATGAAAATTTTAGTAGTAGATGATGAAAAAGATATGGAGACGTTATTTCAGCAGCGCTTCCGTAAGGAAATACGGGATGAGGTAGTTCAATTTGCATTTGCTTCGTCAGGAGAAGATGCCCTCCGCTACCTCGCCCAATTGCAACATGAAGCCGTTTTAATTCTTTCTGATATTAATATGCCCGGCATGAGCGGGCTGGAATTACTGAAACATATCAAAGAAAAATATGAAAATCCGCCGCCCATTGTAATGATGATAACCGCGTATGGCGATACGGAGAATTATAACCAGGCAATGAAGCTGGGAGCCGACGAATTTCTGACCAAACCGGTTGATTTTAATTTATTGAAGGAAAAATTAAAACTAAAAAATTAATGGCTAAAATTTTAGTGGCAGATGATGAAGCAGACCTGGAGGTGCTCATTAAGCAAAAATTCAGGAAGGAGATCAGGGAACAGAAGTATGAATTTATTTTTGCTGCAAATGGAAATGAAGCCCTTAAAAAATTGCAACAGGACCCGGATATTGATGTACTGTTGAGTGACATCAATATGCCGGAAATGGATGGCCTTACTTTACTAACAAAGCTCAACGAATTAAATCTGCTTACCAAGGCCGTAATCGTTTCAGCATATGGCGATATGGAAAATATCAGAACTGCCATGAACCGGGGGGCTTTTGATTTTGTTCTGAAGCCGGTAAATTTCCAGGATCTCGAAATCACGATTCAAAAAACATTGGAATATATTTCACAATTACATAAAACCATCAATGCTATACATGAAAACAATATCCTTAAAATGTATGTCGATAAAACAGTATTAAATTTCATGAATGGCCGAGAATTTGAAACACAACTTACGGCTAATGAAACTATAGAAGCAACAGTTGCTTTTATTGATATTTCCGGCTTCACAGCCATCACTGAAAAAGAGCCAGCCGATGTGGTGGTAAAACTGCTTAATAAATATTTTGATATCATGGTAAAGGAAATCATCGCCCAGGATGGGTATGTAGATAAGTTTATTGGCGATGCTATACTGGCCGTTTTTAAAGGTGATTTCCATTTAGACAGGGCAATTGATGCAAGCCTTGCTGTGCGAAAACAAATAGGAGAATTTGGCACTCAATCTGAAATTGCCTCTTTTTACCCCATGGTTTCCGTTGGTATAGACAGCGGGGAAATGATCTGTGGAAACATCGGTTCCGCCAAGCTCCGTCGCCTGGATTATACGGTAATTGGGGACGTGGTAAATACCGCTCAAAGATTGCAGGATAAAGCCAAGCCAGGGCAAATTCTTATTTCAGAAACTTCAAAGGAAAAGGTAAAAGAATCATTTAACTGCAGGGCTGTAGAACATTTGAAAATGAAAAACAAAGCCCACTCTTTTATGGCTTATGAAGTGCTGGATTAATTCATTTGAAAATTGGGATTATTATGAAGTTCCTCATCATCTTTTAATTTTAATTCCCATTTCCATGCGGTGGACATCATTTCATCAAGTGAGAATTTGGGATCCCATTTTAAAAGATCTTTGGCCAGTGAATTGTTGGCATAAATTGCGATAACGTCTCCCGGCCTTCTCGGTCCGATTGTATAATTAAGTTGTACACCACTTACTTTTTCAAACGAATGAATTACTTCCAGAACCGTAACTCCATTGCCGGTTCCCAAATTGAATATTTCACAGGCAGAAGCATTTCTTTTTTCTATTAAATATTGCAGGGCAAGGATATGGGCGTGTGCTATATCGGATACGTGAATATAATCTCTTACACAAGAGCCATCCCTGGTATCATAATCGTCACCGTTAACAGTAAGCTGGCTTAATTTTCCAATGGCGGTTTGCGTAATTGCCGGTACCAGGTTTTGAGGTCTGCCCACAGGTAATTCGCCGATTAGGATGGAAGGATGCGCGCCTACCGGGTTAAAATACCGCAATAAAATACTTTGTGTGCCACCCGACCCAACGGCTTCTCTTACGATTTCTTCACCCATCTGTTTGGTAGCCCCGTAAGGCGATTCCGCAGGCTTTTGCGGCGTTTGTTCCGTTACAGGAATTTCATCCGGGCTTCCGTAAACCGTGCATGAAGAAGAAAAAATAAAATTAGGAATATTAAATTCCTTCACACATTTTAAAATATTAATAAGAGAGAATAAATTATTTTCGAAATATAGTAACGGTTTTTCCACAGATTCTCCAACCGCTTTATAGGCAGCAAAATGTATGATGCCTTCAATATCAGCATTCTCGTGGAAAATGGCATACGTGTCATCAAAATTGCACAGGTCAACTTTGTAATTTTTTACATCAACGCCGGTAATTTCTTTTATTCCCTGGAGCAATGCTGTGGTTGACCGGGCATTGTTATCAACACAAACCGGCTCAAAGCCATTTTCAATTAGATCAAGGATTGTGTGAGCGCCGATGTACCCACATCCACCAGTTACTATAATTTTTTTCATATTACAAAGAAAGATAAAAACAATGAAGGGAGAACTCAGCGAATAAAAATCATCCGGTAATAAAATGAATGCAATAGTAAAGAACTCCGGCCACCAGTGCACTAACCGGAATCGTAAGCACCCACGCCCAAACAAGATTGAAGGTAACTCCCCAGCGTACTGCCGACAAGCGCTTTGTAGCGCCTACGCCTACAATGGAACCTGTTAGCGTATGTGTAGTGCTTACAGGAATTCCAAATGCAATAGTAAGAAAAATGGTAACTGCACCCGCTGTTTCGGCACATACCCCCTCCAATGGATTCACCTTGGTAATACGGGTACCCATGGTTTTTACTATGCGCCACCCCCCAGACATGGTGCCCAGCGCAATAGCGGAATAACAAGCCAGCGGTAACCATTCCGGCATAGCCATTTCATGAACTGACATGGTGCTGCCATGCACCGTTTTTTGATAAAACCATATTGCCGTGAGAATCAGGCCCATGGTTTTTTGAGAATCCCCTCCGCCGTGTGCAAGACTAAGTGCGCCGGATGAAATTAATTGAAGACGTTTAAACCATTTATCCGCTTTAGCCGGTCTTGATTTCTTAGCCAGGTTTACCGTTATCAACGTAATTAAAAATCCAAAAATCAATCCTATGATGGGTGATAAAACCATAAACAACAGGGCTATATATATCGGGTGGGTATTTACCCCAGTTAAGCCCCCTGCGGCAATCGCCGCACCGGCCAGGCCTCCAATAAGTGTGTGGGATGAACTGGAAGGAATGCCGTAATACCAGGTTAACAAATTCCAGCTTATGGCGGCGATAGTAGCTGACAAAAGAACTTTAAAATTGATCACATTTTCAGAAATAATATTGGCAATTGTTCCGGCGACTTTATGCTCTTTGAAAATAAAAAATGCGATAAAATTAAAAGCAGCGGCCCAAAGAACCGCCTGGAAGGGCGTTAATACTTTAGTGGAAACGATGGTAGCAATGGAATTTGCCGCATCATGAAACCCGTTTATATAATCAAAAATCAGCGCAAGTATAATAATGATAATAAGAAAAATGAGCATACTTAACTTAACTTTTAAAGATGGATACTTATTAAAAGCATCTTATTACGCATATTTGATAATGATGGATTCGATCACATTTGCAGCGTCCTCGCATTTGTCGGTGACAATTTCCATAACCTGGTAAATCTCCCTTTTTTTAATAACCTCTTTGGCATCCGGCTCGTTTTCAAAAAGGGTTTCAATACTCATGTCAAAAATATCGTCTGCCTGGTTTTCAATGCTGTTGATAAGTACCATGGCATCCGTAATTCTCCTTAGGTTTTTCATATCCCGCAATTCAACAACCGCCTTTTGGACCTCGTTGCAGCTATTTACAATAAGTTCCGCCATTTTATGAAAACCACTGTCATCAGGGTTCACCTTATAGAAATTTATCTTTTTCGCAGAAGCATAGATATAATCACAGATGTCATCAAGTGAAGTAGCGAGGTAATGGATATCTTCCCTGTCAAATGGGGTAATAAAATTCCGCCCCAGTTCAGTGAATATCCGGTGTGTATAATCGTCATTTACGTGCTCCAGGTCTTCAATTTCTTTAATCATTACCGCCCGCTTGTCAAAATCTTTTTCGTTTACAATGTCTTTAAGGCGTGCTGCCATAATAGTAACCGTCTCCGCAACACTTTCAAATAGTTGAAAGAAGATTTTATCCTTGGGTAAAAAAAATTTTAAAATAGAATTTAAAGCCATGAAAGGAGATTTTGCGCAAAAATAGGATTATCAATTTGGATACTATTCATTTTCGGCTTGTTCATAATTTCTTAACATGGATGATGGGGGTTATGAGTGCTTCGCATATTCATCCAATTACACCGCATCTGCAGGTATTTCATCCCTGAAAAGACGTAGATTTTGACTTGACTGTTTTGAAAAAAGGATACATAATAAAAATAGAGTCACCAGTTTATTTTCAATAATACTTTTTATGAAAAATTGTTTTTAAAGTCCCGCATAATAAGATAAATTAGCGCTTTTTGTGCATTAAGGCACCAAAAAATCACCGGATAATTGACAACTACTGTTCTAATTTCAATAGCTGTTTTTTTACGAATATTTTCTAATACGTTAGGAAACGTTGTTCAAAAGCAACTCACTGCACGAGGAAACCATCCCCTGCTTATCAACTTTCTGACCTATTTTTTATTATCTGTTGTTTGCATATTTTTTGCAGCATTTGTACATTGGAAGGAGTTGCCGCGGCAATTTTGGATTTATTCTATTTTAGGAGGAATAGCAGGGGCATCAGGAAATGGCTTCTTAGTGAAGGCCCTGCAAAAAGGAGATTTGTCAGTACTCGGGCCTGTCAACTCTTATAAATCGGTCATTGGCGTTATTGTTGGAATTATCCTGCTCCACGAGATACCGAACCTTTGGGGCATACTGGGCATTGTGCTGATCATTTATGGAAGTTATTTTGTCCTGGATACTACTGAAGAAAGGTTCTCTTTAGCCCTGGTAAAAAAAAGTGAAATACAATTCCGCCTGTGGGCAATGATATTGACGGCGATTGAAGCTGTATTTGTAAAGAAAGTTATTTTGGCATCCTCCACTACAATTGCTTTTATCAGTTGGTGCGGGTTTGGTGCCATTTTTTCATTTGTCCTGTTATTCATCTACCGGCTGGATATAAAAAAGGAAGTAAAAAAAACAGGCTACCAGGAAATAGGTAAATATCTACTTCTCATCTCTTCGGTCGGCACAATGCAGTTTACAACCAATTACACTTTTGATCATATGGATGTTGGCTATGCCTTATCGCTCTTCCAACTTTCTACTATCGTTAGTGTAGTGCTGGGATATTACGTTTTTAAAGAACGGGGCATTCGCAAAAAATTAATTGGCGCGACCATAATGATAGCGGGCTCTATTGTAATCATACTGCTGAAGAGCAATTAACATGATACACTACCACCACATGATGAATAAGACCCCAAAGTCATCCTATTTATTCGATTGCTCAACATTGGCAGGTTTTTTTTCCAGATGGGATAAGATTTGGCCAGCTCATTTTGAAAAAAGACAATGTAAAAAGCCGGGTTGCCCCGGAACAACTCGCCTATCGGCCACGCAAGTACAAAATTTTAGTTAAAAGTGCGGGATGATTTCAAGTTTGTTTCTGGTGGAGTATCTGTAGTAAAGAACAATCATGATAAATTGGTACTGTCTTCAAGTTGCGGACGGTTTACCGATGAACTTTCGTTATATATTTATAACGATATAAAATGGATATTAAGTAATATAGATTATGAGAAGACTTCTTTAATTGTACTCAAAGAATGATTTAAGAGCAACTTTTCTACCTTAACATCCGGGTTCAAAAATAGATCTAAATTGAATTATATTTGAAGCGTAGTAAGGCGCCAATTCAAATATGGATTCTGAACAACAATCAATGCTTGAAAATTTATTTTAAATCTCTTTAAATACTTGTAATGAAAATTCAAACAGAACCAATCGGTAGTATCCCACGTCCCAAATATCTGGTAGATGCATTGCAATCATTTTCACAACAACAAATAACCGAAAATGAATTATCAACATTATATGATGAGGCACTGAAAGATACCATTAAACGATTTGAGGAAACAGGTTCGGGTGTAATTACCGATGGTGAACAAAGCAAACCAAGTTTTGCAACTTATCCGATCAGTGGTCTGCAAAACCTCTCGCCTGATGGTGTGGTAATTCCTTTTGCGGATGGGCATACAAGGCAGTTGCCAAAAATTACGGCAGGCCCCTTTCATTATCAGACTTATGCCGATTCTTATCTTATCAAAGCGAAACAGTTTACAACCCTGCCTATAAAGCAGGCTGTGATCGCAGTTTCAGCCATCAGCTTATTATATCCTCAAGAAGGGATTGAGGGATATTCCCACGAACAATTTATAAGCGATTTATTGAATGAAGCGGAAGCTGATATCAGAAGATGTCTGAATAATGGTGCTTACAATGTGCAGATTGATTTTACAGAAGCAAGGCTTGCATTAAAACTCGATCCCACTAAAGGCTTATTAAAATCATTTATTGATCTGAATAATAAAGTCCTCTCCCGCTTTTCAGAAGAAGAAAGAAAAAAGATAGGAGTGCATTCATGCCCAGGAGGCGACCGTGATTCAACTCATAGTGCAGATATAAGCTATCCTGATTTGCTTCCATTATTATTTGAATTGAATGCCACTAATTTTTACCTGGAATATGCAGGGGAAAAAGATAAACTTTCGGTGCTTTCAGCTATTAAAGAAAATATGCGTTCTTCTCAACGTGTATTTATAGGCGTTACCAATGTACTTGACCCAAGGGTGGAAACACCGGAGGAAATTAGAGATACTATTTTAGAAGCAGCGGAAATAATTTCTCATGAACAGCTTGGAACAACAGATGATTGCGGGTTTTCACCGTTTGCTGACGACATCTCCACTTCAAGAGACACCGCATTTGCAAAAATAAAATCACGTATTGAAGGAACTAAACTTGCCGAACTAAAGCTTTATTAAAATCCATGTATTCTTGAAACAAAAGCGTATGGGAATTATCCCTTCTAAACTTCGCATGTTTATGAGTAATGCCAGACCGCACGCTTTACAATGAATAATTTCATTCCCAATCCAATCAGCACTTTTAAAGTTTTCATCTGACTGTGAAAAAGATATGAAAATAAAACAGGTAAGACCTCGAAGAATCCCGCATTTTTCGTGATATTATAATATAGGGATGGGGGTTAACGCCTTGCGCAACTGGCTTTGATCACCCTACTTACAATGCTTACTAAGAAGGCAAGTCTTTTTTTCGAAATGTTTCTGCCAAAGATTTTGAGAAAATTGAAACGGTTATTTATTGGTTTCTTTTTACTCTGAAGTTGCAAATAACATCATGCGCAGTGGTATCTGTGGATGATTTTTCGACCTTACCTGCAAAATATCCTGAAAGGTAGCCTCCCACCGGACCATATTCAGTAATTGAAACATATATAGGCGGAACAATGCTCCATTGCAGTTGGGGACAATGGAATTCATCTAAAAAATTTGAACTCCCTACACCTATTCCATTATTATAAAAGGAAATGAATACATCCTCTGTGTAAGGCTGGACGGATGCTCCAATATAGGTAAAATGGGTATTATAGTCTGACGATTGAGAAATGGTATTCGCTGGTGAAGAGTAGGAATAATTCGAGCCGTCAATGCTATAGTTAATATATTGCTGCGTTAAATCAGCCGTTACACATGCCTGCAACGCACTTATTGTATTATTCCCTTCATTTATAGAAATCATCAATGGCTTGCCCGCCTGCCCGGTTGTTCCATTTACCGGAATTACGCTTATAGGATCACTGGTTGTTGTGTTACAAACATTGGTGCTAAAGGCGAAGGTGCCCGTATTTCCCAGGGGAATATTCAGCCGGTAAGCATCCTTATCTACCAACAGATACCCACTGGTAACTGCCAAACCGTTGCAATCCAGGACTGTCCCGGTTACGTTGGCTATCGATAGTCCAGTAACAACTATATTTCCCAGTGATACATTAGACATGCCGGTGGAAAAAGTCTTTGAATAAAGTGTATTGCCACAATTTTGGGAAGCGGAAATGTTTATGATAAATCGGCTGTTCTCAGATAAAATTCCATGAACATTTCCGCTGGAATCGGTCAGGATCCAAAGGGTATCTGACGGATTGGAAACATTGGTTACGCCTGCCCAAACATTTTGCAGGTGAACGCCTGATCCCGACACGAGCGTACACGAAAACTGAACATTACGCGAGGTGCCGCATGTGCTGAGTCTCCCTAAATTATTGATCCCGGGATTTGGGATTATCACCAATGCATTCCCCAGTTCCCCAGTTGACTTTTGTTCTGATAAAATGCTTACAGAGTCCGACGTTTGGTTAGTATTTGCATATATAATATTAAATGCGAAGGCTCCGGTACCTGAGGTGCCATAATGGTAGTAACCACCCGGCCTGAATGTGTTACCTTTCAGGATAACATCTCCGTCATTTATGAGATGGCCGCTGCAGTCAGTAATAGAGCCTTCAAGAGTTACCAGGTTTTGGGAAGGTACCACGAGAGTGCCCAGTGAGATGTCTGATTGCGAAGCAGGAAGCTCCTGGGTTAATACAGGAGTACCGGTTCCCGGCATCCCGGAAATTTGCAACTGTAACAGTGTATTAGCTGGTGCAATCCCTGAAAAAAGTCCAGCGGAATCTGAAAAAGCCGGAATAACGTTGAGCGAGCTTGGCACAGATGGAATATTCACAACTGCATAGGGGACAGCCTTTCCTGATTGGTCCGTTATTTTACCTTTAAAGTGAACAAAATTGATGGGCAGTCCAACGCATATTGAGGAAAGATCTTTGGTTTCACCAGTGTAGGCGGTGCCTGTTTTTGTGGCAATTCCTTCCTCTTGCCAGAGTCCACTGGTATTGTTAAAGGACCATAAAGGAATAGTAGGAGGTTCACTCGCGGAAGATCCGGATGAAAGCTCCAGTGAGACAGTTGCACTCTTTCCTTTTGTAAGCTTCAACTCTTCTCCCGCAGTGCCTTTTAATTGTACGAATTCGATTGCATGGATCGATAATAACCTGATGAATCCGGAGGTATCCAGTCCTCGTAAATCTCCCGGTCCCTCATACTGAAAATCAAAGTCCATAGGCCATACCCAAACTGCATTCAGGTATATCAAACCGTTGTAAGGAGTATTGTTAGCAGCATTGACAACACCATTGGCAGCAATAGTTACAGAAAATGTCCACCCCCCGTCCCATGAGGAAAAAGTACCTCCCTGTGAAGCATCAATTGTCCCCGAATTATAGGATGCTAAAGGTATCAAAGTCATCCTGAAAAATTCATTTTGATGAGATATCGCAATGAAAGTTTGGATTCCGGCATAATATCCCGGTTTTACCACTGTAACTACAGCAGCTTCCTCAACAACCGAAGCATTATTTATTTCAAAATATCCAAATTGATCCGTTAGTGCGATACTGCTTCCAGCGCTTACCACCGCGCCATTGACCGGTATGTCATCGTGATCAGTAATAAACCCTGAAATGGAAGTGGTAACCTTCGTTTTTAAATCAGGAATTTTCAAAGTATCCCATGATGATGCTGAGCCAACATTATGGTCTGTTATTTTTTTGCAGGACTGGAATGTAACCAGGATTAACGAAATCATTCCTGTAAGTACTATTAAAGCAGTTTTGGTGGGTACTACCATAAAAGTTAAAATGTATTTTACTAAGCGTTGCCCCGTCTAAAAATCATTAACCAATGTAATCCAAAAGTTTGAAAAAGGGAATTCTTATTCGAAATATAATTTGTGTGTAAACCTGAGAACAGGCAATGAAAGGATAAATTATAACCGAAAACTTTTATGTTTCATCTTTGGAATTGGCATTTTATTTCCGTTAGTTGGATAGATAAGATTTGACGCAAATGTGGTGCAAAATGAAAAAGGGCTCCAAACTTAAATCGTCTGAAATCCTCTCATGTCCTGTGGAAGCACCAGGGCTCGAACCAGTGACATACTATTTGAAAAATATTTTTGAGAATTATTATAATCTTATTTGAAAAGAAATGCATCTTCCGATCTGAAGAGGCAAGGTTAAATAACCGGGGAAATAATAAATAACCACCAACTGAATAAAATAAAAAAACCCGAAACATAATACTGCATTACATTTCAGGTTTAATAAAGCTGTAGGGGGAGGGATCGAACCTCCACGAGGCAGTTAGCCGTAGTACAAAGTTCAGTGGTCGACCCTGGTCGCTCCTTCATTGCTGAGAAAAGCGGCTCTATGCTACGTTTATCCTGTTATCCTCACCCCCGAGACAAGAGGGCATGTCTGCCAAAATTTCATCACCCCACAATTTGTAAGAACAATTATAATGCAAATCTAACGTTTACCTTATAAATAAAGTTTTTTTTAAGGAAAAATAATGGAATTTTAGAAAATATTCAATTAGATTTCTTTTAAATGAATTTTTTTGAAAAATAAAAATCAATATGGCTTCTAAATTAAATCTTGACAAACTGGATCTGCAGATTATACAGGAAATGTTGCACAATGCTGAAACATCCTACGCAGAACTTGGCAAAAAACTTTTTGTCAGCGGAGGTACTATACACGTTCGCATAAAAAAACTGGAAGAGTTTGGTATTGTTACAGGAAAAAAAATGACGGTCAGCTTAAAAGAATTGGGCTACGATATAACAGCCTTCGTTGGCATTTTCCTTGAAAAAGGTTCGCTGTATGATACCGTCGCTAAGGAACTTGAAAAGATCCCGGAGATTGTCCGGCTCAATTACACTACAGGCAACTACAGCATGTATATTGAAATTGTTTGTAAAGACATTAACCAGCTTCGCAATGTTCTGCACGATGACCTGCAAAATATTAAGGGAATTGAACGTACAGAAACGCTTATCTCGCTGGAGGAAAGTTTCAACCGAAATGTGCAGGTCGCCAGGGATGCCGGGTAGACTTGAACTTCCAAAGACCAATCTTACACTATCCTCTCACATCAAGCGCATCCCTTAGCCCGTTTCCTAAAAGATTAAAGGCGAGCACTAATATCATTATCGCAACACCGGGAGCCAGGGCCAGCGCGGGGTTGTGTGTAATTATAAAATTGTAATTTTCTTTTATCATCAGACCCCAACTTGGCATGGGGGGTTGTACACCTACTCCAAGAAAACTAAGTCCTGCTTCAATTATTATGGCGCTCGCAAAGTTGGAGGCAGCAATTACAATTACCGGGCCTAATACATTTGGGAGAACATGCCGCATAATAATTCTCATATCTTTAAGACCCAAAGCTTTTGCGGCTTGTACATACTCCAACTCCCGTAAGGCCAAAACCTGGCCTCTTATAGTACGGGCTACATTTACCCACATCGTTAGTCCTACAGCAATAAATATTTGCCAGAAACCTTTTCCCAGCGCCAGCGTTATTCCGAAAACTAACAGTAACGTCGGCATACTCCATATTACATTAATGAGCCACATAATAATATCGTCCGTTCTGCCACCGAAGTATCCCGCGACAGCTCCTAAAATAATTCCTATGCTAAGCGAAATGATTACGGTTATCAGGCCAACGGCAAGGCTTACACGAACACCAACGATTAATCTACTCAAAATGTCACGGCCGAATTTATCGGTGCCTAGCCAAAAAGTTTTTGAAACTATATAATTTTCCGCAGGCAATATTTTTTTTGAATAAACCTGCCTTTCCTGTACACCTTCATCAATATATTTTTCTACAATAACAGAATCCCTGGTCTCCCTGAAATTATTAACAGGCACATAAACAGATTTATCTTCCGCACCGAATAGCAACCTGCTGAAAAAAGGGGTTGATGAAATTTTCTTCTCTTTTTTTACCTTGAGAAATACTTGTTTAAAGCCAGGCCTTCGAGCCGCTATCTCCACTATTTGCCTGTCCGCATCAGGAGTGGAGTCTGTTGAAATAAAATAAGCAAAAATCCCAATCAGTACGGACAGGGAAATGATTACAAGGCCGATCATGGCCCCCTTATTTTTTTTTAACCGTTTCCAGGCATTTTGTGCAAAAGAAAAAGATGCTGCCATTAATAATTATTATTTACAAAACTGTTTTATTTTACCCGCCTGTTTTTCCATTTATAAGAGCCAAATTTACCCAACCATCCAGCAATAAGTGTATATATAATGTGTAAGGGTTGGGCAGGTATAAACCACCAAAGCAATTGTTGCTTTCCGAAAAAGCGGGCTACAGGGAAAAGAAAAAAAAGCTCCACCAAAATCTTCGCTATCAATAAAAATAAGCATAAGAAAAAAATCCTTAAAGAGAAAAAAGAATACAGCGCAATAAAAAATATCCATGCGTTCAACAGGTAAACTAATACCAATACAACCGTTATTTTAGGATCAGGATATTTATCAGCTTTACTTGCCCAACGGATTCTCTGGTTCATAAATTCATATACCGTTTCAGCCGGTTGCGTTCGTACGATTACGCCAGGCGACTTTAGATATCTTATTCCACGAGGATATTCTTTTTGAATTTTGTGCATCAGCAACATGTCATCACCACTGGCCATTGCATTAATCCCCTCAAAGCCGCCAACTTTACTAAAAGCATTTTTTTCATAAGCGAGATTGGCACCATTACACATGTTATGAAGTTTTTTATAAACAGATGCCCCTGTAATTCCCTGCAAGGTCATAAAATCAAGGGATTGAAATATTTTCAGAAGCTTTTTAAAAATTGAATCTTCCGGTGTGGGGTCATCGTAAACAACGGGAGCGGCAATAAAAACAGCACCCGATTCTTCATAGTAAGCAGCCATTGTTTCCAGCCACCCGGGTTGTACAATACAATCTGCATCTGTAGTTATGATTACCTTTCCTTTGGCAAGCCCAATGGCCGTTTCAACGGCTTTCTTTTTATATGAATTTATAGTATCATTTGCTGTGAAGTCATTCAAATTTATGATGCGGGTATTGTTTTGCACAAAGGAACGGGCAACAGCAACAGTTGCGTCCGAAGAATTATCATCGACTATGATTACTTCGAATAAATTTTCGGGATAAGTTTGCTTGTTAATTGATGCAATACAATTGCCAATATTTTTTTCTTCATTTCTTGCAGCAATAATTACCGAAATGAATGTTGTATTCCCGGCAAGTCTGTCTTCAGATGGAAGGTAAGCTTTGCAGGCCAGCCAGCCATAACGATAATAAATAATAAGCCCGGCATAAGGGAGTAGCAGAAATAAAGATATCAGCAAAAAGGTCATTGGCTATTTTATGAATACAGTTAACAATTATTTAATACCTGCTGGCAAAAATAATTTTTTTGAATTCAAATGAATTTCTATATTTGTATAGTTGCATAAACAACTATATGCCAAACAACCAATTTAAAAGAGGGGAGTTGTATAGTTTTATTACCGGGAAAGCTTCCACGGCCATTGCAAGACGTTTACAGAGAAACTTTAAACTATCGGACCTGGAAATTACTATTGAGCAATGGAGCGTGTTGTATCATTTATGGAAGCAGGAAGGACAAAGCCAGCAACAATTGTGCGATGCTACTTTTCGAGATAAGCCGAGTATTACCCGGCTGGTGGATAACCTGGAAAAACTGAAGCTGGTAAAAAGAGTGCCCTCGAAAGATGACCGGAGAATTAACCTGATCTACTTAACGAAAGAGGCTTTTAGTTTGCAGGAAAAGGCAATGGCACTGGCCAATCAAACTTTAAATGAAGCGTTGGTTGGGGTAACGAACGGACAGATTGAAATTGCTAAAGAGGTTTTACAGAAAGTGTATGATAACCTGTCATCACCGGGAATAGCTGAAGCAGGAAAATGAATTGGAAAATAAGAATTTTCATTTATAAAATTTAAATCATGGACACAACAACAGCTGTAACCCAATTAAAGGGAGGAGAATGGCTCATCAGGGAGGGAAATGCTTTTGAAACATTTACCCCCGAGGACTACACGGAAGAACAACTGATGGTCCGTGAAATGTGCCTCCAGTTTTTGCAAACTGAAGTGTTGCCAATTGTAGATAGAATTGATAAATTGGAACCTGGCTTAATGCCTTCATTAATGGAGAAAGCAGGCGATCAGGGATTATTGGGGGCATCCGTTCCCGAAGACCTGGGTGGCATGGGAAAAGATTTTGTTACCGCTACTCTTGTGAGTGAAGGCCTTGGCGGAGGTTATTCGTTTAGCGTGGCTATGAGTGCCCATGCGGGTATCGGTACTTTACCAATTTTATATTTTGGCACTGAAGATCAGAAAAAGAAATACATACCAAAGCTTGCTTCGGGAGAATGGAAAGGTTCTTACGGACTAACAGAGCCGGGTAGTGGCAGTGATGCATTAGGTGCTAAAACTACGGCGACGCTTTCTGCTGATGGGAAATATTATGTTCTCAATGGTCAAAAATGCTGGATTACCAATGGAGGGTTTGCGGACGTTTACACTGTGTTTGCAAAAGTTGACGGCGACAAATTTACTGCGTTTATCCTGGAACGTGATTTTGAAGGATTTACCCGCGGCCCGGAAGAGCACAAAATGGGGATCAAAGGTTCTTCCACGGTTCAATTGTATTTCCAGGATTGCAAGGTGCCCTTGGAAAATGTATTGGGTGAAATTGGCAAAGGGCACATCATTGCTTTCAATATATTAAATATCGGGAGATTAAAATTAGCCTCCGCGGCGATTGGTGGCACAAAGCTCGCTTTGAGCGAAACCATTCAATATGCCAAAACGAGAGAGCAGTTTAAAACACCGATTGCTAATTTCGGCGCCATCAAACATAAACTGGCGGAAATGGCCATAAAAATTTATGCCAGCGAAAGTGCGATATATCGAACTGCAAAATGGATTGATGATAAAGAAGCGGAATTGCTCGCTTCCGGGAAGCCTTTCGGTGAAGCACTGTTAGGTGCCGCCGAAGAATTTGCTATTGAGTGTGCCATATTGAAAGTACATGGAAGCGAGGTCCTTAGTTTTGTTGTAGATGAAGGCGTGCAGGTACATGGCGGTAATGGCTACAGCGATGAATATAATATCAGCAGGGCCTATCGCGATAGCCGGATCAACCGTATTTTTGAAGGCACCAACGAAATAAACCGCCTGCTTACCGTTGACATGATGCTCAAAAGAGCTATGAAAGGAAAACTTGACCTGATGGGACCTGCTATGAATGTTCAGAAAGAATTAATGAGCATTCCGGATTTTAGTGATAATGAAGAAGGCCCATTTTCAAAACAACAAAAGATCGTTGCCAATATGAAGAAATGCATATTGATGGTAGCCGGTGCTGCGGTTCAAAAATTAACGACTAACCTTACCAATGAACAGGAGATTATAATGAATATTGCAGACATGGCCATTGAAACTTTTATTGCAGAAAGTACTCTGCTTCGTGTAATAAAATTATCAGATAAAAATGGCGAAGAAATTTCCAAAGTTCAAATTACGATGATGCAATGCTACCTTAATAATGCCATTGATACAATAGCCAAATGCGGTAAAGAAGCCATTAACGCTTTTGCCGGAGGCGATGAACAAAAAATGATGTTACTCGGTTTAAAACGGTTTACAAAAACGGAACCATTTAATAGCAAAGATGCCAGAAGGTTAATTGCGGATAAATTGATTGAAGATGGGAGATATGGATTGTAGTAAATGACTTTTTGATATTATGAAAAGGCTTTGGGTTCGATACTCAAAGCTTTTTTGTTTTAATTTTCTACCTTCATTCCATGAAAATAATACTCGCCTTTACCCTTACTTTTTCTTTTTTAATTTCATATTCTCAAAATAAAACGCCGGGTTTTTTTTACGTAAAAACAACCGATTCTCTGCCGTTTTTAAAATACGGAATTGGCGAAGACAGGCTGGGTGGCGCTAAGATGACTTTTCTCGACAGCAACATCATTTTGAAAGTGGTGGATAGTTTTAATACGGATTATAAAGTACAGCTTTCAAAATTACACTCAGCCTATATTAATAAGGACAAGGTAATGGAAACGACAGGCGTTAATACCCTGGAGCATTTAACCGATAGCTGGAAAGTATGGGGCGATTCGCTTTTTGATTATGTAACCGTAAAACTTGACGAAAAACTTCCCTACAGGAGCATGATGGAAATTGATCCGTCAAGAATCGTAGTCGATATTTTCGGGGCAACCAGCAATACCAACTGGATAACGCAATTGTCTACCGCCAAAGAAATAAAGAATGCCTGGTATGAACAACCTGAAGATGATGTGATGCGTGTATTTATAGAATTAAAACATTCCCAACACTGGGGCTATAACATTTTTTATGATTCTTTAAATAAACTAACTATAAGGGTTAAACGCCAGCCCAAAATATTGGCCTTAAAAAACCTGACCATTGCCATTGATGCAGGTCACGGGGGAGATAATATAGGCGCCAGGGGTGTTCGCACCTATATCCAGGAAAAAGATTATACCCTGCTGATTGCAAAGGAACTGGAGAAAGCCTTGCGTCTCAGGAAGGTAAAAGTTGTAATGACAAGAACAAAAGATACGACGCTCAGCATGTATGAGAGAATTACTTTTTTAAACGGGCAAAATCCAAATTTGTTGATCAGTATTCATTTAAATTCAGCAGGAAGAGATTCTGTAAATGGCGTGAGCACTTACTATCGCTATATCGGGTTCCGGCCACTAAGTGAGGCTATTTTAAAAAGTATGTTGCAAACAGG
>JBDTOV010000003.1:0-83373 GCA_039933035.1 Ginsengibacter sp. | reverse complement strand
GGTCGCTTGCATTTAATGTGCCGTTCAAGGTAAACTGGATATTATTGACACTTACTGCGCTAACAGTTACTGCCATTTGCGAAGCATACACAATGTTGTTATTGCTGCCCTGGTTAATATTTGATGCTGAAAGCGTTGATGTGGAAAGGGTGACGTCAGCATAAGTTTTAATATGCAGAGAAATCAGCAGCGTAAGACTTAAAAAAAAAATTATAAATTTTTTTGTATAAACATTTAACCTGTTAAAAATATCCAGGGAGAAATTACATTGTTGAAAGCAAAAGACGCTGAGCAATAAAGAGTATATTTTATTCATAAATAAAATTTTAAGAAAAGTTAAATATGGAAAAAGTGTTTTGCAACTAATATTATCCAACGGTTACAGCTTGTTATCTAATGGCTCATTTCGTCAATATTTATATTAAAACCGCTCAAAAAAAACGGCGCTTTGTTTCCGCTAGCAACATTTTCGCTAATTTGTGACAATTACAAACCGGCAAATCCGGCATTATGCTGCCATTTTTATAGGACAAAGCCTCTTTAAAAATCAATCGCTAAATAGAATCATTTATGTGTGGAATTGTAGGATATATAGGTCACAGGGAAGCCTACCCAATTATTATTACCGGACTTAAAAGGCAGGAATATCGTGGTTATGACAGTACAGGCGTGGCTTTAATAAATGGTGACGGCCTTTTGGTATATAAGAAAAAGGGGAAAGTTGCTGAATTGGAAGAAAGTTTACTCGGTAAAAGCCTTCATGCCAATATTGGCATAGGACACACACGCTGGGCTACCCATGGAGAACCCAACGATATAAATGCGCATCCCCATCGAAGTGCCGGTGGCAAGCTCGCGATGATACATAATGGCATCATCGAAAACTACGGCCAGCTTAAAAAGGAATTGGTAAATAAAGGATATACTTTTAAAAGTGAAACGGATACTGAAGTGCTCCTGAATTTTATAGAGGAAATTCAGAAAAACAGCGAATGTGCTCTCGAAGAGGCCGTGAGAATTGCCCTGAAAAGAGTTTCAGGAGCCTATGTAATTTTACTTCTTGACCAGGATCATCCGGATACTATTATTGCCGCCAGGAAAGGAAGCCCGCTTGTAATTGGCATAGGCAAGGGTGAACACTTCCTCGGCTCAGATGCAACGCCCATGCTGGAATATACTAAGGAAGTGGTATACGTAAATGACTACGAAATTGCGATTATTAAAGCGGATGAACTGATTCTTAAAAACCTGGGCAACGAGAAACAAACACCCTATATTACCACGCTGGACATGGAGCTGGCGGCTATTGAAAAAGGTGGGTATGAACACTTTATGTTAAAAGAAATTCATGAGCAGCCTTCAAGTATATACGATTGTTTACGGGGCAGGCTAAACGCAGAAAAAGGAACCATCACCATGAAGGGCGTATCGGATAATATTGAAGCGCTTATCAATGCGCCGCGTTATATTATTATAGCCTGTGGTACAAGCTGGCATGCAGGCCTCGTTGCTGAATATGTTATTGAAGAATTATGCAGGATACCGGTTGAGGTGGAATACGCGTCTGAGTTCCGTTACCGGAATCCTATTATAAATAAGGGAGACGTGATCATTGCTATATCCCAGAGCGGTGAAACTGCAGATACTTTAGTGGCCATTGAAAAAGCCAAACAACAAGGCGCTTTTATCTTCGGAATTGTAAACGTAGTGGGCTCATCGATCTCACGGGCATCTCACGCAGGTGCCTATACCCACGCGGGTATGGAAATCGGTGTGGCTTCCACCAAAGCATTTACAGCTCAATTGGCAGTGCTGTTAATGATTGCTTTAAAAATTGGAAAAGAAAAAGGCACAATTGACGACATGCGATATTCGAGGCTGCTGGTAGAAATGGAAGAGATACCCGAGAAAGTAGAAGCGGTATTGAAAGATGGCATGCTGTTAAAAGCTATTGGCGAAAAATATAGTAATGCCGTAAATGCATTGTATCTCGGTAGAGGATATAGTTTCCCTATAGCGCTGGAAGGCGCGCTGAAGCTAAAAGAGATTTCTTATATACATGCCGAAGGATATCCGGCCGCAGAAATGAAACATGGCCCCATCGCCCTTGTTGATGAAAATTTACCTGTAATTTTTGTGGCCACGAACGATGAATATCATGCAAAAATTGTAAGCAATATCCAGGAAGTGAAAGCCCGAAAAGGCAAGGTTATAGCCATCATTACAGAAGGAGATGAAACCATACCTACCATGGCGGATGATGTTTTTACCGTACCCCCTGCAGACGAAATTGTAGCCCCGCTGTTAAGCGTTATCCCCCTGCAATTACTTTCCTATTATATTGGTGTAGCAAAAGGATGCGATGTGGATAAACCAAGAAACCTTGCCAAGTCTGTAACCGTAGAATAGCTCCTTAAAAAGTTTAAAGAAAAAACATTTATATTACATCAAATTGCCCCCTTAGATTGGCCTACCATCTATGAATATAATAATAAAACACCCGGTAAATGACTTAGGTTATAATTTTATTGATGTAAAATATTTACCAGCCGGTAACGACGAATATTACCTTAGGAATAGGCAAAATATAAATGGAATTCGTTACCGAAAGCTTTCGGGTTCAGAAAAGGAAGTTCTTAAACTAAACGGAAATGATTCTGACGACTGGAATCAAATTTTTGTTTCCGATGCATTTGATCCCCTGCTCGTAAAAAATTGCCAGTTTTTCGGCCTGGTTCGTATTGGGAAATTAGAGCCATATTATCTTGAGTTTCACAATCTGCGTTTACCAGTGGGCATCTATAATAGTACGATTATCAGTTGCGACTTTGGAGATAATATCTGCATTGATAATGCTCACTATTTAAGCCATTATATTATTGGAAACGAAGTCATGATTGCTAATGTAGATGAGTTGGCAACTACAGGCTATTCAAAATTTGGCAACGGGATTTTAAAGCAAGGCGAGCACGAAGAAGCCAGGGTATGGATGGAAATTCGTAATGAAGCAGGTGGCAGGCGTGTAATTCCTTTTGATGGTATGTTGCCTGGCGATGCTTTTTTATGGAGCAGCAACCGCGATGATACGGTATTGCTGGAAAGATTTGTTGAATTAACCCAAAAGAAGTTTGATAAAAAACGGGGTTATTACGGAACCATCGGCGACCGGTGCGTTATAAAAGATTGCAGCATAATCAAGGATGTTTGTATTGGTACGGATGCTTATTTAAAAGGCGCCAACAAACTAAAGAATCTTACGATCAATAGTGATAAAGAGCGTACATCACAAATTGGCGAAGGATGCGAACTGGTAAATGGTATTGTTGGGTATGGATGTAGAATTTTTTATGGCGTTAAAGCAGTAAGATTTGTAATGGCATCTCACTCACAACTGAAATATGGCGCAAGGCTAATCAATTCATACCTGGGAAACAATTCAACTATCTCCTGCTGCGAAGTATTGAACTCGTTGATATTCCCCGCACACGAGCAACACCATAACAATTCGTTCTTATGCGCTTCTTTAATAATGGGGCAAAGCAATATTGCAGCCGGCGCTACTATCGGGAGCAACCATAATAGCCGGGGTGCAGATGGTGAAATTGTTGCGGGGCGAGGGTTCTGGCCCGGTCTGTGCGTAAGTCTTAAACACAATTCTAAATTTGCTTCTTTTACCATTTTAGCCAAAGCAGATTTTCCTAATGAATTAAATATCTCCCTTCCTTTTTGCCTTGTTAGTAATGACGAAAGCAATGATAAACTGGTTATAATGCCTGGTTACTGGTTTATGTACAATATGTATGCATTGGCCCGTAACACCTGGAAGTATGCGAACAGGGATAGAAGAACAGAAAAAACTCAGCACATCGAATGCGATTACCTGGCGCCGGATACCATCAATGAAATTTTTGATGCCATTGATTTCCTGTCGCGCTTACAACCCGATGCAAAGGGAAATTATTTTGCAGAGGGTTTTGAAAACAGCCAGCGCCAAACTGAAATAGTAAAGGTTCCCCAGGTAATTGATTTGTTTAAAGAATTAACTATTTTCTATAGCATTACCCAATTGGTAAACCACGCAATGCTCAACAAATTTTCTTCATTCGAAGAATTAAAGAAAAGCATCCCGACAAAAATTCAGAGATCAAAATGGCAAAATATTGGCGGACAATTAATGACTGTTTCAGATGTAGATAAAATGAAACGAGATATAAAAACCGGGAAAATTAATTCATGGAACCAGGTTCATGATTGCTATAGAAAAAGTGGTAGTAATTATATGAATGACAAATTAATTCACGCATACACATCGCTGCTGGAAATTGAAAATATAACTTCCAAACAGTTTACGCTGCAGGGGTTCAAAGAATTGTTGGAAAAATCAGTTGCAACTAAAACGTGGATGAGCAAAGCAATCTATGCGTCAAGGGCTAAAGACTATGCTAATCCTTTCAGGAAAATGGTGTACGAAAGCAATGAAGAAATGAATGCTGTGATGGGAAAACTGGAAGACAATCAATTCATACAGGAGCAGTTTGCAGAAGCCGATGCGTACAAAAAAATTGTAAAAGGGCTTATAAAAAATCTAAAATAAAAGCGTAGCCAATTTCACTATAACCTGCGGTTTTATCAATTCAAAAAGGATTCTACTGCGAGCAAGTATCCCTTTAATCCGAATCCAAAAATTGTTCCCGCACATTTTGAAGATATGTGTGAGTATTTCCGGAATTCTTCTCTTGCTTCAATATTAGAAATATGCACCTCTATTACAGGCGTTTTAATTGCAGCAATTGCATCACCAATAGCAATAGAAGTATGTGTATACGCCCCTGCATTCAAAATAATTCCATCCATTTTATCTGCAGCACGCTGAATTTCATTAATAAGTTCTCCTTCTACATTACTTTGAAAATAATCAAAATCAATGCCCTCATATTTTTTTCTAAGCTTATTAAAATAATGTTCAAATGATTCTCCGCCATAAATATCTGGCTCCCTTGTTCCAACAAGGTTTAAGTTGGGGCCGTTAATGATTGCGATTTTCATGCTACGAATTTAAATAAAAAAATAATTTTTAAAATGACGTTAACCAGGAAATATTCGTCAGTTTCGTTGTATTAAATCAAAAAAATCATCAAATAAATACCTGCTGTCATGCGGACCCGGCGTAGATTCCGGATGATATTGAACGGAAAATGCAGGCCGGTCTTTCAGGCGCAATCCTTCTATAGAATCATCGTCAAGATTTATATGGGTAATTTCAATATTTTCCGCGGCCCTTACAGCATCTGCGTTTACGCCAAAGCCGTGATTCTGGGTAGTTATTTCACATTTCCCGGTAATAATGTTTTTAACCGGGTGATTTAAACCTCTATGCCCGTGGTGCATTTTAAAAGTAGGAATATCATTGGCCAACGCTAATAACTGTTGCCCAAGACAAATGCCAAAAAAAGGCTTTTTTGCCTGGAGAATTTCCCTGATAGTTGTCACCGCGTAATGCAAAGGCTCCGGATCCCCCGGACCATTACTTATAAAATAGCCATGCGGAGCGAATTTCTCCAATTCCGCAAAGCCAACCCCCGCATTGAAAACTTTTACATAAGCACCTCTTTCAATAAGACAATTCAAAATATTTTTTTTAATGCCAAAATCCAAAACGGCTATCCTTATCTTACTTCTCTCATCACCGACCGTGTAACTTTCCCTTGTCGAAACTGTGGAAGCCAGGTCCAGTCCATTCATGGGAGGTACAGCTGCTAATAACTTTTTAAGTGCTTCTATATTTTTGTTGTCACTTGAAATGATACAATTCATAGCGCCCTGGTTGCGAATATGTATTACCAACGCCCGTGTATCAATTTCATCTATGGCTACAATATTTTGTTTTACAAAATAATCCTGCAGTGAATTATCAGCAGAAAACCGGGAATATTGCTGTTCCAGGTTTCTTCCTACTACTCCTTTTACTTTTACGGAATCACTTTCCACATCACCATCTTTTACACCGTAATTTCCTATGTGAACATTATTCATAATGATTACCTGTCCATAGTAACTCGGATCTGTAAAGACTTCCTGGTAACCGGTCATCCCGGTATTAAAACAAATTTCGCCGGTAGCAGTTCCTATCTTGCCAAATGCTTTACCGTGGAAAATATTTCCGTCTTCTAAAATTAAAACTGCAGATTGTAGGGATTGTAATTCAGACATGTATATGGTTTTACAAAGAAAAGAAAATGTTGGCAAAAAAAAATGTCATATTATTTTTATTTGCTAACAATTATGTCGGTCATTTTAGGCAAAAAAAATGCCCCGTTTTCGGGACATTGTATTTTATATTAACGAGATATGAATCATTTAAACTTCTTTTCCTCCGGTTAGTTTGTCCTGGAGCACTTTCAATTCTTCCCATTTTTCTGCTGCTGCCAACTCCGCTTGTTCCGGCCATGTTGCAGGATCTAAAGCATTAAAATGACCGTCCGATTTTTCAAGAATTTCTTTTAGTTCCTCAGCAGTACTTTTAGATAATTTGGCATAAGTTTTCACACCGGCTTCCTGCAAAGCTTCTGCTGCTTTGGGTCCAATACCTTCTATTTTGGTGAGGTCATCCTGGTTTTTAGAAGCTGATTTTGTTTTAACAGGCTGGGCAACAACCTCAACTTCGGCAGCCTCAGTTGGCGTTTCCGCGATACTTTCAGTTGACGATTTTTTACGTCCTCCCGCCCTTCGTGTTCTCTTGGCAGATCCTGCAGTTTCGCCTTTACCTTTACCATAAATTTCATTATAGTCGACGAGTTCTATCATCGCCAGCTCGGCATTGTCGCCTACTCTTTTCCCCAACTTAATTACGCGGGTATAGCCACCGGGACGTGCAGCAACTTTAGCACTGATTACGTCAAATAATTCTTTTACGGCTTCCTTATCCTGCAGATGACTGAAAACCAAACGGCGCTGATGTGTTGTATTATCTTTAGCCTTTGTAATTAACGGCTCTACATACGGGCGAAGCGCCTTTGCCTTCGCCAATGTGGTTACTATTTTCTTATATTGAAATAGCTGGCAGGCGAGGTTGCTAAGCAATGCCTTTCTGTGACTTGCTGTTCTGCTTAAATTATTTCCTTTGTCTCCGTGACGCATGACTTTATTTTTATTTCAGTTTCTTTCTATAGAATGAAAACCGAATGGTTAAACCTTGTACCGTGTCAGGAATTACAAGGCGGATGATATGGTTTTAATTGGCTAATGATTACATTAACCCATTATTTATTCGTCGTCTAATTTGAGCTTGCTAAGGTCCATTCCAAAACCAAGTCCTCTTTCATTAAGCACCTGCTCAATTTCACTTAAAGATTTTTGACCGAAATTTCTGAATTTCATAAGATCTTCCTGCTCGTACTGAACCAATTCGCTTAGCGAATTTATTTTAGCGGCTTTCAGGCAGTTAAAGGCTCTTACGGAAAGGTCAAGATCTTCCAAAGGTGTTTTTAATACTTTGCGAAGTTGCAAGGTTTGTTCATCAACAAGATCTTCTTTCTTTTCTTCCTTACTATCGAAAGTTATATTCTCGTCTGTAATGATCATTAAATGCTGAATCAAAATTCTCGATGCCTGCTTCACGGCTTCTTCCGGGTGAATCGTACCATCGGTCACCACGTCCATCACCAGCTTTTCAAAATCAGTTCTTTGTTCAACCCTTGTATTTTCAATACTGTATTTTACATTTTTAATGGGCGTGTAAATTGAATCAACAGGAATGTATCCAAAATGAGAACTCTTTTCCCTGTTTTCTTCTGCAGGAACATAACCACGTCCCTTTCCTATAGTAATTTCAATTTCAAGCTTTGCTGAATTATCCATGGTGCAAATCAGCAGTTCAGGATTCATCACTTCGTAAGAAGGAGAAGCTTCCCCAATCATTCCGGCAGTGAATTCAGTTTTATTTTTTAATGAAAGACTAATTTTTTCAGTACCTGCATCCTGGTCAACTTTCTTTTTAAAGCGAACCTGTTTCAGGTTGAGAATAATTTCAGTAACGTCTTCGGTAACGCCCTTGATGGTTGCAAATTCATGATCGGCACCGGCAATGTTGATTCCCACTATCGCGTAACCTTCTAAAGAATTGAGCAATACCCTGCGCAAAGCATTGCCAATGGTTACACCATAACCTGGTTCTAACGGACGAAACTCGAATTGTGCTTCAAAATCATTACTTTTCTGGAGAACGATTTTGTCTGGCTTTACAAAATTTAAAATGGCCATTTTTTATTTTGTTTTGATTTGATTTAATTATATGATACTGCTAAAGTCCTGCGACTATTATATTACTTGCTATACAATTCCACAATAAGCTGTTCCTTGATATTTTCAGGAACGCTTTCTCTTTCAGGATAGGCGATAAAAGTGCCCTGCATAGTTCCCTCGCTCCATTCAATCCAGTTAAACTTAGGATTTTTCGGACGGAGATTTCCCGTGATAGAAGTATTTTCCGATGTTTTTTCTTTCAATCCAATAACATCACCCGGCTTTAAAGAATAAGAAGGAATATTTAACACACTGCCGTTAACGGTAATGTGTTTATGCGACACGAGTTGTCTTGCAGCTTGCCTGCTTATGGCAATTCCCATGCGGTAAACGGTATTATCCAGCCGTGCTTCAAGCAGCTTAATAAGATTTTCACCGGTAACCCCTTTGCGGCGTGAAGCTTCAGTGAATGTGTTGCGGAATTGCTTTTCCAATACACCATACGTGTATTTTGCTTTTTGCTTCTCGCGAAGTTGCAAAGCATATTCTCCGAGGCTTTTACGCTTACGGGCTGCGCCGTGCATGCCGGGGGGGTTGCTGTTCTTTGTTAACCATTTCCCATTACCTGTAATGGGCTCTCCGAATATCCTGGAGATTTTCGTTTTAGGTCCTGTGTACCGAGCCATAATTTATATATTGATTTTTTGGTGACGGTGCATCATCGTTAAAAATCTAAAATTAATGATACACCCTGTTATAAAAATAAGTGCAATATATGATCTACGATGAGATACATCATACATCATACCTCGTTAAACTCTTCTCTTTTTGGGAGGCCTGCAACCGTTATGTGGTAAAGGCGTTACATCCTTGATCATTACAATCTCAATCCCTGACTGTGAAAGCGACCGGATAGCTCCCTCGCGGCCTGAGCCAGGTCCTTTTACAAAAACATCGACGCGCTTTAATCCCGCATCCAATGCAACTTTAGCTGCATCTGCGGCTGCCATTTGCGCCGCATACGGTGTGTTCTTTTTTGAACCCCTGAAACCCATCTTACCGGCGGAAGACCATGAAATAACCTGTCCCGCCTTGTTAGTTAAACTAATAATAATGTTGTTGAAACTTGCTACGATGTGAGCGTCGCCAAAGGGTTCTACTTTTACGATTCTTTTTTTTGAGGATGCTTTCGTATTGGATCCTTTTACATTGGTCGCTTTTGCCATAATTGTATTAAATAGGTAATCTTTAAAAAATTTATCCCGACACATCGGGACCGAACCAACCCTCCTTCCGGCTTGTAGATATCCGGGGTAATTCGAAAATAAAGCCGTATTAAAATTTCCGCGGGGAAATCATTTTATTTATTTCTTGGGTGCTTTCTTCTTACCGGCAACCGTTTTACGTTTTCCTTTACGGGTGCGGCTATTGGTACGGGTACGCTGACCGCGTAATGGCAAACCCTTACGATGCCTTAGGCCACGATAGCATGCAATATCCAGCAAGCGCTTAATGTTGGTTTGCACTTCACTGCGTAATGCACCTTCTGTTTTAAATTCGCCGCTAATCGCATTCCTGATAGCGGTTTGTTCATCATCGTTCCACTCATTCACTTTTTTATCGTACCCAACATTCGCCTTGTCTAAAATATAACGGGCAGTGGAGCGTCCAATGCCATATATATATGTAAGACCTATTTCTCCTCTTTTGTTTTTTGGTAAGTCAATACCGGCAATACGAGCCATATTTTATTTTAAAGTTTAAAGTTTTTTCAATCTAAATCAGCAATAGATAATTCACAACAGGCAAAATTGTTTATAACCCGTTGAATATTGATATTACCCCTGTCTTTGCTTAAAGCGTGGATTCTTTTTGTTGATTACATATAATCTTCCTTTTCTCCTCACAATCTTACAGTCCACACTTCTCTTTTTTATAGATGCCCTTACTTTCATGATTTCAATTTTTTATTAACCAGTGATCATTTTCTATTTATACCTGAAAATAATTCTACCCCTTGATAAATCGTAAGGGCTCATTTCCACTCCCACCTTATCTCCCGGCAAAATTCTAATGTAATGCATACGCATTTTACCGGAAATGGTAGCCAAAATTTCATGCCCATTTTCAAGCTTAACCCTGAACATCGCATTGGATAAGGCTTCCAGGATTGTACCGTCTTGTTTGATGAGTGCTTGTTTGGCCATACTGTTTTTGGGAGCGCAAAGATAGGAGTAAATATTTTAATTTTACAAAAAAAGGGTTAATATTACACCCCATCCGCAAAAAAATACCAAATGAAGATCAAAACGCTATTATTTCTGGCAATTCTGCTTTTTGCCATGTCCTGCACGAAAACTGAAAAATCAAATATACCACCTACTGAAGACAAATACCTGACGACATCTTCGGGAAGTTCCTGGAATTATCATAAAACAGATTCGTCCGGATCCACCCCTGTCAGTTCGGATTATACGTTAAGTTCTACTTCGAGAGACAGCTCGATAAACGGGAAAAGCTATCATGTATTCACTATTTCAAATGGCAGCAATCAATATCTTTATAACAATGGGAATGATTATTACCAATTTGATTCTTTACCTGTAGACCTCAGTGCGGCACCTTTTGAAAGATTATACTTAAAAGATAACGCAGCCTTAGGGACTAATTGGATCCAAAGCCTGACCGTTTCGATATCCGGTAATCCAATTCCTGTAATCCTTAAATATACTATAGAGGAAAAGGGCATTTCAAGAACGGTAAATGGAATGACTTATTCCGATGTGATACACGTTTCCACATCTATTTCATCTTCGTTGATTCCTCCTGCATCTTTTTCCAACAATATAAACAGTTATTACGCAAAAAAATACGGCCTAATAGAAAACAGCACCATTGTCAGCCTGAATTACCCTGGTTTTATGCAAAACATCCATATAGAAACCAGGCTGGTTAGTGCGTCCCTGTAGTAATTATATTACATCATCGGTCAGGTGTACTTTGGTCATGGCGAGATAATGATTTTGCAATTGGTGAACTGATATGGGTTGGGTCATAACCCTGGTTTCGTCTCTATACCACAATTCAAAGTTGGAAAAATGATCCTGTTGCGGCGTCTGAATTCTAAAAGCGCCTTTCATATATTTTACTGAGCCATCTTCATTCACACGCTTTTGAAATTTCAATTTCAGGAGTTGTTCTTCGTCAAGGGGCAAAGGAAATAGCTCTTCGGACTTAAACCAAAAATCCTGGACCCCATTATATACGCTGATCTCTTTTTCGTCGTGGTTGAAATTGGTTACTTCACCTGCCCATGCCTGGTCATCGCTCTCTGCGAGAACATAATCACCTGTTTTAAGTTCATTGAATTTTATCATGTTTGTATTTTTTATTAAAATAAAGAGAAATAAAACTAACCGAAAAAAGAGATAAGACAAAAACTTTTGAACCAATTCCCTGTAGCTCTTATCTGCTCTTACTTTTGACGCCTTTTTCCCCGGTTTCTACTCTGCCCAGCTCATGACGTAATTGTCATCTTCAATTTCAAGTGCCTGCTTCGTCAATTGCAATGGATGAAACGTGTCTACCATAACCGCAAGTTCCCTTGTTTCTTTCATGCCGATGCTTTTGTCAACAGCGCCGGGATGAGGCCCGTGGGGAATTCCACCGGGATGCAACGTGATCATGCCCCGGGTAACATGTTTCCGGCTCATAAAATCGCCATCAACATAATACAGCACTTCATCACTATCAATATTGCTATGATTATAGGGAGCAGGTATCGATTGCGGATGGTAGTCATACATCCGGGGAACAAAAGAACATACAACTACATTGCGCGCTTCAAACGTAAGGTGCACGGGCGGTGGCTGATGAACACGCCCGGTTATGGGCTCAAAATCATGAATGGAAAAAGCAAAGGGATAACAGTATCCATCCCATCCAACTACATCAAAAGGATGATGCAAATAATGAATACCATATAGTATTCCGTTCTTTTTTGTCATGATGAGAAAATCCCCTTTTTCATCAATTGTCTGCAAATTACCCGGTTGCCGTATATCTCTTTCACAGTATGGCGCATTTTCAAGCAATTGACCATAGTTGCTCAGGTATTTTTTTGGATAACGGATAGGGCTAAACGATTCCACAATAAACAGCCGGTTATCATTTGTATCAAACTCAATTTGGTAAATGGAGCCGCGGGGAATAACGATGTAATCGCCATAGGCAAAATTTATCTCTCCATATTGGGTCGTTAATTTCCCACTGCCTTCATGCACGAAAATTATTTCATCCGCATCTGCATTTTTAAAAAAATATTTTTCCATACTTTTCGCCGGGGCTGCGAGTGAAATATGGCAATCACTGTTTACCAACACAGGTTTCCTGCTTTTAATATAGTCGCTTTCAGGTTGTATGTTAAAGCCCTGGAAACTCCTGTGCTTCAGCATTTTTTCCTCCGCCACTTCAGGCATCGCAGCATAGGGCTCATCAGTCTTTATAATCTGTGTTGGCGGATGCGTGTGATACAGTAACGATGAATCTGATGAAAAACCTTCCGTTGAAAATAATTGTTCTGAGTACAAAGTACCGTCCGGCTTTCTAAATTGCGTATGACGCTTATGAGGAAAGGAACCTGATTTATGATAATGAGGCATAAAAGTTTAAAAATGTGAAAAGAAAGGATGCCAAGGCAATTTATTGCCAGAATAACTTTGCATCGTATGGTAAATTTACAGTAATATTAAAACTTGACAAGAATTGGCCTTATATCAGATACCCATAATTTCCTTGATCCCGGAGTTTTTGAACATTTTAAAAAATGTGATGAAATCTGGCATGCGGGGGATTTTGGAACCATTGGGATTGCAACTGAATTAGTAAGGGGTATAGCCACTCTGACTGGCATGTCACCGGTGCTAAGAGGCGTGTACGGAAATATTGATGGCTATGATATCCGAAGCGTTTATCCTGAACAGATAGTATTTTTTTGCGAAGAAGTAAAGGTATTGATACGCCATATAGGAGGTTACCCGCCGCGTTATAACGCCGAAACAAAAAAAGAGATTTTAATTCATCATCCGCAACTTCTTATCAGCGGGCACTCACATATTTTAAAAATTATGTACGATGAAAAATTGAATTGCCTGCATATGAATCCGGGTGCCGGAGGTAAACAGGGCTTTCATAAAATGCGCACCTTGATCCGTTTTGCAATTGACGGCGAAGACATTAAAGATTGTGAAGTAATTGAATTGAATTAGTCAATACGTTCTGCTAAAGGACAGTTTACCCTGCTGATACATTATTGCATTTATGCCCATTAGCGTGCAGGCCGGTGGTTGCCGCTGTCGTTGAAAATATTCGGTTTGATAATTTACAATAAAAGAAACAAAGCATAACAACGGAACAAATATCCTGGTCGTAATTTTTAATAATGCCCTGCAATTTAGGCAAACTTTATATTTGCAATCAGGGCAGGGCTAAATAGTTACCGAATATGGATAGTAAATTTGCAACATGACAAAAACGAGTGTATGTGTTATTTTTAGCATGGCCCTTTTGGTAATTATTTCTTGCAATGATAGTGAAGATAAAAATCAGCAAACCTTTTTGCCCTCAACTTCTAAAGAGGCATTAAAAAATGCCATCAGGCAATTTCCCGACTCTCTTTCGCTGGTACGGGATCTAATTGAGGCATACAGGGATGAAGGTTCTTATGATTCCGCCCTCTCTGTTACCAACGATCAAATAAAAAAGGACAGCGGAAATGCGTACCTGTGGAATATGAAAGCGACCCTGCATTTTGAAAATGATGACACGCTCAATGCAATAAGATCCCTGCAACATGCCGTAAATATTTATCCTATGCCCGAATATCTTGTTGCACTTGGAACCGTTTACGCCGAGATAAGAAATCCCCGCTCGTTAATAATTGCTGACAGCCTGCTAAAAGCCAACAGGGAAAAATCGGGGAAGGATGCTATGTTTATAAAAGGATTGTACTATAGCTATACAAACGATAAAGAGAAAGCGATCCAATATTTTGACTCCAGCCTTCACATGGATTTCACGTATACGTTTTCTTATCGTGAAAAAGCAATTGCCTTGTACGATTTGGGGAAATATGAACAAGCGCTCGCCGTTTTAAAAAGGGCCGTTACCATCCAGAATAATTTTGACGAAGGATATTTCTGGATGGGGAAATGCTATGAAAAACTGGGTGAACAACAGGATGCTATTCAAAGCTACCGGACTGCGCTTTTGTATGATAAAAATTTTACCGAAGCTTCAGAAGCGCTTGATAAAATTCAAAACAAAAATTAGCATAATATTTATAATTATATTGCCCCGCGCACCACTCATCATTCATTATTCATAACATGCCAATAATAGCTCCGTCACTTTTAGCCGCTGATTTTTTACACCTGGAACTCGCCTGCAAAATAGTTAATGAAAGCCAGGCAGACTGGTTTCACCTGGACGTTATGGATGGACGGTTTGTACCCAATATCAGCTATGGCATGTCTGTTATAAAACAATTAAAAAAAGTTGGTTCAAAATTTTTCGATGTGCACCTGATGATATTGGAACCTGAAAAATACGCTGAAGAATTTAAAGATGCAGGGGCAAATGGGTTGACGGTTCATCTTGAAGCTTGTAGCAACTTACATCGCAATATCCAGCAAATAAAAGCACTGGGAATGAAAGCCGGCGTTGCAATCAATCCACATTCACCCGTGATGTTGCTTAAAGATATCATTGCAGATATTGATCTGGTAAATTTAATGAGTGTAAACCCCGGCTTCGGCGGACAATCGTTTATTCCTTATTCCCTTCAAAAAATTAAAGATTTAAAAATCTTGATTAGTGCATCCGGCTCTTCAGCAAAAATACAAGTTGATGGCGGAGTATCTTTGGACAATGCAAAGAAAATTCTCGATGCCGGCGCTGATGTATTGGTTGCGGGGAATGCAATTTTTAGCTCTGACGATCCAAAGGAAACCATAAGAAAATTAAAAATGCTTTAAGGCCCTTTGCCTCCTATCTTACCTTGTATTTGTTTCAATACATTAGCCGTTTGCTTCAGCCAGTTCTTTTGTGTAGTGTCCCAGTTATATTTGTTTGATACCAAAACATCTTCCATTATTTGCCTTGCAGCCATAGCCTGTTCTTCGGAGTAAAAACAGTTGATCCACTTTTTATCCAGTTTCTTCGGCCCCTGTACCAGAATGCCGCCCTGGTACCATTTAAAGCAGGTGGGCAATCCTGTAAAATTTATTTCATTATTATCACTTTCAGCATTACCCAAAAAAAGGTATTGATAAAACCGGACACATTTTCTAAGCCTTTCGTTCAACTCCTCTCTGGTTTCCTGTTTGGAAGGTCTGATTCTCCATTTACTGTTTATTTCATTAAATGGATTTACAGAAGCATCCGGCCAAAATACCCGATCGCCTTTTACATAAAGAATAGTCGTATGATCTTTCTCAACCCTGCGAACCTGCATAGAATCTCCCTGTACATTTTGAATCGTATAGACAGCTTTTTTTCCATCATCAAATTGCGCATCAATTTCTTTTCCATGAAGAGTAAAGGTACCGTATCTCAATGCAGATTTGGGATTTTCCAGGAAGGTCGAGTCTGTCATAAAAATTATGCCGGGATAATTTTTAATACCTTCCTGCTGGTGATCATAAACATCCTTAAAGGTTGGGTTCTCTGCGTCAGTAACGTCCCAATACTGGCAAAGTTTATGGAAAGGATCTTTCGGAACAGGCAATTTCTCGTCTCCCAATTTTTCATTTTTATGCTCCTGCTGCGTGGTGCATCCAACAGGCATTAAAAAAATAAAAAAGAAAAAATATATATATGTTTTTCTCATTTTTCAAAAATAATAAAATTGAAACGGAACGAAGAGATAATATATTCTATAAAATATTATCTTCACTGCATGAGAATAACGGCTTCCATTATCCTTATATTTATAACGCTTACAGGGTTTTCTCAAAAAAAAACAGCGTGGGTTTCAGGAAAGGTAGTTGATGAAAATGAAGACCCGTTACAAGGTGCGAGCATTACTATTCTTGGGAAACAAAGTGGAATAGTCACTTCCGACTCGGGCACTTTTCGTTTAAAAGTTCCGGCGGAGAAGGCCCTGGCTTTAATATTTTCTCATTCAGGTTACCGGGATGCGCAAAAAAACTTTTACCTTAGTGACCAGGAAGAAGAGCAACTAACGGTAAAGCTGGAACGCAGTGACAAAACCCTGGAGAGTGTAATAATAAGTGATCAAAGGGAAAGAACCGAAACGGGGCTTGTAAAAATAAATCCAAAAAGCGCCTCCACCCTTCCCGGTGCAATCGGCGGCGTAGAAGGATTGATTAAAACACTCGTTGGCAGCAACAATGAACTTACTTCAGCATATTCAGTACGCGGTGGTAACTACGATGAGAACCTTATTTACATCAATGATTTTGAAATTTACCGGCCTTTTCTTGTTAGCAACGGGCAGCAGGAGGGGTTAAGTTTTATTAACCCCGAATTGGCCAGGAACATAAATTTTTATAACGGCGGTTTCCAGGCAAAGTACGGGGATAAGATAAGTAGCGTACTCGATATTCAATATAAAAAACCGGGCTCTTTTGGCGGCTCTGCTTATGTAAGCCTTTTGGAGCAAGGGTTTCACCTGGAAGGTTCCACAAAAAATCAGAAACTTACCTGGCTGTTTGGTGTTCGCAGCAAGACGAATAAGAACCTGTTGAGCAGCCAGGAAGTAAAAGGAAATTATTTGCCTTCCGCCTCGGACCTGCAGGCCTTTATTACTTATAAACTTTCACAAAAATGGCAACTTGACTTACTCGGAATTGTATCAGGTTCTAAATTTACACTAGTACCTGAATCGGCACAGAAATCAACCGCAGTCTTTTCTCCTTTGTTTACGGCCAACCTTGGGCTCGACATATTTTTTGAAGGACAGGAAAAAGATCATTACCATACGAACCTTCTTGGCCTCAGCCTGAACCAATTTGTAAACAAAAGGGTAAAATTAAAATGGATGGCCAGCAGGTACGGAGATAATGAAAATGAAAATTTTGATATCACCGGCGCATATCTTTTTGGGGAAAGAGATTTTGATAAAACGACGCCCACCTTTGGGCAGATCATCAATCCGCTTGGTGCGGGTGTATTTCAAAATTATGCACGCAATGCATTGAATATTGAAGTATACAATATAAGCCACAAAGGCAGTTTTGACAGGGGTAACCATTTTATCCAATGGGGTGCCGGAGTTGATCACACCATCATTCATGACAGACTTAAAGAATGGGAGTTCCAGGATAGCGCCGGTTATTCTTTGCCATTCAATCCAAATGTTCTCGACCTGAGTAGTTCGCTGGAATCCAAATCGGATTTAATGATTAACAAATACAGCGGTTATGTTCAGGATAATATTCGTTTAGGTGACTCCGTTAGAGATATTACTTTACAGGCGGGTGTGCGTTTCAATTACAATTCGCTCAACGGTGAATTTATTGTAAGCCCAAGGGCCCAGATCAGCTATAAACCCAACTGGAAAAAAGATATTGTTCTTAAAGCGGCTGCCGGCGTATACGACCAACCTCCCTTCTATCGCGAAATGAGGCGTTATGATGGCACGGTCAACACGGCATTAAAAAGTCAGAAAAGTGTACAGTTTGTTGCCGGGTTCGATTATAATCTTTCTAACGGGGGAAGGCCTATGCGTATCACTACAGAGGCCTATTATAAATTACTTACCGATGTGGACGTATTTGATATTAGCAATGTCCGCATACGCTATTATGGTAACAATAATGCCAAAGCGTATGCTACCGGGATAGAAACCCGCATTTTTACAGAGCTTGTCAAAGACGCGGAAAGCTGGCTGAGCATTGGCATTGCACAAACAAAAGAAAAATTGGATAATGATTTCTATTATACCTACAAAAATGCAGGGGGTGAAACGATAACCGCGCAAACTATTGACCAGGTTGTTGCAGATAGTGTGCGCTCTGAAGTGGGTTATGTAAGAAGACCTACAGACCGGCTGCTTACGCTCGGGCTATTCTTGCAGGATTATTTAAGCACCAATAAAAATTTTAAAGTGCACCTGAATATGATTTACGGGAGTAACATGAGCTATAATATTCCCAACAGCGTGAAGTACCGCAATGCACTAATTATAGAACCTTACATGAGAGTCGATATTGGTTTTAGCGCCTTATTGCTCAGCGAAAAATCCCGGCGGCGCAGCCACTCTCCTTTTCGTGGCTTTGATAATATTTGGGCCAGTCTTGAAGTATTTAATTTAATTGACCGTGCCAATACCATTTCTTATCAACTTATAAAAGACTTTGCCAACAACACTTTCAGCATCCCCAACCGACTAACACCAAGACTCATTAATTTTAAATTGCTGGCGAGGTTTTAAAAAAATAATTCTTTCGAAATAATAGTTCCTCATGGCGTTCTCCAACCTATCAATTCTCTCAAAAAAAATAATAGTAACAAGACTTATTTGTTTTTTCTGGTTAATTGCAAAAGTAATGTCATGGAAATTATGGCTGGCTTATAGGTTTTTTCCTGTTGTTCCACCGTTTCATTTTCTATTCGTGCCTTCATTCATACATCTTGTGTTGTTTGTATTTTCTCTCGCCGCGTTGCTTGCTTTATTTTTGTTTCCTTCAAACAAGGTATTACAGGTAAGCGTAATTGCTATCGAGATACTTTCCTGCTTATTAGATCAGAACCGTTGGCAGCCGTGGGAGTATCAATATATTTTTATAATACTTGCGATGTTTATTAATTATAAAAATGAGCAGTATGCGGTTTCCGTAATAATTTTCATTTTTGTAACGGTGTACTTTTTCAGTGGCATTGGTAAAATGAATCCTGCATTTTCTCAAAATATACAGCACGAGATAGCTCGCTCACGTATTTTTAAAGAAAGCAATTCATATTTATATAATTTATTAATTTATCACATGGGATATTTTACAGGTGTTATTGAAATACTCTTAAGCATGGGTTTACTTTTTAAGAGAACAATAAAAATCGCGGCATTTTTTCTTGTTATAATGCACCTGGCTATCCTCGCCCTGTTCGGTCCTTTTGGAATAGATTACGATAGAATTATCTGGCCATGGAATATGGTGATGATATTAATATTATATGTAGTTTTTATGGCAAACCCTCCTGTTTCCATGCAAGTTCAAGCACTGAAAAAAGGATGGAACAAACTATTTATTGTTTTGTTCGGTATATTGCCCTTATTGAATTTTTTCGGCTATTGGGATTTCTTTTTATCGTCCAGTCTTTTCACCTACAAACCTCCTGAAATGTTTATATGCATCCATAACCAGGGAAGCAGCAAAGTATTGAAATCATTTTTTAACGTCAATAGAAATCATTCTCTTTGCGATAGTAACTCTGTACTGTTGGATGTCAGGGCGTGGTCTTTCAAAGAGATGCAGGTTCCTGCCTATCCCGAAATAAGAGTTTATAAATCCATAAAAGAACAGTTATTAAAACAATATCCTGGTATGAACGCAACATTTACAGTATATCCATATATAAACGGGCGAAAAAAAAGAATAGAGCTCAATTGATTACTTCCACAACCTTAATATTATTTTTGGTAATGATGGCAATTCAGCTTCAATCGTTGATATACCTGCTTTGAATGCAAATTTTAAAACCATTATTAATGACACAACATGATTTAGAAATCACCCAAATAGAATTGTACAAGTTATTTATTCCATTAAAAGAACCGTTTGTTATTTCGTTGGGCGCTATTTACAACGCGGAAAATATAATCGTTATCATCCGCACCAATAAAGGCATCAGTGGGTTTGGAGAATGCAGCCCTTTTAAGACTATCAATGGAGAAAGCCAGGAAACATGCTTTTTAGTCGGGCAATATCTTGCTTCAGCTTTAAAAGAGAAAAGTCCCCTGGACATAGAAAACTGTATGAGCATAATGGACAAAACAATCTATGCCAATGCCAGTGCTAAAAGTGCTTTTGATATTGCCTTACACGATATAGCTTCTCAGCATGCTGGCGTGCCTTTGTACAAATTTCTTGGTGGAAAAAAAAATAAGAAATTGATCACTGATTATACCGTCAGTATGGGCGATCCGCAAAAAATGGCTTCGGATGCATTGAAAATAAAAGAAGCCGGTTTTCCGGTGATCAAGGTAAAATTGGGAGAAAATAAAGAAATAGATGTGGCACGGATAAAAGCAATCCGCAGCGTCATCGGAAATAAAATACCCTTGCGAATAGATGCTAACCAGGGATGGGATGTAAAGACCGCTATTAAAATATTGCAGTCATTAAAAGATTATAACATCCAATATTGTGAAGAGCCTATACCTCGTTGGGATTTCATGAAACTTAAAAAAGTAAAAAAGAAAAGTCCCATACCTATTATGGCTGACGAAAGTTGTTGCGATCACCACGATGCCAAAAGGCTTATTCAATTGAATGCGTGTGATATGTTCAATTTAAAACTGGGAAAATCTTCGGGGATATTAAAAGCACAAAAAATAATTGCCCTTGCGGAAAGAGAAAATATGAAAATGCAGGTAGGTGGTTTTATGGAGTCAAAAATAACCATGACGGCCAATGCACACCTGGCATTGAGCAGTAAAAATATTTTATATTGCGATTTTGATACGCCGCTCATGTTTGCCGAAGATCCTGTAGCAGGAGGAATTGTTTACAAAAAGAATGGCATTATTGAAGTTCCGGAAATACCCGGACTTGGCGCCTGGATAGAAGATAGAACCCTGGAAAAAATGGAAAAGGTGGTAATGTAGAAGGTCGATATATTTGAAGTCTGAATAACCCTTACTTACCGGGAAAACCTTTTTATTTAATATCTTTTTATGAAGCGGATAACAGCTATAGATTTTGTAAGAGGTCTGGTTATGATCATAATGGCCTTAGATCACACCCGCGATCTTATTCATGTTGATTCAATAGCGCATAGTCCCACAGCTTTGGCAACTACAACCCCCATTTTATTTTTCACAAGGTGGATCACTTATTTATGTGCTCCCATCTTTGTTTTTTTATCGGGCTCCTCCGCTTACCTTTCTCTGAGGAAACACAGCAATCTAAAAGAGAGCCGTCGTTTCCTGTTAACCAGGGGTATCTGGCTCATCATACTCGAGATTACCGTGGTAAATTTTGGACTTTGGTTCGATATTCAATCCAGGCAAATTCTTTTACAAGTCATTTTCGCAATAGGATTCAGTTTTATTTTTCTGTCGTTCCTCATTAAATATTCATCGAAAGTTTTGGCCGTCATTGGGCTGATAATAATTTTTGGCTGCAACCTGCTGCAATATGTTCCACTGAACAATTCATCAGTTGCGGGAGCAATCTTTTCATTTTTTTTCAGTTTCAACTTTTATACCGTTTCTCCACACTTTGTAATTATACTCGCATACCCGGGTATACCATGGCTCGGCATCATGTTGGTTGGTTTTGCAACCGGAAAGTTATTTGAGCTTCCCATCGGAAAACGAAAAAATATTTTTCTGCGAACCGGTTTTGCAGCAGTTGCTTTGTTTATTGTGTTGAGATTTATAAACATTTATGGCGATCCTTTAAAATGGTCCGCTCAAAAGAACAACACTTTTACTTTTTTATCTTTTATGAACGTGACTAAATATCCACCATCGCTCCTATATTCATTAATTACTTTGGGAATTATGTTCGTGGTGCTTTATTTTTCAGACGGAATTAAAAACAAGTTTACCAAAGTTGTAATAGTGTATGGCAAAGTTCCCTTGTTTTATTACCTGATCCATCTTTATATTATTCATTTAATATTGTTTGGTATACTGTTTACACAAGGATATCATTGGGCAGATTTTAATTTTACTTCTTTTAATTTCGGGCGACCTGTTAAGGTAAATGGGTTGCCCCTATGGGGTGTTTACATTGTATGGATTTGTATTGTAATCTCCTTGTATCCATTTTGCAAATGGTATGGAAAATATAAGATGGCGCATCCTGAAAAAAAATGGATGAGATATCTATAAAAACGAAACTGGCAAAATTCTTAATGTTGAATCCCATAATTAATCATGTTGCATTATTACTGGTAACAAGCGCTACGCCAATAAATTCGAACATGTAATTGCAGTGAGTCCTTTTTATTTGAATAACTTTTTTGTCGTGCCATCTTCTGCACCGGCTTTATAATAACTCCTGAAATATTCATCGGCAGAAATAGCACCGCTCCCTATTATGGCAAAAAGAATCAGTAATACAAGAACAATTGCGGAAAGTACCAGTTCTGACGGGCTCTGGTTAAGGCCGGCACGTGTATTTACAAAAAAAACGGCGCCAATAAGAATAGGAATCTGTATGATGCAGGAAGTTTTTGTAAAAAGGCCGACGATGATAAACAATCCTCCCAGCAAATTCACATAGGTGATGAGAAATGCTATCCATTCGGTATTTTTATCAACCACCCCGATGGACATTCTTTGCAGCATCAACTGTAGATCAGAGGCATCCCGTATAAAAGTAATTCCCTTCCAGAAGAGAATAAGGCCCAGGACAATCCGTACAATAGTTAACCAGCGTGGCTGATTGATACTTGCTTTTTCTGTAATATTGGATTCTTTCATAACATGCAAATTTTAATTTGATATAATAACCTAATAAAAAAAACAGGGTACATGCTAAAATTAAATAAATATACATCCATTTACAAAACGATCCATTCATAACAAAAGATTTTGCAAATTTGTTTTTAAAATAGTATCTATGAGATCAACCTTGTCCATTTCATTATTGGCTGTGCTGTTTTTCAACCCCTGCTGTTCCTTTTCGAAACATTCGGCAGCCAGCGAAGACATCAGCCATCTAAAATTCTTAAGTGAATACGTTGTTCCATTCAACACAAAATATCAAAATACAATCATAGGGGGTATTTCAGGAATTGATTATGATGCCAAAAAAAGTACCTATTATCTTATATCTGATGACAGATCAGAAAGAAATCCCGCAAGATTTTATGAAGCACGAATTATCATCAATGAAAATAAAATTGACAGCGTGATTTTTACCGGTGTAAAATTCCTTAAGAACAAAGCGGGGAATCTTTATCCTGATTCTCACAATGATCCTTACCGAACGCCTGATCCGGAAGCCATGCGTTACAATCCAAATAAAAATACATTGGTATGGAGCAGTGAAGGTGAGCGTATTGTAAATTCTGCTAAAGTGGTTTTAGAAGATCCCGGCATTACAGAAATACATCCGGATGGGAGTTATATTGATACGTTTATGTTGCCCGCGCAATTGCACATGCATACAAACGAATCCGGGCCAAGACAAAACGGAGTTTTTGAAGGATTAACGTTCGCTGACAATTACAAGACACTATTTGTAAATGTAGAAGAACCTTTGTATGATGATGGCTCACGGGCAGGGCTTCATGATTCCACAGGAATTATACGCCTTCTGAAGTTTAATGTGGCTACTAAAAAACCAGTAGCACAATATGCATATATTATTGACCCGGTCGCCCATGCCCCTGTTCCTGCAAATGCATTTAAATTAAATGGTGTTCCAGATATTTTATCAATAGGGGGAAACAAATTACTCGTTATAGAACGCTCCTTTGCTACGGGTATGCTGGCATGTACTATCAAAATTTTTCTCGCCGATATTTCCTCCGCGGAAAATATAAATGAGGTAGCTTCTTTAAAAAATAAACCGCGTGTAAAAATAATTTCTAAAAAATTATTATTGAATATGAACGACCTCGGAATTTATATCGATAATATCGAAGGGGTTACATTTGGTCCCATGTTGCCGAATGGAAAAAGATCTTTACTGTTTGTGGCCGATAATAATTTTAATTTCTTTGAAAAAACACAGTTTCTCTTATTCGAAATAAATTAAACCGCGCAATGCAAACTTATAAACCGTAATGCATATCGATTTGTGCACATTTTTTTACCAACAAAACTTTATTTATTTTCGGCAGGGGGTGGAGGCGGCGGTCCGGGTGGCCGTGGTCCTTCAACATGTGGGGGCGTTTTTGATTCAGGATGTGGATCTCCCCTGTGGCATGTAAAACAAGTTACGGTTCTGAGCATATAGCTTGAAGGTTCGGCATTCATCATCGTCGTGTCCATATCATGGTCGTGATCCATTCCTTTGTTCATACTGCTGTCCATGTTATGATCCTTACTCATCATGTCGTGGTCCATATCGTGATGCTCCATATGTTTGAAATAATTTTTGTTGATATCAATAGCCATCAGCATCATTTTACGGGCTATTTGTTTTTCAGGCTTATCATCGCTCACAAAATCCATTTTTTTTGCATCCTCATTTCTCACATGACAAAAATTACATTTTACACCCAACGATGCAGTAAAGTGATGCATAACGCTATCAAGGTCATGCTCTGAAATATCTTTCGGAAGTACCTCCAAATTCTTAAAGTGAGGCTCCTGCGAAGTTGTGAAGGCCTGGAAAAGTATTACACTTGCAAGACACGCCAAAATTATTATATAGCTTTTTCTCATGTTGATGAATTTGATACCGAAAGTATTGAAATTTCAATAACGAAAAAAAAATCTGTTGTTTTTATTTTTCCATTAAAGAATTTTTTTAACTTTTTCAACTAAATGTGTATAAGTAAATTGATAAAAGCACTTGTATGGTTTTTATATTTGACTAATACGAATTTTGAATATGTGCCCGATGAATCTATTACAATTTAAACCTTAACCTATTGACAGAAACAATTATTAATCTCGAAACGGTAAACCCTATTGAATTTTTTGGAGTAAATAATGGAAAGCTTGACATTCTTAAAAAGAAATTTCCCCGTCTTAAAATTCTTAGCCGCGGTACGCAAATCAAGCTTAGCGGCGCACCGGAACAAATTGAAGACGCCAGGGATAAAATAAATCTTGCAGTGCAGTACCTGGAAAGAAACGGACACATGACTGAGAATTACCTTGAACAAATTCTTGGCGGAGATGATGAAAAAGTCATTGACAATTTTATAGAAAAAAATCCCAATGAGATTTTGGTTTTTGGTCCAAATGGGAAAACGGTAAGGGCGCGTACAGCCAATCAAAAGTTAATGGTGACCTCTATAGATAAAAATGATATTGTATTTGCTATAGGGCCGGCAGGAACGGGCAAAACCTATACCGCTGTGGCTCTTGCAGTAAGAGCGCTTAAAAATAAACAGGTCAAAAAAATAATTTTAACCAGGCCCGCTGTAGAAGCAGGCGAAAATCTCGGGTTTCTTCCCGGTGATCTGAAAGAAAAAATTGATCCGTATTTAAGGCCGCTTTACGATGCGTTGGACGATATGATACCGGCCGATAAACTCGGTTATTATATGACGACACGTACGATTGAAATTGCTCCGCTGGCGTATATGCGTGGCCGTACACTGGACAATGCTTTCATTATCCTGGATGAGGCCCAAAACTCTACTGACCTGCAACTTAAAATGTTTCTGACAAGAATCGGGGCTAATGCAAAAGCCATCATCACCGGCGACGTTACCCAAATTGACCTTCCGCCAAAAGTGAAAAGCGGGCTGGAGAAGTCAGCCAGAATTTTGAAACATATTGAGGGCATAGGCCATGTGGAACTTGATGAAGAAGATGTCGTAAGGCATAAACTGGTAAAAGCAATTATCAGGGCTTATGATAAAGAAAAAATAAAAGAAATGGAAGCCCATAAATAAGTTTCAATAAAAAATTTGATATAGGCGGCTCGGACGGGTCGTCTTTTTATTTTTTATTGACTTCATGCAAAAAATAAAGTAGATTTCTTACTGAATAATTTCGTTTTATTTTAATGAACATGCAACATATATTTTTCTAAATAACTACATTTGTCCAACTAAAAATTGTTTTCATGAAGCAGGTTATTTTATCAGTTGTAACAGTGGCCATAATAATTTTAGCAGGCTGTAAATCGGGCGGTGGTGATCCCAAAATAGTGTTGGCTAATTTTTTTGACGCGCTCACAAAAAAAGATTTTACAGGAGTAAAAAAGTACACAACCCGGGACAGTGAAGGTATGCTTGGTATGATGCAGATGGCCATGCAAAAAATGCCAAACAGTTCCGAAATGATACAATATAAAAAAGAAAATATTGAATTGGGAGATGCAGTAATTAATGGAGATAATGCCACCGTTCCCGTAAAAGATAAAAAATCCGGTGAAACCGTAGATTTTACTTTAAAGAAGGAAGATGGATGGAAAGTAGCCATTGATATGTCTACCCTCGTGCAAATGGCACAGAAAAAAATGAAAGAACATGGAATGGGTGGTATGCTACCCGGAATGAACGATTCTTTACAAATTATGAACGGCGGTTCTATGCCCAATATGGATTCCGCTTCCCGCGAACAAATGCGACAGGCTCACAAAATGTTGGACAGCGCTAATAAAATGCTCAACGATGCGAAGAACAATGCCAGGTGAATGTTGAATAACAAATGAAATTTTTACACCCATTCAAGGGTGTTTTTTATTTATGCCGGCCGGTAGCCCGACCGGGAACTTTTAATTACCTTAGTTTTTTAAAATATCCAAATGAAAAAAATAATCATAACGATCATGGCTTCTGTTTGTATAATGACAGCATGTAAACACCCGGCCGAAGTAAGAAAAAGTGACCCGCTTGAATCCGGCAGGGGATTTATAGAATCTATACTGCAAGGTGACTATGATGAAGCCGAAAAATACATTTTAAAAGATAGCACGAATATGGAATATTTCAATGGGTTGAAAGACTTTAACTCTAAAAGAAGTAACGAAGAAAAAGAGGGGTACAAAGAAGCCAATATTCTTATTGATTCAACGCAACAAGTGTCGGATTCGATTACCATCATCACCTATTCCAATACGTATAAAAACCGGCCTTCAAAATTAAAAATGATTAAAAAGAATAAAGAATGGCTGGTTGATTTTAAATATACTTTTGATGGCAACATGTAAATATTAATTTTTCCAGAAAAAAGGATTCATTAAACAAAAAGGATGAAAATAATTTTAGTAATCGGTTTAGGAAGTTTCCTTGGCGGCATTTCAAGATACCTGCTATCCCTGTTTATACAAAATAAATTCCTTTCTACTTTTCCTTTTGGCACCCTAGTTGTAAACATCATAGGTTGTTTTCTTATCGGACTTATTTTCGGATTGAGTGAACGAGGAAATTTCACGATGGAATGGCGGCTGTTTTTAGTAACCGGATTCCTGGGAGGATTTACTACCTTCTCTTCATTTTCAAACGAAACAGCATGTTTGTTGCGCGATGGGCAAATTTTGCATGCTTTTACTTATATCACCTCCAGTGTAGTTATCGGTTTACTGGCAACATTTACAGGTATTTCAATATCTAAATTATGGTAGTAATGGAAAATAACCACAATGCAAAACTCTTAAGGATCTTCATTGGAGAATCTGACAAGGTGGGCGATCAGCCGTTGTATGAAGCCATCGTATTTGCAGCAAAGGGGCAATCGCTTTCAGGGGCTTCAGTTATACGGGGAATTATGGGATTTGGTGCCAACAGTAAAGTGCATACGGCTAAACTTTTCGAAATATCTGCTGATCTTCCCCTCATTATCGAGATAATTGATACGGAAGAAAATATAAGAGAATTTACTAAAATCGTTGAGCAATTATTTGAGAAAGCTAAATGCGGAGGATTAATTACTCTTGAAAAAGCTGACATAATAAGATACCGGGCTGGAAAATAAAAATTAAATTGCCGGTTGTAAGATCTATTAATAAAGTCATAAAATCAATTAATAAATATGAACCCTCCTAAAAAAAATGATATGTATGTACTGCATCCCTGGCATGGCGCACACTACGGTGCGGAATCGCCTCAAATCGTAAATGCCCTGATCGAAATACCGCAAGGCTCAAAATCAAAATATGAAATAGATAAAAAGACAGGATTGCTCAAGCTGGACAGGGTAATCTACTCTTCATTTCATTACCCGGTAAATTATGGTTTTATACCGCAAACCCTTGGCCAGGATGGTGATCCACTTGATATCCTGGTCATGTGTTCCGAATCCATACAGCCGCTGTGTTTGGTAGAAGCGTATGTAATCGGCAATATGCAGATGATAGATGGTGGCTTAATTGATGACAAAATAATAGCTATTGCCGTAAGAGATCCGGGAGTAAATTATATAAAAAGTATGGACGATGTCCCGCAACATTTTGTAAGGGTTTTAAAAAATTATTTTGAGCAATACAAAGTATTGGAAAATAAAATAGTAGAGATAAATGATTTCCAGGACCAGGCAACCGCTTTCGCGATCATTAATGAATCCATTGAATTTTACAAACAAACCTTTCCCGGATAATCTTCAACACAGAATGGTATGAGTTTGCAGGTAATCATTATTTTATTAATAGTTGGATTAGCGGCTGGAGTTTTAGGTGGACTGGTTGGCGTTGGTGGAGGGATTATAATAGTTCCCTCGCTAATTTATTTCCTGGGATTTTCGCAAAAAGGAGCACAGGGTACATCTCTCGGCATTTTGTTATTACCGGTGGGTATTTTAGGCGTGTTACAGTATTACAAAGCAGGCCACATTGATATGCGCAGTGTGTGGCTGGTATCAATAGGGTTTTTGGCAGGAAGTTATTTCGGAAGTAAAATAGCGTTAAGTCTTTCCCAGGAAACCGTAAAAAAAATATTTGCCGTACTCATGATTTTAATTGCATTAAAAATGCTTTTCCTTGATAAGAAAATGAAAGATCAAGATCTGAAAGGCGACACAAGTGCAGGTACATTTTTTAACAAAGGTCCTGCCAGATAAAGAATACCTGGTGGTGCTCAGAAATATCTTTTAATGATCCGTAACCTGTGGGTTCTTTGTTTTGTTTCGAGATTTAAAATTCCCTCTGTGTCTATCTTATCCACACGCACTTTACCGGATGAGTGTATAATTTCCTGGGCATTCAGCAGGATGCCGACATGAACAATATTTCCTTCTTCATTGTCAAAAAAAGCAAGATCGCCGCATTGCGCCTGCTGCAAAAAGTTTACAATGTCTCCCTGCTCTGCCTGCTGCCATGCGTCTCGTGACAACGGTTTATTTATAAACTTGTAGGTCAACTGCGCAAAACCACTGCAGTCAATCCCAAACACAGATTTCCCTCCCCACAAATAGGAGGTGTTTAAAAATTTATAAGCAACCTGCCTTATCAATTTATGTGTAATTTTTACTTCCTCCGGGTTCCATACCTCGCCTTTAAACTGAACTGAATTCTTTCTCCAGAATGCCTTACCATTTTGAAAAGCTGAGAGCGAACTTCCCAGCGGCACATGCATGTGATGACCATTATAGTCAATTTCATTTACCCATCCGGCAGTAAGGTCTTTGTCAATTTTGGAATACAAATCCTCGTCAATTTCAGTCAAATGGCTTTGCTGGCACCAACCCTGGTAACCATCATATTTTAATGCAATCTTTACCCAATTATCAACGCCTGGCTCTATCACGGTCGATTTTTCACCAAACAGCAGTTGGGATATCATTTCAGATTTATGAGACGGTTCAGCCCGCAACGGACCAACCGGCACACAGCATACATTGTATTGCATAGTTTTTTTTGAGGTTTATTCAAAACTAACTTATGGAAATCATCTATGTTTACATCTCAATAGAAAAATAATTAAGCAGCCTTGAAGTCACAAAAATACAACGATACGGACGATAATGAACTGCTGCAAAATTTTTATACGGACCATGATAACGAATGGCTGGGAATTTTGCTTCCACGCTATACCCTGCTGCTGCTCGGCGTTTGCATGAAATATCTGAAAAATGAAGAAGATGCCAAAGACGCTGTACAGCAAATATTTTTAAAAATTCTTAATGAACTTTACAAATATAAGGTTGAATATTTCAAGAGTTGGATCTACATGATTGCGAAAAACCATTGCCTCATGAAACTAAGAGACAAAGGAAAATTTACCGCGGAACTTGATGAAAAATATATGGGTGTGCCTGATGAAACGGAAGAGAAAATTTCTTTGCTGGAAAAAGATGTTGTTTTAAATAAAATGATGAAGGTTATTAAACAACTCAATGCGGAACAAAAGGAATGTGTAAGTTTGTTTTACCTTCAAAAAAAATCTTATTCAGAAATTGTTGTTATAACCGGGTTTACCACGCTGCAGGTGAAAAGCTATATTCAAAATGGCAAAAGAAATTTAAGGTTGATGATGGAAATAATAAGCTGATAAATCAATTGAAAATATGAGAAACAGGCACACGCTTCCATCATACATCGCACTTTACAAACTGTACTTACATGAATGATGACTTATTAAACATATTATCAAATAGCAATAAAGACATTGACAATCAAAAGTTGATGGACTATCTCAGTGATAAATTATCAGCATCCGAAAGGCATGACCTGGAAAAAAAAATGGTGGACTCAGAAATGTTGAATGACGTGGTAGAAGGACTTGAAAAATTGAACAATAAAAAAGATATTTCAGGACTTGTTGAACAGTTGAATTCCAATCTCAAAAAGCAACTCGAAAAGAAAAAGTCAAAAAAATTAAAAAGGAAAATAAAGGACCTGCCCTGGTTGTACCTTTCTATCATTCTTATCCTGGTAATTATTTTAGTAGCCTTTCTCATAATAAAAACACATTTAGACAGCGAAAAGCCACCTGTAAATCGTCCTGCTGATCATGCAGTGTCAGTTATCCTAACGAAAAAACACATTCGTTAGAATGAGTTTTTTAGATGTTAAAAAATTAAGCTTCTATTATTTGTATGTCTTCAATTATTTGGAATCCATTTTCATCTTATCATCCATCGGCATCATTTTCCCTTTATCATCCATCATCATGCCGTCTTTGTCGATCGTCATGCCTTCTGTCATCATCATTTTTTCGCCATTTTTCATAATCACTTCCCCGCTGGGCATTACTTTACAGCTATCAGTACACATCATTGCCTGATCCATTGAAACCCAACTGGTATCTTTCTTAATCATCATCTTACCATCTTTCATCATCATACTGCCATCTGCCATTGCAGTCATAGACGAGGATGACATCGCGCCGGATGCGTCGGTACTCATAGTGCCGGATGTAGAGTCGGAAGTAGATTCCGTACTGGTAGAACTGTTATTGCACGAGGCAATGAATGCAGCCATGGCCACAATTGTAATTAATTTTTTCATTTGATTTTTTTAAAAATTTAAAAATGTGTTTCAGCTTACTCCGATTAAGGTATACACTTTTTTACACATAAAAAAAACAGGTTATTTTTTTCTAAAAAAAATACGAACCGGGACGCCTGTTAAATCAAATTTTTCCCTCAACTGGTTTTCGAGGTAATTTTTATAAGGCGTTTTTATATCATCGGGATAGTTACAAAAGAATGCAAATGATGGAACAACAGTTGGCAATTGCGTAACATATTTTATTTTGACAGCATTACCTCTTACAACCGGGGCGTGATAGGCCTCTACAGCTTTCAGCATCACATCATTTAGTTTTGAAGTAGTTATTTTTTGCCGGCGGTTCTCATACACTTTTATAGCCATTTCCATTGACTGTAATATGCGCAGCTTTTCTGTCGCCGATATAAACATGATGGGAACATCCTTAAAGGGCGACAGCTTATGTTTTAATAATTTTTCATAATCGCGGGCCGTATTGGTTTCCTTTTCTATTGCATCCCATTTGTTTACGAGTATCACAATTCCCTTTCCTTTTTTTTCAGCCAAAGAAAAAATATTGAGATCCTGCGCGGTTATTCCCTTTTCAGCATCCAGTACTATCAGGCATACATCGGCTTCGTCCACCGCTTTTACAGCGCGTATTACCGAATAAAATTCAAGGTCCTCATTCACTTTCGCCTTCCTGCGTATACCCGCAGTATCTATTAAAATAAATTCTTTATTGAAAAGATTGTAGGTAGTATGAATGGAATCCCTGGTGGTGCCTGGTATCTCACTTACTATGGTGCGCTCCTGCCCCGTCAAAGCATTTAGAAGAGAAGACTTACCAACATTGGGCTGTCCAATGATAGCAAATTTGGGAAGCCCTGTTTTTTCATCTTCTTTCTCTGCAGGAATAGCCGCGCAAATTTCATCCAGTAATTCCCCGGTACCGGTACCACTTATAGAAGAGACAAAAAACATATTTTTAAATCCAAGGCTATAAAATTCTGAAGCTTCCAGCATGCGTGCATGGTTGTCAACTTTATTTATAACCAGGTATACGGGTTTTGGAGAGCGACGCAGCATCTCAGCCATTTCCTGGTCAAGGTTGGTAATACCGGTAGTAACGTCACACATAAATACAATGGCGTTGGCTTCTTCCATTGCTATGTGCACCTGCTTGCGGATCTCTCTTTCAAAAACGTCGTCACTATGAGCTACAAAACCACCTGTATCAATCACGTTAAAAGTTTTGCCGATCCATTCTGCCACACCGTATTGCCTGTCGCGGGTAACACCACTTATGTCATCCACGATTGCTTTACGCTGCTCCAGCAGCCGGTTAAAGAAAGTGCTTTTGCCCACATTGGGGCGGCCTGTTATGGCTACTGTATACGACATTCAGATTTCTATTTATGATGTTTGATTCGTGATGTTAAAAATTCAAATTGTATGTTTGATACAACTCTTTTGAATTTTTAAATTCGAGGTTTATTTTTTGTTAACGAGCTCTAGTTTTTCATGGCAACCCGGTTGTGTCACTCACTTGTACTTTTGATTATTTGTGCATCTTTTTAGTAACCCAAAGAGCGCTATGATTCGCAAAGATTGTAAAGGAAAAACTTCGCGCCCTGCTCAGTACATGCGTATACTTTGCCATAATCGCCCAAAGGTATCGTTTATGAAATTTGCAACGATGCTTTTAGCATTTTGAGGTCTTCAAAAAATGAAGGATATGATTTTTTAACTGCATCGGCGCCATGTATGGTAGTAGATCCTTTTGCCCCTAAAGCCGCAACAGCACAGGCCATTGCGATACGATGGTCATTATGAGAAGTCACTGTCGCTGCTTTTATTGGCTGGCCTCCTTTTATGATCATCATATCATCATTTAGCTCTATATCAACCTTCATCTTTGCAAATTCCGCTTTAAGGGTCTTTGCGCGGTTGCTTTCTTTATGCAGCAACCGGTAAACTCCTTTTATAGTTGTCGTTCCTGTGCAGTAAGCTGCTAATGCGACCAATGGAGGAAACAAATCCGGTGAATGTGTTGCATCAAAATCAAACGCGACAAGGCTACTTTTTTTAACAGTTAATTCTTTTTGATTCATTTGTATTATAGCACCCGCTGCTTCTAGCGCATTAATAATTTTCTTATCGCCCTGGGAAGAGTTGATATCTGCACCGCTAACGGTTACTTCACCCGCCACGGCTCCGGCAACTAATAGAAAAGCTATATTACTCCAGTCTCCCTCAACTGTATATTTTATAATATGATTATTAACAATTTTGCGAGGAGTAATATTGAATATTTCATAGTTGTCGTTTTCAACCTGAAAACCAAAATAGTTTAAAATATCCAGTGTAAGATCGATATAAGGCTTACTGGAAAGGTTGTTTACTTTGATACTAACAGGCCGGGTACACGCTTTTGCATAAGCCATAAGCAAGCCTGTTAAAAATTGCGAACTTAGTGAACCATCGACAGTAATATTTCCAGGACGCATCGGCCCTTTTAGAGTAAGCGGTATTTTACCGTCATTAGTTTGCACTTCAACTCCTAATTTTGGAAAAATATCATCAAAAAAATCCACCGGCCTTTTCAATATACTTCCCTCACCGGTAAAGGTAATTTCGTAGGTAAAGAGTGCGGCAAGCGGGGCAAACATCCGAAGCGATAAACCACTTTCACCACAGGAAATAACAGCATGTTTTCCCGGGTAGGTTGACGTAAAAATATGGTCGGAAGATGTAATAATCACTTCTTTGCGAATGGAATCTACAGTAGCGCCTAATTTTTCTATAATTTTTTTAGCCGCTTGCTCATCGTTGCTGCTGCCGGCATTTTCAATAATAGTAGTTCCATTGGTAATAAGCGCTGCAGCACATGCTCTCTGCATGCAACTTTTTGAGGGGGGAGCCGGTAGCTTACCCGAAACCCGTGAGGGAAGGATCGTAACTGTCACTAAATGCTGTTGAAAATTTTATGTAATTGATCAAGGGGTATGGATTTTACAGATGCTTTCCCGATCGTATCGAGTACAACAAAGCTCATATTGCTGCCCGATTTTTTCTTATCATGTTGTAATATTTCCCAGGTCTTTTGTTTGTCAGCTATAAATGCAACCGGCAATTCATATTTGCCTAACAAAGTCTTTACCCTACCTGTTTCTGTCTCGCTAAAATCATTTATTGCTTCGGAAATACGGCAGGCAGCAACCATGCCAATACTGATCGCATTACCATGTGAAAGTTTGTTCGTGTTCTCAATAGCATGGCCTATGGTATGGCCAAAATTAAGCAGCTTTCTTTCGCCCGTTTCATGCTCATCATTTGATACAATATTGTATTTAATATCAACATTCTTTTTAATGATAGCAGCCGTTTCTTCCAATGATGATTGAAATTTCATTATAGAATGTTGTTCCAGGTAATGAAACATATCGATGTCTTTAATACAGGCATGCTTAATAATTTCCGCAAAACCATTTATCCATTCTGCACCAGGCAAGGTCTCTAAAAAAGAATAGTCGTACAATAAAAATTCAGGATGATTAATTACCCCGACTAAATTTTTATAGACGCCTACATCTATCCCGTTCTTACCTCCAATGCTAGCGTCCACCATGGCTAAAATACTGGTGGGAACAAAAGCAAATTTTAAACCACGCATGTAAATGGATGCGACAAACCCTGTAATATCAGTGACTACCCCGCCACCAATTCCTACAATAAATGTTTGCCGGTCTGCCTGCAAATTAATGAGCTGGTCGATTATGGCATCAACGGCTTTTTGATTCTTATATTGCTCTCCTGCCTTTATTACGATAGTCTGCCTGCCTGAAAATTTTTCAGGATGGGTGGCAATTATATTTTCATCGGTAATAAATACTAGTTTTTCTTTTGGAAGTTTTTTTTCAATAAAAGAAAAATCTGTATCAAAAAAACACTCAACTTTTTTCCCTGAAAACTGGTATTGACGTGGCCCTATTTCACTATTGGTCATTCATTATCTTATTCTGGTGGTTAATACTTTCAAGATGAATAGCATCAAAATATTTGGTGATAAACTCTTTGCTAAGTCCTACTCTTTCACCCTTTGTAAAAGCTTTCGCCAGTATATCGTTCCAGCGATTGGTTTGCAAAATAGTAATATTGTTATCTTTTTTGTATACCCCGATCTTATCGGCAATCTTCATCCGCTGTCCTATTAACATGAGCAGTTCATCATCAATATGGTTGATCTGTTCTCTCAGTGTAGCCAATGCCGTTAGGAATTCTTTTTCATCTGTATGCTCAGAACGCCAGATCAGGTCGTCCAACATCTGCGCCAAACGTTCAGGCGTTACCTGCTGCTTGGCATCGCTCCATGCATTGTCGGGATCAATATGGCTTTCAATCATCAGGCCATCAAAATCAAGATCAATACTTTTTTGTGCCACGGATTGCAGCAGGGTCCTGTTGCCACAAATGTGTGAAGGATCACATATTAACATCATTTCAGGAAACCTTCGCTTCATTTCAATTGGCAGGTGCCACATCGGCGCATTACGAAATTCAGTATTACCATAATTGGAAAATCCACGGTGGATCATGCCCACTTGCTTCACCCCTACTTTTTGGAGGCGTTCAATACCGCCGCACCACAGCTCAAGATCCGGATTAATCGGATTTTTTATTAGTACCGGAACATCTACACCGCGTAATGCGTCGCAGATTTCCTGGACACTAAAGGGATTCACCGTAGTTCTTGCTCCTATCCAAAGCATATCTACATCAAAATGCAAAGCGTCCTCTACATGTTTGGCAGTAGCCACCTCAACTGTTATAGGTAAGCCGGTAATTTTTTTTGCCTGCACCATCCACGGCAGGCCTTTCATACCAATGCCTTCAAACATCCCGGGTTTGGTGCGGGGTTTCCATATACCTGCACGCAGGATATCGACCTTCCCCGTTTTAGCCAGTCGTGTAGCGGTTTCCAATATCTGTTCCTCACTTTCAGCGCTACAGGGTCCGCTTATAATTAACGGACGTTTGTTCCATTTTTCCTGCATTAATTTGTTCATTGATTTTGTTTCGGTTTGCATTGTAAATTTATTTTAATAATACTAATGTTTCGATTCTAATTTTTCCCATTCCTCAAAAGTCATTTCAAATTTTATTTCTCCTTTTCCATGTACACCAACTTCTTTCCATCCATGCCTTCTATAAAATGTTTCCGCTCTCGTGTTTGGTGCGGTTCCTAACCAAAGTTTTTCTTTTGTTTGCTTAAAAAACCAGTCAAGCATCTCTCTATGCAGTTTTTTGCCAATACCTTTTTTTTCAAACTCAGGCTTTACAAACAAAGCCCAGATATTATTTTCTCTCAGGTCAGCAATACAAAAACCGACGATAACATCACCTTTTTCATAAACCCAACCTTTCCCCCTGTTAATAATAAAGTCCTTCACATCATCATCTGTAACCAAAGCGGGATCTGACAGCTTATTTTCATGTACAGAATTTCTTACAATTTGAATTTGTTTAATATCTGCTATAGTTGCTTCCCTTGTATTCATCTTTTTAAAATTCGCTGAATGTATCCATTTATCCTGATTCAGCTTTTTGTAACCCTCAATATTCTTTATCGTAATTAGCTGCAATCACTTTAAAATTCTCTTTATTTTATTTGCGTTCTCCATTAATTCGATTAAATATCCCATGTTCTCTTTCTCTAAGCTCGCTTTAAATTTTCTTAATTGAGAAATATGTTCACTCAAAACATCCAGGACATTCTCCCTGTTCTGCATAAAAATAGGCGCCCACATAGCGGGATTACTTTTTGCCAAACGCACCGTACTTTCAAAGCCGCCGCCAGCCAATTCAAAAATAGCATCTTCTTCTTTCTCCTTCTCCAAAACTGTATTGGCCAGTGCAAATGACGTGATGTGAGATATATGGCTTACATATGCCGCATGAATATCATGATTTTCAGGATCCATATAGGTAATGTGCATACCAAGCGTTTTATAAATATTTTCCACAGTATTAAGGGCATCTTCATCACTCTTTTCTTTTTCACAAATAACGCAAGACCTGCCCGTAAAAGCCCCGCTGACAGCACTTTCGGGGCCGCTGTATTCGGTACCCCACATAGGATGTGTTGCTACAAAACGATGCCGCATGGGATGGTTGGCCAATGCCTCGCACAATCTATATTTGGTAGAGCCTGCATCTGCCACAATTTGTTTGCCAGTTACCATATCCATTATTTGCTTCATCATGGGTATGGTAGCATCTACCGGAATGGCTACATATATAAAATCACTTTGTTTTACAGCTTCTTCCAACGGCAGCGCCTCATCAATTATCCCGAGTTCTTTTGCTTTATCCGAACTCGCCTTTGTTCTGCTTACGCCAATTATTTTTTTTGCAAACCCTTTTTCTTTCAGCGCTATCGCGAAGGAACCACTTATTAAACCAACTCCTACTACGGTAACTACGGCCTCTACTAACCCTCCTTTAGCAAAGGAGACTTTTGGAGACTTTGTTAAATCAGTCTTCTTTTTTTTGTTTGAAGATATTGTATTCTTCATTTTAAAAACTCATTTAAATATGTTAATACTTTCCTGTTCCCGCCCTCACCAGGAGCCGGAGGAGGTTATTCTTTTTTTAGCTTCATCAATTTTTTCTTCCGGAGTGCACAAACTCACCCGCACATATTTGTTTCCGGCAGTGCCAAAAATTCCACCGGGGGTTATAAACACATTTGACTTTTGTAATACCCTGTCACTTAATTCGTATCCATCTATATAAACAGGAGGAATGGAAGCCCATACAAACATGCCGGCCTGGTCTTTATCAAAACTGCATTGAAGCAATTGTAGCAATTCAAAAACCTTTTCCCTTCGCCTGGCATACACTGAATTAATTTCATCGAACCATTCCTGGCCCAGTTCCAAAGCCCTTGCCGCGGCCAGTTGTACTGGCAAAAACATTCCGCTGTCCATATTACTTTTAAAACGAAGCACTTCATCAATTCTTTCTTTGGCTCCCGATAACATTCCCACTCTCCACCCGGCCATATTATGACTTTTACTGAAGGAATTTAATTCTAAAACAACATCCCTGGCCCCTTCAATGCTTAATAAACTCATGGGGGATTTATTTAAAATAAAACTATATGGATTATCGTGACATAAAAGAATATCATGCTTTTTGGCAAACGCAACCAATTTCTGAAACAATTCTTTGGTAGGCAATTGCCCCGTAGGCATGTGAGGATAATTCACAAACATCAGCTTCACATTTTTCAAATCCATCATTTCCAATTCGTCAAAATCGGGGAACCAATTGTTTTGTTCTTTCAGCGGGTAGGCCACCACGTTAGCGCCGGCAATGTTGGCGGCGCTTCTATAGGTAGGATATCCCGGATCCGGAATCAATACTACGTCTCCCTCGTTTAAATAGGTCATACAGATATGCATGATGCCTTCTTTGCTTCCAATGAGTGGCAATATTTCCGTATCAGCGTTCAGGTGAACATTATACCATTTTTTATACCATTTGGAAATGGCATTCCGAAACACGGGGCTTCCCTTATAACTCTGGTAGGCATGGGTGTTAGGTTTGGCAGCTTCTTCCTGCAAAGTTTTTATTACTGCTGGATGCGGAGGCATGTCCGGGCTCCCTATACCCAGGTTAATTACCTGCCGGCCGGCTTTATTCATATCATCGATCTCTCTCAGCTTTCGAGAGAAATAATATTCACCAACTCCTTCGAGCCTGCTTGCTACCTGCATTATTTTCCTTTTTTATAGATGCCATATATCCGCAACGCGTCGGTTAATGGCTTTATATTTTTTATTACTCTATTAAATTGTTCCAAATTGATAAACTCCAGGTCGGCATGAAAAGAATATCGCCAGTCGCTACCCGGAATGGGAAATGACTGAAGCTTGCTGAGGTTGATATCGCCTTCTGCAATTACAGAAAGCACTTTTGCAAGGCTTCCTTTGGAATGATCTGTTTGAAAAGTAATGGAAGCCTTATCAGCTCCATCAATATCTTTTGCAGTTTCCGGAATTTCCAAAACTAAAAACCTGGTGTAATTGTTTTTAAGTGTATGAATATTCGGGGCAATTATATTCAATTGGTACAACTCTGCCGCCAATTTACTTGCAATAGCGGCAATATGTTTACTCCTGTGCTGGTGAACATGTTTCGCACTTAAGGCAGTATCTTCTGTTTCAATTAGCTTCCAGTTGTACCTTTCCAGGTAGTCCATACACTGCAACAGCGCCATAGGATGAGAGTGCACCTCCCTTATATCTTCCAGTTTTACGCCAGGGTTTATTAAAAGATTTTGATTGATACGCAGGTATATTTCTCCAACGATCTTTAAGTGGCTTTTTTGCAACAGGTTGTAGTTTGGCAAAATACTTCCGGCAAGAGAATTTTCAATTGCCATTATGCCGCCATCACTTTCACTTTTATTTGAAGCAATTCGTACTACATCACGAAAAGTAGAGCAGCAAATGATTTCAACTTCATCACCAAAAAACTGCCGGGCAGCAACCTGGTGAAAGCAACCTTCAAACCCCTGTATGGATATTTTCTTATTCATGATACTAAACAAAAAACCCGGCTATCAGCCGGGATTTTTTTATGTTATCTTTTTATGTAAGTTTTAACAAAAGCATCCCGGGCAATTTCTAAAATAGCAGCTAAAATAAAAAAAGGTATGTGCTTTTGTAGGATTCATCTTTTGATTGCCCAAAAATAAGGATGTGAAATGAATTTTCCAACGTATTTTTTTTTGATAACGAAAATCTCAAGTGCTCAGGGTCCTTGGGCAGCAAAAGTACCCGGTAACATTTTCTGTTAAAATGTAAAAAACCGTTCCAATAAATCGGAACGGCCCTTAGATTGCCTGCCAAATAAAAATTTTAAGGCATTATAACAATACCGATATTATTTCTTTGTTGTATCAGCACTCATCATGTGCGTTGTATCCTTCATCATGGTAGTATCTGCAGGTGCAGGAGCCATCATTGAAGTATCAGTAGTGGTAATGGTAGTTGAATCTGAAGTTGACTCAGTACTTGAAGAACCATTACAAGCCGCAAAAAATGCGCAAATTGAAAGTGCAATAAGAATTTTTTTCATTTTAATTAATTTAGATTTTTTGAATGTATTTTAAGTTTATACCATTATTTTTAAAAAGTAACCCATTGGTAAAAAAAATTTTCACGGCTTTTTTGGGTTACTTTTCCATATTATAAGTATTAATTACAGTCCGGGTGAATATATATGAACAGGAGAAAGCATTATTAGCAGGCCTTGCGGCCAATGATACGAATGCTATAGAAACCATTTACAGGGATAACTATACGACTATACAGGCTTTTATAGTCAAAAACAATGGATACCCTGAAGATGCCAGAGATATTTTCCAGGAGGCAATGATCGTTCTTTTTGAGAAGGCAAAATCGGATTCCTTTGCGCTAAGCTGCCAGATAAAAACGTATTTGTATTCAGTATGCCGGCGACTTTGGCTCAAGAGGCTTCAACAGCAAAGCCGGTACTATCCTGCTTTTGAATTGGCGAAAGAAACGGTGCAGGTGGAAGATGAGATAGAAGCACATGAAAAATTGAACGAGGATTTTAGCCTGATGGAAAAAGCACTTAACAATATCGGTGAGCCCTGTAAAAGCATATTGGAAGCTTATTATCTACAAAAAAAATCGATGCCAGAGATTGCTGATACTTTTGGATATACCAACGCTGACAATGCCAAGACACAGAAGTATAAATGCCTGATGCGACTGAAAAAAATATTTTTTGCACAATATAAAAATGGCGAATAAAATTATATAACATGGACGATACTTTACTTTTAGATGCAATAGAACGATATAGGAGCGGCGAAATGTCCCCGCAGGAAATTATTTTTTTTGAAGAACTAAGAAAAAATAATCCTGATATAGACCAATTAGCGGCAGAGCACAATTTCTTTTTGGGCGAACTTGATAAATTGAGTGAAATAAAAAATTACAGGCACAACCTTAATGAAGTGGAAAACAAACTTGCCAATGAAGGGGTAATTTCACTCAAAGAAGCCAAAGCGAAAACAAAGATTGTTTATTTATGGAATCGCTACAGGCGCACGATTGCTGTTGCGGCGTCCATCGCAGGGATTGTTTCTATTTCCACTGCAACGATTGTATCCATGTACTCTGAAAGTAAAAAGGTAGAAGTGATTACGCCACTGGTAGATCACCAATTGAAACAGTTTGCGAATAAGCTCAATCAAATTGAAACCAAGCTTAATGACGCAGCAGTTGGAATAAAAACGCCCGCGAAACCCAAGTTCGAAGCAAACTTCAGGGCAACCGGCTTCCTGGTTGATGGTGATGGTTATATTATTACCAATGCACATGTTGTAGACAATGCAAAGAATATTATAGTCGAAAATAAAAAGGGAGAGCAGTTTTCAGCTAAACCAGTTTATTCAAATAAAATTACTGACCTGGCTATTTTGAAAATTGATGATACTTTGTTTAAAAAAGTTACCAATCTTCCTTATACTTTTCCTAAATACTCAGCAGAATTAGGCGAGCATATATTTACTTTGGGCTATCCCCGCGAAGAAGTAGTATATGGAGAAGGATATCTCAGCGCAAAATCAGGCTATTTTGGTGATACTACTTCTTATCAAATCAGTATTTCAGTGAACCCCGGTAACAGCGGAGGGCCGGTTATGAATAAGAATGGCGAAATAATTGGCATTATCAGTAGTAAAGAAACCAATGCCGATGGTGTTGTATTTGCGATCAAGTCAAAAAATATTTACAGTGCAGTTAAAGAATTGAAAGATGATGAGTCTATAAAACTACCTTCTGTAAATTCTTTGAGAGGACTTGACCGGGTACATCAAATACAAAAGATGGAAGATTTTGTGTTTATGGTAAAGGGAAATTGATTGATTATGTGATGTACGGTGTTTACATCTCCAAAAAATTTTGACAATATTCTCAATAGTGCTATCGCACGTGGTCATTCCCACAAATTTTTTGAATACGCACCTTTTTCAACTAATGCGTCAATACTTTCTTTTACTCCGGGTGCGTCTTCTTTATAAGTAACGCCAAACCATTGTGCCGAAGTTTGGATCACTTTAATTTTCCCCTGTTCTTCTTTTATAAACGCATCACCAATAATAGGAATAAAAAATTCTGCTTTAGGATTCTGGCCATTTTCTTCCAAAAATTTTTGGAACAGTTTCTGAATATAATCAAAGGCATTCGTGTGAAATCCCCAAAAATTCATACTGACAGATGTATCCGAAGACAATTGAGTCTTTATATTATTCTCTTCGTAAACTATCTTATTTTCTTCGGGATAAATTTTAATGCGCTCCACGATGCCTATTAAATTTCCATCATCATCAACTTCGCAAACGCCGCGGCTTACGGTCCCATTTTGAGAAAGCGTTTTAGATAGCTGGTAACCGATAATACACCATGTTTCCGGAGCTACTTCCCCTTGCAAAAATTTTGCAGCCTTTTCAAACGCATCTCTTCCATAAAAGTCGTCTGCATTGATGACGGCAAAGGGCTCGTGAATCACGTCTTTAGCGCACAATACTGCATGCGCTGTTCCCCATGGCTTCGTTCGTTCTACCGGCATAATAAATCCACCTGTAAAAGAATCCATTTCCTGCATTACATAAGCCGTCTCAATTTTTCCTTTCAGCTTTGGTTCAAAAATATTTTTAAATGCATCCGCAAAATCCTTACGGATGATGAAAACAATTTTACCAAAGCCACTTCTTATGGCATCATAAATTGAATAGTCAATTATAGTTTCTCCGGATGGTCCAAAAGAATCCATTTGTTTAATACCGCCATAGCGGCTTCCCATTCCTGCTGCCAAAATCAAAAGTGTCGGTTTCATTAATAGTTTGTTTAGAGTTATGATTCGTTGTTTAGTGTGTTTAGCGTTTAGTTATTAAAACAACAAACCGTGTTAAATTTGCAGCGAAAATAAGAAACAATTTTTATGCAGGAAATTCAGGTGACGAACGCAAAAGCTTTAATGGAAAATTTTAAGATCCCCGTCGCGTCTTTAAAAAGTAAAGTATTCAGTAAAAATAACATCGGGGTCTCGATGCTTCGTTTAGATACCATTCATCCCATAGTTTCCGGAAATAAAATTTTTAAACTGCATTATTTTCTAGAAGAAGCAAAAAAATCTACTCATAGAAAGATAATTACTTTTGGGGGCGCTTATTCTAATCATCTGGCTGCCACTGCTTATGCATGCGAGCATTCCGGGTTAACATGTATTGGCATCGTTCGCGGTGAAGAACCAAAAAAACTTTCCCATACTTTACAATTTTGCCTTAAAAACAATATGCACCTGCAATTCATTGCCAGATCGTTCTATAAAAAAATTAATGAAGAAGAATTTCTACATGTTCTTACGAATGAATGCGGACCCCATACATTGGTCCCGGAAGGAGGATGCTCATTAAAAGGAGTCGATGGGGCAAAACTAATAAGCAACTATTTCAACTCAAAAAAATTTTCCCACGTATGTTGCCCGATAGGTACTGCCACAACCTTTGCGGGACTTATCAACGGAACCCATAAGGAAACGAAAATTATTGGCTTCAATATTTTAAAAAATATGTTGGATACGGAGGAGAGGCTCGCCGGATTAGGCGTAAGCCATGCTAACAAATATACCGTCATCAACGATTATCATTTTGGAGGCTATGCAAAAAGAACACCGGAACTAATTGCTTTTATGAACACTTTTTACCAGCACTACGCAATTCCATTGGACTTTGTCTATACCGGAAAAATGATGTGCGGGTTGTATGATTTAATAAACAAGAATTATTTCCCCGGTGGTTCAAACATTCTTTGCATCCATACGGGCGGTTTACAGGGAAATGATTCATTGCCGGAACGTTTACTCAGTTTTTAAATTCATTTAACATGCTATTATATTTGTATTTTAAAAAATCAAATAGCTTCGTCCCGTTCCCATGCATAAATTAGTAATCATTTTATCTCTTTTCCTGTTAATACAAAAAATCTCTGTTGCCCAGGATACCCTGCCCAACATTTCTGTTTCTGAATTAAGCAAGAAGGTTTTAATATCATGGACCAATCCATTTACGTCTGTTACTACTATCAATATTCAGCGATCTTATGACAGCCTTAAATATTTTACAACCATAGGAAGTGTATTGAATGTAGGCGCCGCGACCAATGGGTATGTTGACTCAAAGGTGTTTATTCCGGCGCAGTATTACCGTCTTTTTATTTCTTTTGAAGGGGGAACGTATCTTTTTACCAAATCGCACAGACCGGCTATAGATACCACTAAATCTGCGGCAATAGCTGAATTTCAACAGTCACCGGTTCAAACCTGGTTTATTCCGTCAAAACTGGTGTATACAGGCAGGGAAAATAATGTTATCATTTCTTTACCGGAGGCTGAAAAGAAAAAATACTCAATTAAATTTTTTGAGGAAGATGGCACCTTGCTTTTTGAAATAAAGAAAATCACCGATTCATATCTTACGCTGGATAAAGTTAATTTTATTCATGCCGGGCTTTTCGATTTTGAAATCTATAACAACAATGTGCTGATAGAAAGGCATAAGATTTATATTCCAAAAGATGGTAAACCTATGCCGGGTCTCGATGTAAAAGGTCGTGAACTAAACTGATTTCCACATCAAAGACGCGTGCGAAATGGCTCCTTATTTTTGTTTTTATTTCTTCAAAATCAACCTCGCGCCCCAATTCTTTTTTAACCGAAGTAACCATTTTATTTACGATACCACAGGGAATAATATTATTGAAATAGCTGAGATCGGTATTCACATTTAAGGCAAAGCCATGCATGGTAATCCACCGGCTGCATCGTATGCCCATGGCGCATATTTTTCTCTCTTTGCCGGGCACTCCGGGATCAATCCATACCCCGGTTTCTCCTTTGCTACGATCGCCCTTAATTCCATATTCAGCTATGGTGAGAATAATTACCTCTTCCAGGCTTCGTAAATATTTTCCTATATCGGTATAAAATTTTTCCAGGTCAATAATCGGATAACCCACTACCTGCTGCAGGCCATGAAACGTAATATCCCCACCCCTGTTGGTTCTGAAGAATTGTATTTCCTTTTCCACCATTTCATGATCAGTCAATAAAACATTCTCCATGTGACCACTTTTACCCAGCGTATATACGGGCGGATGTTCGCAAAAGAGAAGGTAGTTTGTGGTTGATGGCTGATGGTTGATGCCTGGTTGCTCATCAATACCTGGCACTTCAAAGCGGACGTTTTCCCTGGCTTTCGCCTTTATGTCAAGGTTTTTTTTTACCAATTCTTCCTGGTAATCCCATGCAGATTTATAATTGATAATGCCAAGGTCCTCAAAAATTACCTGTTGTCTATTCAAAACGAAATATTTGCCTGTAAAGATACAAAGGATTCTATGTCGATGATTTTGATAGTAAAGTTGCAGCAGGCAAAATCATTTTGCTGCAAAAAATCAAATGCTTTATCAGGAGGAGAAGAATATTTATAAAAGAATTTTTACTATCATTTCAGCAAATAAGGATCTAATATTTTTTGCCAGATGCCATACCCTTTCGCATTCATATGAAGATTATCTTCTAAGAAAATATCCTGCATGGGTTTACCCTCTTTATCCAACATTTTATCATAAACATCTACGAAAACTGTCTTCTTTTTTGTCTGCAAAAATTGTTTAATAAATTTATTGGCTTCTACCATTTCAGGCATCAATTTTTCCCGTGATGGACTTGGTTTGATGGATACAAAAATTATGGGAACCACCGGCAGTGCAGAACGTATTGTACTAAATAAAGTTTCAAATCTTTTCAAAACAATTGCAGGAGTTATTGAATCAGCATATGCCAGGTCGTTTTCGCCGACATATATCACAATTTGTTTGGGATAATAAGGTACAATTATATCATTAGCATAACGGATGACATCCGTAAGTTCTGATCCCATCCTTCTCCCTGTAGCCATCCTGTTGCATGTTTCTCGGCGAACTTTTGTAATTTTTCAATTACCTCGTCCCAACTACTTGTTCCTGCAAGATCAGCTTTTTGTAATCCCAATCCATAGTCAACAAAATGTGCATGGGCATCTATCAGTCCCGGGTAGACGAATTTCCCTGATGCATCAATTTTTTCCTTTGCGTCATATTTTTTTAACAGGTCATTTGTTGTTCCTGTTGCAATAATCTTCCCATCTTTAACTACCAGGGCTTCCTTTGTTGAAAAGTTTTTATCGACCGTATAAATCGTTGCATTGAATACCAACAAATCTGCTTTTTGCTGAGCCAAAACCGGCAGGAAAATAAAAAACAGGGAAACAGTAAAAAGGATTTTCATCATTACGCTTATTATCAGCAGGCTGAAATTACGAAAGGCATTTCTAAATATTAAACTTAAAAATTAATCCCGAAGACCTTAATCCACAATTTAAATTTTGAAGTAATTCGCTTAGGCAGGACTGGAAAAAATAATGGCTTTCATTCGAAAGCCATATATAAAATTTTATTATTGAATGAACTTACAATTGCAAGGCTCCATTCATATTTCTTACTGCATCTGCACTTTTGTTAAATGCAGCCTGTTCTTCATCATCCAGTTTAAAATCAATAATTTTTTCCCACCCATCTTTACCAATAACAACAGGTACCCCGATACAAATATCCTTTTGCCCGTATTCACCATCAAGCATAACGCAACAGGGAATTAATTTCTTTTCATCACGTACAATACTTTCTACCAATGTGGCGCCTGCGGCGCCCGGAGCATACCATGCACTGGTACCAAGCAATCCGGTCAATGTTGCTCCTCCGACCATTGTATCTGCCGCTACTTTCTTAAGTGTGGCTTCATCTAAAATATTAGAAACCGGCGTTCCATTGTAAGTGGCCAATCTTGTTAAAGGAATCATGGTTGTATCACCATGACCGCCAATTACAACAGCCTGTAAATCCTGCATGGAACAACCCATTGCAGTGGATAAATAATATTTAAAACGACTGCTGTCAAGTATACCGCCCATTCCGATAATACGATTCTTTGGAAGGCCGCTGGATTGTAATGCCAGGTAAGTCATGGTATCCATAGGATTGCTGATAACAATGATGATAGCATCCGGTGATTGCTCCAGTATATTCTGCGTAACGCCTTTCACAATACCTGCGTTAATACCGATCAATTCTTCACGTGTCATACCTGGTTTACGTGGTATTCCCGATGTGATAATTACCACGCTACTTCCCGCAGTTTTTTTATAGTCATTGGTGGTGCCGGTAATTTTTGTATCACTTCCCAATAAAGCTGCGCTTTGCATAAAATCCATTGCCTTTCCTTCTGATATTCCTTCTTTAATATCTAACAAAACCAGCTCTTCGCAAAGTTCTTTCCTGGCAATATTATCGGCACAGGTAGCGCCAACAGCGCCGGCGCCTACTACGGTTACTTTTATCATATCTTATTTATTTTAAAAAATTAATTGTGGGGTAAAGGTAATTGAATAATGTTTTTATAAAAAAGAGTACTTGTAAAAAATACCGGGGGCGCATAATTATTTTACAGGGTTCTTTAACTGCAACGCTTTATTCTTTAAATTAATTTAATAGTCTTATTCCAAATAGGTTCTTCAAAGGCTTTAGTCACAATCTATTGGTTCTTTTACAATTATATCGCATGAAATCTTTTGGCTAAAGGCGGGATATACAACCACAATTCCACTAAAGTTAGTGGCAATTGACACACTGCATGAAGGACAAAAGAAATAATTATCTAACTCGAAAACCTCACAAATTTACCCCTTGTGAAGTATAATAAACTATGGTCGATAATCTAAAAAATTTGTATCCTTTTGAAAAATCGTCATCGCATGTAAAAAATACATTGCTACAGCAGGTAAAAACGAAGGGCGCCAATTTATGGCAAATTTTTCCGGGTCGGGCGAGAGATATGCTGAACTTTACTTACAACGAAAATGAACCGATAAGAACCGTTATCAATTTTGTGATACCTGATGCTACAGGGAAAGCGGTAATCCGGTTCAGGGCAGCGTCGAATAATAAGCAACTATCCATTCCAGTTAATCATCTTCGCACCGGTATTTACTTTATTACAATAAACGTCGGCACTGATGTGCGGATGAATGATAAATTGATAAAGAAATAGTTACAATTCGTTAGCTATTAAATCTGTACTCACGCTGCCTTCAAAATTTTTTTTCAAATCACCTTTTTTATCATAAACAAAAATAGACGGCAGGTTTGTCACTTTAAAAAACACGGGAAAGAAAAATTTAGTATCTCTTGCCATAGTTATTTCGGGATAATTGGCAATCTTGTAATTTTTATAGAAAATCATCATTTCGTTATAAGGAAGGTATGTTATCATTACAATTTGCGTATTCTTAAATTTATCGATATTGGCCAGTAGTTTTTCAGTTTCATGCTGGCAATGCTCGCAATCAGGGCTGAAAATCATAAAAATAACCGGCTTGTGCTTTTTCAGATCATTTCTTGTAAATGAAGTGCTGTCGGGCGCTTTATATACTGTGAATTGCGGAATGGTGGGAAACCGCTGGTATACAGGCGCAGTGCTGTCGTCCTGCGAAAAAGCAATAACGTAGAAAAATATACATACGGGTAGGACAAATAATTTTTTCAAGAACGTAATTTTTTGATAAAGATAAATGAATATGAAAAATTGAAAGTGTGAAAATTAGTTGCCGCTAATCCAATGGTCACATCCAACATCTTTTTTGTAAAAAAACTATTAATTAATTTAGCGATTCAGGGCAGATGGATTTCGCAAATACCAATTGAGCTCCCCGGATATTTTCAAATTTTCATATTGATTCCTTTTTTATACCTTCACCGCCTTATAAAAAATTTATTATGGCATCTACTTCAGATATGAGAACGGGGCTCATTTTAAAAATTGACGGCAGCCTCTATACCGTTATTGAATTTGGGCAAAATAAAACAGCGCGTGCAGCGGCAAAAGTGTGGGCAAAGCTAAAGGGCGTTGATAACAACCGCACGATTGAGCAAACATGGAACAGTGGTGAAACTATTTACCCGGTAAGGGTAGAGAAAAAGCCTTACCAGTTTTTATATAAGGACGATACCGGGTACACTTTTATGGATACTACTACTTATGAGCAAATTTCAGTTGCCGCGGAAATGGTAGATGCACCTCAATTTCTAAAAGACGGGCAGGAAGTATCTGTGTTAATCAACGGAGAAACTGATCAGCCAATGGGTGTTGAACTTCCTGATAAGATCGTGGTTCTTGTAACCTACAGTGAGCCTGGTGTAAGAGGGGATACTGCAACCCGAACTTTGAAACCCGCAACTGTCGAAACCGGGGCAACCGTGAATGTTCCCCTATTCGTGAATGAGGGCGAACTAATCCGGGTGAACACGAAAACCGGGGAATATGTGGAGCGGGTAAAAGAATAAAGAAAATATACCAAATCTTCTATAATCCATACCTCATTTAGCTGAATCTACAGGAAACCGTTCGGTTCATTTTTTCACGATTCTTGATAAAAAGTAGCGTCTTTTGCTCAGAAAATGTTCAGTTTCTTTTAAAAACCTTTCAATTTGAAGTTTTTTTTATTTTATTAGAAATGCTATTTTGATAAATCATCCCTATCTTAGCTGCCCGTTTTCCATAACATAAATTTAATTTGCCAATATGGACATTAAACAAATTCAAGAGTTAGTAAAGCTTGTTAACAAAAGTAATATTGGAGAGCTTAGGATTGAAAAAGATGATTTTAAAATCACCATAAAACAAAAGAAGGAGCCGGTTCAAAAATTTGTTTCAACTGGCCAGGAGCAGCTAAGCCAATCCCCACAAACACTTCCCCCGGCCATCACATCGTTTCCCGGAGTAAAAAGCGCGGAAGTGCCTAATGCAAAAACAGAGAATCTCCTCACCATCAAAAGCCCCATGATTGGAACGTTTTACAGGCAACCAAGCCCGGGCAAACCCATATTCGTAAACATTGGCGATGAAGTAGAGGTGGGCCAGGTGGTGTGCATTATTGAGGCCATGAAACTTTTCAATGAAATTGAAAGTGAAGTATCCGGAAAAATCGTAAAAGTATTGGTAGAAGATGCCTCCCCGGTGGAATTTGACCAGCCATTGTTTTTGGTAGAGCCTGCTTAATTAGCTAATCAGCATCTTAAAAAAATTATGTTTAAAAAAATACTAATTGCCAACAGGGGAGAAATTGCATTACGCATTATCCGTACCTGTAAAGAGATGGGAATTAAAACGGTTGCTGTTTATTCCACCGCAGATAAAGACAGTCTTCATGTAAGATTTGCCGACGAAGCGGTTTGCATTGGTAAACCGGCAAGTGCCGATAGCTATCTGAATATACCGCATATAATGGCAGCAGTTGAAATAACCAACGCAGATGCCGTACATCCGGGTTATGGATTTTTGGCTGAGAATGCAAAATTTGCACAGATATGCATAGATCATGGAATTAAATTCATCGGTCCCACTCCGGAGATGATCAATAGTATGGGCGATAAAATTACAGCGAAGGAAACTATGATAAAGGCGGGCGTTCCTGTAATACCCGGTGGCGATAGTTTACTTAAGAATGTACTACATGCCAAAGAAATTGCTGCTGAAATCGGGTACCCGGTTATCCTGAAAGCAACAGCCGGTGGTGGTGGTAAAGGAATGCGGGTAGTGTGGGAAGAGAAGGATATTGAAAAGGCCTTTGATAATGCCAAAGCGGAAGCAGCCGCTTCATTTAAAAATGATGGTATCTACATTGAAAAATTTGTTGAGGAGCCAAGGCATATTGAAATACAAATTGCCGGAGATCAGTTTGGAAATATATGCCACCTGAGTGAGCGGGATTGCTCCATACAACGGCGGCATCAAAAGCTGGTGGAAGAATCACCCTCTCCTTTCATGACCCAGGAATTGAGAGAAAGAATGGGAGAAGCAGCCATTAAAGCGGCATCTTCTATCAACTATGAAAGTGTGGGGACTGTTGAATTTTTGGTAGATAAGCACCGCAATTTTTATTTCATGGAAATGAATACACGTATACAGGTAGAGCATTGCGTTACCGAAGAAGTGGTGAATTACGATCTCATTAAAGAACAAATAAAGATAGCCTATGGGGAAAAAATTTCGGGAAGAAATTATTATCCTGAAATGCATGCTATCGAATGCAGGATAAATGCGGAAGATCCTTATAACGATTTCCGTCCTTCACCGGGCCGCATTACCATACTTCATCAGCCCGGAGGCCATGGCGTACGGATCGACAGCCATGCATATGCCGGTTACGTTATTCCGCCGTATTATGATAGCATGATCGGTAAATTGATTGCTGTGGCACAAACCCGTGACGAAGCGATTAATACTATGATCCGGGCATTGAGCGAATATGTTATTGAAGGAATCAAGACTACCATTCCCTTTCACAAGAAACTGATGCAAAATGAAGACTTCAGGAAAGGAAACTTCACTACTAAATTTTTGGAAGGCTTTTCCATGACCTAGTTTGATCCGTGGCACCGCTCAATAACTATCCATAATGGATACATCGATAAAAGCCATATGCGAATGCACATGGCTTTTATAATAGAGGTGATTTCAGTGGTTCAAAAGGTGCAATTCATAGATTAACATCAGATTAGTTGGTACGAAGGTCTGCTTTTAGATAGAGCTTTTCTATAGAAATGAGCGCCCTTCTCTATAGAAATTTTTCTAAATAAATCAGGTACCAACAGAATATATAATAGGGAGCGTTTCCGGTCTATGCAATTTCCTCTTCAATAATTTTTCTCGTATCTTCAAAACTTTCATGGTGGTAAGCGTGAATACCTTCTTTTTTGGCAGCTTCCACTAACATCGGCCTGTCATCAAAATACAGGCATTCATGTGGCTCAGCTTGTGCTATACCAAGGGCCAGGCGAAAAATGCCCGGATCTGGCTTACGCATGCCTACTTCACATGATGATACAAACGCGTCAAAAAAATTATGTAGCCTGAATTTTTTGATACGGTACTCGTTTAGTTCTTTAGGCTCATTATTAATTGAAATTGTTTTAATCTTCGGGTTCCTGTTTTTCCATTCAATTAACCATGAAAGCGTGCCCGGCAATTCCAGGGACTGTTCAAACATGAATTCTTTAAAAACTTCCCTCGAGAAATTTCTCGGGTGATTAAACACAACCGTATCAAGATATACATCCAGTGAAATTTTACCCATTTCATGCACGTTAAAAATGAAATCGTGCAATACGACCATTTCATTGTAATCAATCCTGAATTTCCTTGCTGCTGCCTCACGGGATTCGTGCCCCCATCCATTGGTTAGCAGTACCCCACCAATATCAGAAAATAAAATTTTATATTGTTGTTCCATGAAATATTATTTTGAAAAGGATTAAACATCCGGAACTATTTCTCTTTAACGGTTGCGTGCTCAAGTGCCTGAACTTTCAGCAGGCGTCTCCGGTGTCTTTCTTCTCCGGAAAATTTCGCTTCTAAAAAAGTTAGAATTAATTCTTCTGCAGCCATAAAAGCCGTTACACGACCCCCCAGGCAAATAAGATTCATATCATCATCTTCAACACCCTGGTGTGCTGAAAAATGCTCGTGAATCAACGCTGCCCTCACACCCGCTATTTTATTGGCGGCGATAGAAGCACCAACACCGCTGCCACAAACTGCTATGCCGCGTTCTATTTTTTTTGCAGCAATCGCTTCAGCGAGTGGAATGACGAAGTCGGGATAATCGTCTTTGGTATCTAATGTAAATGCACCGAAGTCAACAAGCTCGTGACCCAGGCCCTTTACATACGAGTAAATAACGAGCTTAAGCTCATATCCTCCATGATCTGCAGCTATACCAATTATCATCTGTATTATTTTTTTTTTAGTTTATTTGCCGGAACACATGGGCTAAAAACCCAGGGTTCCTGTCATATAATAAATTTTCCGGGCTGGTTGCCATCAGCAGCCATTTTATGATTTTCAGCGATTATTTTATTTTGTTGTTCCCAAAGTTTAGCCCCACCTTTAATGCCATCCCTATTTCCTACAATGGTGATGTTTTTATCAAGTTTAAATTTTATCACATCTGCGTTACCCCCGCTTATATAAAGCCGGTCATAATTAAAAACAACCTTCAAAATTTTAATAATTTTTTTCATTCTTTTATTCCATTTTTTCGCTCCAATTCTTGACAGTTCTGCCTGGCCCAGATATTGATCGTACGTTTTTTTCCTGGATATAGGGTGATGCGCCATCTCGAGATGTGGAACCAAAATACCATCTTGTAACAGCGCAGATCCAAAGCCGGTACCAAGTGTTATCATCAGTTCAACACCATTACCACTTACTACAGAAATTCCCTGGAGGTCTGCATCGTTAATGGCAATCGCTGGTTTTTCCAGCACCTCCTCCAGTTTTTTTTGCAAGTCGACATCTTTCCAATAAGCTGTACCAAGGTTTGGGGCTGTTTTTACAACTCCATTTTTTATAAAGCCAGGGAAACCCGCCGCGACGGTATCGTATCCCGGGAAATTATTTGCCAGCTGTTTTATTACATCAAGTACTTTATCCGGCGTGGCGGGATTTGGCGTGGGTAACTTTTCATAATCGTGCAAAAAAATGCCTGCCGCATTTAAAAGGATCGCCTTTACGTTAGAGCCTCCAATATCTATTGAAAGGATCTTACTGTTATTATCTTCTGGTATCATTATAATATTTAAATAAAAAATTAAATGCTGTTTTGTAATTTGGCAATGGCATTCATGAAAAATAAATATTTAAAAACACGAATGTAACTATGATTACTTTGATTCTTTAATTTGGATAACAGATTTTATTTAAAATTACATCATCCAATCTTTTTAAATGTACTTACTAACCAACAATACAAAAAGGAATAGTGTGAAAGAATGGGCCGGACACGTAAAGTTTTACATTTGCGGATGGTTTTTCGCATTCATCTTTTTCTATATCATGCGCCAGTTTGGAGTGTCAGGGCTTGGACACCTTAATTTTACTTTTTTGCAATTCGTTTGGGTATTGCCTTTATTTAGCATTTTCTCAGGAACTGTCTTTGGATCGTTCCAATTTTTTTTTGAAAAATACCTGTTTAGAAAAATTCCACTATGGAAATTGATGATTCGTTTATGTATTGATCAGTTACTGATAATCTCCCTGCTCACAGTAATCTATTATTTTGCGATAAAAATGATGAGAATGAATACATTGAGTTTCCAGGATTTTCTCAAGTCACCTGCCACATTGGTATATTATTTCTACGTATTTTTTGTAAACTCTGCCTTGACGCTTTTATTGGAGGTGTCGCGATTATTGGGCCGTGGAAATTTTTATAAGCTGGTAACCGGAAAGTTTTATAGTCCAAAAGAGGAATATAGAATTTTTATGTTTGTAGATCTAAATTCTTCCACAACTATTGCAGAAAAACTTGGGCATCTTTCTTATAGCAGTTTTATTAAAGATTGTTTTTATGATTTGTCAGTTGTACAAAATTACAATGCGGCAATATACCAGTATGTAGGAGATGAAGCCGTACTCACCTGGGAACGATCTAAAATGAAATCTGCCCTGGAATGTATCGATGCATTCTGGGCATTTGACGATGAACTTTTAAAAAGGTCATCATACTACAAAAATACATACGGTATAGTTCCTGAATTCAAAGCCGGCATGAGCATTGGAATGGTAACAGTTGTAGAAATAGGCAATTTTAAAAAAGAAATTGCTTATCACGGTAATACGGTAAATACCGCCTCCCGGATCGAGTCTATGTGCAATGTATATGGAGAAAAACTACTGGTGTCAAAAAAACTATACGATGAGATTATAAAGGAAAATTCAAACTATATGTATGCCAGGGTTGCCGAAACACAATTAAAGGGCAAACAGGGAGTCACGGCAATTTACAGCATCAGGAGAGCCAGGAATGTCCTGTTCAATAAGGTATAACGGCGATATTTTGGGTTGCAATTGTGCATGCTCTCACCGGCAAAAGGTTACCCTTTTTCCGGGCGAAGGTTTTAACTTATCAAAATACTGCAAGAATATGTGTTGTTCGTATGAATTATATTTGATAATCATCTCTTCTATATGCACACTTGTTAATAAGTTTTAAGGCACATAATCGCATTCCCGGTTTTTTTTAAGATAATTTAGATATGCAATTAAACTCTTACCTTTTTATAGCTTATTATTAATGAACTATTCCGCTCATACCTTACCCGACCTAACCAAAATATTGCACCTTGGTTTTACCGCTCTTTATCAAAACAAGGTAACCGGCGAAAAGTCTTTACATGCCACGGTGGCACACAAAGCCGGCGATGTTTTTTCAACATTTGAAGCAGCCGAAACCCTTCCCTTTCCTAATAAATATACTGTGCAGGTAGCGGAAGACGTCCATATTATTTTGCATCCTGAATTTTTACAATACATCAACCACAGTTGCGATCCCAACGTTTTTTTCGATACGGAAAAAATGCAATTAAGTTGCCTGAAAAATATCGCGGCCGGAGATGAGTTTACTTTTTTTTATCCATCAACAGAGTTTTCGATGTCTTCGCCTTTTAATTGTTTTTGTGGCGCAAACAATTGTCTTCATACGATACAGGGCGCCGCTTTTTTATCACAGGAAATTATTCGTCATTATAGGTTCACTGATTTTATTATGCAAAAATTAAACATCCCTCACCTGCAAAAAGTATGATCAATAAATTGATTTTGAAAAATTATGCTTCCATTTCATAAAGAACTTTTTGTATGGGTTTTGGCACCCTTTGTTGAAACTAATGATGAAAATCTTGACTACTATTACGACTATACACAAAGTATTGAAGAATTTACCAGCGCTTTTAGGGAGTTACATATAAAATGGAAATGGCAACAGGTCTCCAACCATAATTATAAATCAATAATTGATAATATTAATACCGGTTCATCCCGGGAAAATATAGTTGTTATCAACCTTTGCGATGGGGATGAAATTAATAATGCTCCGGGGGTAAACATTATCAGGTATCTTAAAAAAAGTGGGTTGTGTTTCACCGGGGCTGATGAATATTTTTACCGCACCACCACTTCTAAAATAATAATGAAACAGGTTTTTGAAGCAAGGAAAGTTATGACACCCCCGTGGGAAATCATTACGGATGATCCCCGGGATGCGAAATCTGTTATTCAAAACTTAGGTAAACCTGTAATTGTAAAACCTGCTATTTCAGGAGGCAGCCTTGGAGTTGGCATACATTCTGTGGTTAACAATTCAAAAGAATTACTATTGCAATATCAAAAGTTGTTGAAAGGATATCACGGATGGAATCTTGTGAATGGAGGTGTTTTTGCAGAGAAATTTATTGATGGGCCGGAGTTTACCACGCTTATCGTGGGTAATGGAGCCAATTCAAGGGAATGTAAAATCTACCTGCCTGTTGAAAGAGCTTTTAATGCGTCACTTCCCGCCCACGAAAAATTTCTATCGTTCGACAGGTTATGGGAAATGTACGAAGACGAAACACCGGTAAAAAATGACGAAGATTTTTATAATTACCGTGCTGCCGATGTGGCTCTCATAAAAAATATTTGCAAAATAAGTTTTGAAGCATACAAGGCCGTAAGGGGAAAAGGTTATGGCAGGATTGATATAAGAATGGATAAAAATACAGGCAGGATGTATGTACTGGAAGTTAATGCGCAATGTGGTTTATCTGATGATGAAAATTTTACTTCTATAGGTGCTATTCTTCGTTTATCAGGAAACTCTTTCAGTTCGCTGATTGCAACAATTATCAGGAATGCTTTGACACATAAACATGCCGTGAAACAACATCCTGCAAAGCAGCTTGATTTTATTTACAGTATAAAATGACAAAATTAATACACAGATTTTAATGCAAGAATTACAAAAAATAAAGGACAGATGCTATATTCACACTCCCATTCCAATCGCTGCCCGATCCTTTTATAAAGAGTAATAATAAATAAAAACTATCCAATGAAAGTTTGTGTGTTGCAACCTGATTACTCCACAACAGATGTTGATTATAAAAATTACGACCCTCCCAGGAATCTTTCTTCCCTTTTACCCGGGCATACTGTGGACCATATTTTCCTAAATAAGCTTTCCACCTATCGCCAGCTTAAGGAACTGAAAAAAAAGAAATATGACATCTTCGTGAATCTTTGTGAAGGTTACCTGGAATGGTCCGTGCCTTCAATCGATGTTATACACTCGCTTGATTTGCTTAACCTGCCATTTACAGGCCCAACAGCAATACTTTATGATCCTCCAAAAGAATTAATGAAATATGTTGCGTACACCTGTGGGGTAAATACGCCCGCTTATGTAACGGTAAAAAGCCTGGACCAGGTACCGGATATCCTCTCAAAAATGGCGTTTCCCCTTTTTATTAAACCAGCCAAAGCAGGTGACAGCCTGGGTATTGACACCGATTCCCTGGTTAAAAATGAAACAGGGTTGATAAAAAAAGTAGTAAGTCTTTTAAACGAATACCAGGACGTGTTAGTGGAGAACTATGTACCTGGCCGCGAATTTACTGTTCTTGTGGTTGCAGAAAAAGGTAAAGATGATTGTACAGTGTATACCCCGCTCGAATTTGTTTTCCCGGAAGGAAAAAAATTTAAAACCTACTCTCTTAAAACTTCAGAGCTGCATAAAGAATGTAATGTACCATGCAAAGATGCTGTTCTTGCGAAAGAGCTCAAAGAAAGCGCTGCAAAAATATTTAAAGCGTTTAACGGTGTGGGTTATGCCCGTCTTGATTTCAGGGTGAATGATACCAACCAAATATTTTTCCTGGAAATTAATTTTACCTGCTCGGTATTTTATGAAAAAGGGTATGAAGGTTCAGCCGATTATATCCTAATGAATGAACCCCTTGGGAAACAGGCTTTTTTATATAAAATTATTACTGAAGGAATTTATCGCCATGCAGAAAAGCAAAAGAAATATATTGTAAAAGGAAATGCACTTTCAGGCTATGGAATTTATGCTGCAAGAGCAATTCAGCAGGGAGAAATAGTTTTTGCGAGTGAAGAAAAACCGCACCGACTCGTAACGAAAAAATATGTAGAACAACACTGGAATGACCAGGAAAGAGAAAACTTCAGAAGGTATGCATGGCCGGTAAGCAGTGAAGTGTATATTTTATGGGACCATGCGCCTGGCGAGTGGTCGCCACAAAATCATTCCTGCAATCCGAATACCGAATATGCGGGTCTGAATGTAATTGCCCTAAGAGCTATACCTGCCGGTGAGGAACTGACGCTTGATTACACAACTTTTCTTAACGATGAAATGGAAAGTTTTATTTGCAATTGCGGCGCGGCAAATTGCAAACAATTAATACAGGGTGTACAGAAAAATTCAATAACCTTTCGGGAAAAAAATAAATTATAAGATTGATGCTACTTCCTTCCTGTCCTCATAAATATGGGAAAGGTAACTTTCCGTTTCTGTATATTTCCCCATACTTTTTTTAGTTCTTCTGAAAATTTATCTACCGGGTTTTCATTATTCCTCCTGGTATAATGCTGCACAGCAGACCATGTATTTAAATAGCCAACTACCTGTTCCAGTTCCCAGTGGTAATTCATAGAAAAACCCGGTGTTTCAATTTCTTTAAAAGGAAATGGAATGGTCGTATAGCGGTCATCAATATATTTTCTTTCTGCATCCCAATAAGGGCCGGTAGTCTTTCGGTATAATTGATCAACCAGTAAATTAATTTCTTTATTGATCTTAAAAATATCGTAACCAATTACTGCTATGATAGCCCCCGTTTGTAAAGTTCTTTTTGCTTCATGGTAGAATTTTTCAAAATCGAACCAATGTATCGCTTGTGCAACGGTGATCAAATCGAATTTATCGCCTGGAAATGAGGTTTCTTCTGCATTGCCAACAGCATAAAAAATATTTTCCCGTGTAATAGCGTTTCTAATTTGTTCCGAACTTATATCTGTCGCATATACTTCATTAAAATATTGAGAAAGCGTTGCGGCAACCTGCCCATTACCTGTAGCACAATCCCATGCTGTTTGCTTACCTGGCACCAATGGAAGTAAAAAATCAAATAATTGTTTTGGATACCCGGGCCGAAACCGCGCATATAAATCCGACTGTTTTGAAAAATTATCTTTCATGAATATATCCTGGTTCCAATATAAGATTTCCTCAAATTAGACTTTGGAAATTTACTTTACAAATTTTAGAAGGAACTTAAATCTATTTTTAACTTAACAACAAACACCTTTATCTTTATAAGCGAAAAATATGACAAGAGAAGAAAACTTTATGTTGGAAGCCATTGCTCTTTCCGAACTGGGAATTGAAAGCCTTGAAGGCGGCCCGTTTGGTTGTATAATAGTAAAAGACAATATAATTGTCGGCCGCGGAAATAATAAAGTATCCAGCACTAACGATCCCACCGCTCACGCTGAGGTAGTTGCCATACGGGATGCCTGCAAAAACCTGGGTACTTTTCAACTGGATGCATGTGAAATTTATACGTCCTGTGAGCCTTGCCCTATGTGTCTCGGAGCTATTTACTGGGCAAGGCCTGCCATCGTTTATTATGCAAACACGAGAAATGATGCCGCCGGCATCGGTTTTGATGATTCCATGATTTACGAAGAAATGGCAGTTGATCTTTGTGACAGAAAAATACCCGTAATCAATTTATGCAGGCATGATGCGCTTAAAGTTTTTAAACGTTGGACGGCTAAAGGCGATAAAACGCTTTATTAAATTCCCGCCCGGAAATAATAATATCATACCATTCAAGCGCCTAAAAAATTAGCCCTTTTTGTAAGATTGAATTCTAATAAAACGCCTACATTTGTCAAATGTCAACATGCGATTTTTCAATACCTTTTTCCGGCCATTCCGAAACTATTTTAGCTAAAGCAAAAGCTGCAATAGAAAGCCAGAACGGAATTTTCAATGGCAATATCACTTCTGGAAATTTTGAAGTAACGGTGCTGGCTAATACTATCAGGGGCAATTATATTGTTTCGGATCAGCATCTTAATCTTATCATAACACATAAACCTTTTTTTGTACCCTGTAGTACAATTGAAAGCTATTTGAGGTCAAAAATCTCATAAGGCAATGTTTGATTTTATTTCCTGTATTAGCAAGAATTAAGTAAAGTTATTTAAATTTTAGCGTGCAACTGACAAACGAGTGCCTTCCGGCAGGGTATGTAATGTTTGCATGTTTGTTTTAAAATATATTGCAAAGGTGCTTCCTGTACTACGATCACTCTCAACAGTCACTTTCCCTCCGGCAGCGTCCACTATTTTCTTGATAAGGTACAAACCAATGCCTTGCCCCCCCACGCTTTTATGCAGCCTGCCGTACATTTTAAAAATATTTTCATATTCACTTTTCGGTATACCGATCCCATTATCCTCAACCGTCAATATCGTAAAATCATCTTCTTTCCTGGTCTGTATTGTTATTACCAAATCCAGGTCAGGCCTTTTAAATTTAACAGCGTTGCTGATCAGGTTATACATGATGCTTCTCAGGTTCTTTTTTGAAAAATGAATCTGCGTAATGCCGATATCTTTTTTGATCACCACTCCCGTAGAGCGTATCCTGTCTTCAATGCTACTTGTCACCTCATCAATTATTCCATTAAGATCAACAGGTTCCATTAAGGACATTTCGCTTTCTATTTTCCCTATTGTTGCCAGTTCCGTCACAAGCCCCCTGAACATTTTTATGGATGTATTTATTATCTCCAGGAATTTGTGCAGTTGGGGATCATCAGAAACTTCAAGTTGGTTCATCACGTCAATGCTCAATTCGATATTGACAAGTGGGCCCAGCAGGTCATGAGAAGCGGTATGAACAAAATTATCCAGGTCGGCATTGATGTGCATTAAATTCTTATTGGTTTTATCCAATTCTAATTGTACCAGTTTTAGTTGGGTTATATCATTAAATGAGATGACAGCCCCATCCGTCTTGCTATCAATCTGCCGTATATATGGCATAGTCATCAATTGGTACCATTTGCCGTTGGTTGCTTCTACTTCACGGGTAATTACTTCGCCATCGGCTATTACATTTTTAATATCATTTACAATCGTTTCAAATTTTATATTAGTGGAAATATCACTGATGGGCCTCCCTATATCTGCCTCGCGAATGTTAATATGCCGAACGGTACCGGGGGAAAATTTCATCAGCAGCAGGTCTTTGTTCACAAACATTTGTCCATTGATATTGCTCCTGAAATAGTTATTAAGGTCATCATTTATTTCAATCAGTTCTTTGTTCTTTAACTGGTAATCCGCATTTATTGTATGCAGCTCTTCATTTATTGATTGCATTTCTTCGTTGGTACTTTGCATTTCTTCATTAGCAGAAAGAAGCTCTTCGTTAAATGATTGCATATTTTCGTTTGATGCATCCAGCTTTTCAAAAGCAGCGTGAAGATTCTCTTTGACTTCCCGGAGTTCTTCCTCCATATCAATTATATACTGATCGTGATACATTTTTTCATTGAAAATCTCTCCTCCTTTTATGGCTGGAAGTTTCATCACATCATCGCTGATAACCACCATTAATAATTTTTGTTCCCCTTTCTTTGTTAATAATGGTTTTACCATCAGGCTTACGGACAGTGAGGACTTACTTTTTTTAGTATTTATACCGTGTACCACTACTTTGTCATTCGATTGCAAAGCAGATCTGCTCGCAGTAAAAAACGCCACAGCAAGTGGTTTTGGCAAAAGTTCGACAAGGTTTAAATTAAAATTTTTCTGAAGCAGGTATTTGGTAGTATCTCCATAGGTATGTACCACGTTGTTATTTTCGTCTACGCAAAGTAACAGGTATCCCAATTCTCTTACGAGCGCTTCGTTTATGGCATCGGTTACATTATTTTTTTGAAATTGAAAGCTCTTATCATTTGAAGCATGTGGTGCTATTGACTTAATATCTACAAGCACGGGCATCGAAAATGCATCAAAACGTACTACTTCTTTTTTCCCGATGTTTTTATAAATCTTCCATTTTTTATTTACTACTTCCAGGCCGGTACTAATGGCAACGGGGCTTTCGCTGGAACCCAAAAACAAATAGCCATCTTTTTTAAGGCCGAAATGCAGCATGAAAAATATTTTTTTCTGCAAAGACTGGGTAACATAAATAAGCAGGTTGCGGCAACTGATAAAATCCATATTGCAATAAGGAGGATTTTGCACGAGGTCATGTTGCGCAAAAATGAGCATCTTTCGTATTTCAGGTTTTACTTTATATTTTCCGTCTTCTTTTGAAAAAAAATTTTCAAGCCGCTCAGCCGGTATCTCTTTTGATATGTGCTCACCGTAGACGCCTCTTCCTGCATGAATTAAAGCATTGGTATCGATATCAGTGGCAAATATTTTCACCACCGTATCTTTGTATTCCCCCGTTAGTTGTTCGCGCAAGAGTATAGCGAGAGAATATGCTTCTTCGCCTGTAGCACAACCGGCTACCCAAAATTTTATTTCTTCGCCAGGTACTGTACGTTTGATGATAGCAGGAATCACATTTTTTTCTATAAATCCGAAAGCCTCCTGATCCCTGAAAAATGAAGTGACGCTTATTAAAAAATCTTTCGCAAGAGCTTCCACTTCATCCTTTGTTGTTTTAAGAAAGGCAAGGTAATCGTTCAGCCTGTTAAAATTATTAGAGGCGGCTCTTCGCTTAATTCTTCTTAGTATAGTTGTCTGTTTGTAATCAGTAAAGTCAAGGGGCAACTGATCTTTTATCAGGTTGATAATTGCCACAACCATTTTCTCCTCTTCCTTATCTTCCAGGCCGCCGGGTAATAACGCTCCGTCATTCCTTACATAATATTCTATCGCTTGCGGCATTAATTGGGGACTCAATATATAATCCACTGCCCCGGTCTTTATTGCATTGGCTGGCATATCACTAAACTCCGCAAGGGCGGGATCACTTGCCAGGACCAGGCCACCGGCTTTTTTTATGGCTTCCACTCCTTCCGATCCGTCGGCACCCGTACCTGAAAGTATGACTCCTATAGCGTCCTTTCCTCTTGCTGATGCCAATGAATTAAAAAAAGCATTAATAGTAAGATGGAGTCCCTGCTTTTTACCCTTCTCAGTCAGGTGCAACCGGTCGTTACTTATGGTCATGTATTTGTCACTCGGTATGAGGTACACCTGGTTACACTCCACCCACATATTATCTTCAGCCTCGCATACTTTTAACTTGCTATGCCGGGCCAATAAGCTTACCATCTGGCTTTTAAAATCAGGCGATAAATGTTGAATGATAATGTAGGAGACCTCATCTAAGGGTGTGTGATCAAAAAAAAGATTGATCTCATCCATGCCGCCCGCTGAAGCGCCAATAGCAATTATGTGATGCGGTCGTTTTGGATTATGCATAATTAGTTTATTAAATTTTCATTTCGTACGAAGGTTTGTCCCGATGCAAACCAGATTTCGTTTCAAATTACTGAGTAAAGCACAGATCTTAAATATCGAACGGCAGTGTTATTGATACCAGGTTAAGGTGTCATAAGTCAGTAAATAGCTGTCAAAAATTTAATTTTCAATATGGGGCAACAGTAACTTGATTTTCAGCGTGTCGCCATTCGCACATTCCTTTGGGATCGAAAATATTACGTTCCCTACAAGGTAATGTATTTATATGAAGTTTATTTGAAACTATTTTCTAATTACCAGGCAGGCCATATCCTAATTGACAGAGAACGATTGAGCTAAATGATGCGTCAGAAAATCAGTATAAAACATATATATCAATGAGGGCTATAAAATGCAATGATAAAATGCTCAGTACACAATTATTATTTTTATATAAATATTTTTGAAATGTATTATCATGATTCTTATTTATATTTTTTAGCATTCCGGGAGATATTTATTTTATGTAAAATAATACCAAAGAAATTTCTTAAATTTTAGCAGCAGTCATTTTATCGTAAAAATTACGCAGAAGCGCCATTTTTCGATAATACAGAATGAACTTTTTCAATTAAATCACTTACCTCAAATGGCTTTGCGATAAAATCGTCAGCGCCATAATCGTGGATGGCACTTTCAGCGATTTTGGGGAAGGCCGAAAAAAGCAGGACGGGAATATGCCTGGTAAAGGGAGAAGCCTTTAGTTGCTGGCATACATCAAGGCCGTCAATCCCGGTAAGAAAAACATCCAATAAAATGAGTTGAGGCTCGGTCTGTTTGATCGCAATATTGGCCATTTCCCAATCGGTAAATATAGCCACATCAAATCCCCGTTTAAACAATAATGATTTAACTACTTTAAGAAGGTCCCTATCATCGTCAATAACGTAAATTCTGGGCATATAAACCTGAAATCAAAAAGCATGCGGGTTTTTATGATGAGCACATTTTTTAGCAAAAATATAAATTAAAAAAGAAGGGGGTTATTACTTCTTTACAATATGATAATCCTCCAACGACGGTTTCACTCAATATGTATTTACATTTGACATGAAATATTTTCAACATTCACGAATTCCATGTGTTTGTCGTTGCTCAGTTGAAATGGCCGCCACGGTAGGGACTTTGGCACCCCACTCCCATTGGTTGAAGCAACATTTGAAAATAAAAAAAGTATTTATAAAAGGCGAGGAAGGCTGACAATAATCATCCCTTGTTATTGTATGCTATTTATTCTTTACGATCAATGCATAAATGACATACAGCCATCCGAGTATACCGTGAATTATAGCCCAAAGAATAGATTTATTTCTGCTCCATGAAATAACCACCGCTACTATTGTTCCCAGGCCTATACCCGGCCCCACATATACCGGCTGCACATACCCATTATAGTATGGGCCGGTAGTGCATGCGGCAATACACAATACAACAAAAAAAACAGGAAGTAGTACTTTTTTTTCCACGGTATTTTTATTTAAAGATCCATAAATATATGTGTACTCTCTATAATATTTTTATGATGGATCAAACTACAAGTGTATCGGTAACGAAAAATGAAAAGTAGAACCTTTACCAGGTTCGCTCTCCAGCCAGATTTTACCATGGTGCTGTTGAATGATATCTGCGGAAATATATAATCCCAGGCCTAAACTTGAAAGGCCGCCTGAATCTTCGCCATGGGCTCGGAAAAAGCGATCGAATATTTTATTTTTATTTTCGGCCTGTATTCCAATCCCAAAATCCTGTACGCTGCACAGTACATTATCATTATTGGACCCGGTATTAATAATTATAGTATCCGCTCCAGGAGAATATTTTATAGCATTATCCAAAAGATTACAAATCACTTGTTCAATCCGGCTTCTATCGCAAATTACTTTGCCATTACCACCTCCTTTCCTGGTTATTTTATGCGATAGGAGGGATGAAGAATAATCTATAATTAGTTTATCAACTACATCGTCCAGGAAGATTTCATCCATATTCAAATCAAGCTTTCCTTTTTTTATTTTTGTGGCATCGAGTAGATCTCCCATCAATCTTATTAAACGGTTTACCTGGAATTTGGTTCTCTTTAATATGTAATGGGTTTGTATCTCGGAACTATCTTCAGTATAAATATTTAGCAAAACCTGGATATACGCACTAATACTGGTTATGGGAGTCTTTAATTCATGCGAAGCAACAGATAAAAATTCCCCTTCCGTTTTTAGCGACTGGCGAAGTTTGGCTTTTACGTCATCAAGGTCTAACGACAATTGTGCTGATCCCGGCGAAGACTGCATCATCGTCTTCATCTTATTTTGTAATTCCAGGTTGGAAGCTTCCGTTTTAATAAGCGCTGCAATAAGTACAAAAATTGTTTGCAGCTGCTTGAGAATACCATCATGATCTTCGTAATTAACAAGCACCAATACACATCCATCGCCTGAACCAATGGTTACTACATCGCTTTCGTTTTTGCCGGGTAAAATTATTTTAGTACTAAAAATGGGCTTTTTCCAAACATATTGAAGCAACTGCTGCCATTCCTGGGAATCTACAGGTGTTTGCGAAAAGCCAGGCACCGGTATAAAAGTATTCTGGGCCGGGTCGAAAAGGAAACATAATATCTCTTCAGCTCTTACCAGGGATGCAAGTTCGCCCGCTGCATCCAACCTGGTATCAACATGTCCAAACTTTGAAATGATTTTAAAAAAATCTTCATTCATAATAATCAGGATTTATACAAACAACAACTGTATAATTATGAAAGCAGCTTAACCGACCGCCTGGTCGTTCTATTTGTCCGTTTGTGTTGCATCCTGCATATTTGTATTTTAAAAAGCATCTTTCACAGTCTTCAATTCATAATCAAAACCATCGTCCAACCTAAGCCTCGTTACAAAACAATCAAAAAAGAATCCAATATTGGGCTTATCACCACCTAATTATTCAAATGCCTTTTTGATAACTTTGCCAACAGGCTTAAAAACAGTTGTGTTTCTGCACTCACAATTGAAACTGGTGACCCCACTAATACGCCGGAAGCACGTAACAGGGTCATCGGTGTTGACATAATGTGGCGTCCTCAATTTATATTCATCCGCGTATTAATCCCCAATATGTTGTGAATAAAGAATGTAAGTGGATTTTTGGCATCAAAATAATATTTTCTATTTCAGCATAATCGGCAAATAATTCTACAACAGGAACCTCATTGTCATCCGTCTCTTTATATTCCAGGTAAATAGTTTCCCCTGTAAAACGGTTAGTTCGGGGTGAAACTTTCATCAATGATGGATAGGTAATTCAATCAATATTGCGCTTCTTTCATAATTTATTATTGATTTTTTAAAAAGTCATTTCTGAGCATCTTCTGATTCATTGACATGAAAAGACTTTGAAATATTTTGGATACCCTGTTCAAAAAATCCAGGGAAAGGTTTTCTGGGCTTCATATATTTTAATCCGAATGCCATAATACTTTTCTCTTTAATATATGCGATGGTATCTTCAATGGAATCTGTTACCAGGAATAATTTTTCATCATCTTTTGATATCGTATTTGCTGCTATCATACGTGCGTTATGTTCCAGGATTTTTTCATAGAATTCTTTATCGAAAATAATGATAGGAAACATAGCGATCTTTTTTGTTTGCACCAGTGTAAGCGCTTCATAAAATTCATCTAACGTGCCAAACCCCCCAGGCATCACTATAAATGCATACGAATATTTTATCAGCAAGGTTTTCCTCAGAAAAAAATATTTTATATCTACCCACTTGTCGAGGTAAGGATTGTGGTGCTGTTCATGAGGAAGCACAATGTTGCACCCAACGCTTTTACCGCCCACATCCTTAGCTCCGCGATTAGCAGCTTCCATAATACCGGGCCCTCCACCGGTCATAATTGTAAAACCCAATTTCGCAATCTCTCCCGAAAGTTTCCTGGCTTGCCCGTAATAGGGGTGATCTTCTTTAAAACGCGCCGAGCCAAACACGGTAACGCATGGCCCCACGAAATGCAATGCCCTGAGGCCCTTTATAAACTCAAAGAAAACACTAACTGTATAGGTAAATTCTTTCCACCTGTCCTGTGGTCCTTCTAGGAATTGTATTTCTTTTTTTGTTTTCGTTTCTGTCAATCAAAAGAATTTTAAATGCTGCAATAAAATCATTCAAATATAATTAAATAGGTGTGGCAAATAATTTAAGTTGTGAAGGATTTATCATTCATATGACAAGAAAATATAAGTTCTATGTATTCTATAAAAAAATCGGAAACCGATTTTAAAGATTATATCAAATCATTGGGGCCAGGTTTAATCACCGGCGCAAGTGATGATGACCCATCGGGTATTGCAACCTATTCACAAGCGGGAGCACGATTTGGAATGGCCACATTATGGACTGCGTGGATCACTTTTCCTTTAATGGCCGGCATACAGGAAATGTGTGCACGCATCGGGATGGTAACCTGCAATGGCCTTACCAATATTATTAAAACGCATTACTCCAAAAAACTTTTATATATCATGCTCGTGGTAAGTTTTCCGGCAATCACGCTTAACATTGGCGCAGATATCGCGGGCATGGGAGCGGTATCAAACCTGCTGGCACCTGCTATTCCTCCCTTTATTTTCAGCATTATATTTACAGCTATTTTGATGTATATCATTATTCAATATTCTTATAAAAAACTTGCCGGCGTTTTAAAATGGTTATGCATCGTATTATTCCTGTACTTTATCGTACCCTTCCTGGTTACAAAAAACTGGGGTGCTGTATTGAAAGCCACCTTCCTGCCGTCTATTCATTTTAACCGCAATTTTTGCGAAATTCTTGTCGCTATCTTAGGTACAACTATTTCACCCTATCTTTTCTTTTGGCAGGCAAATATGGAAGCTGAGAACCAGGCCCAACTGGGATCTCATATAATTGTCGATAAATTTTCAATCCGCAAAATGCGTTCAGATGTTATTACAGGGATGTTTTTCAGCAACGTAGTTATGTTTTTTATCATACTTACCACCGGTGTTGTTTTATTTAATGCTGGCATTAATGAGATTGATACGGTGGAGCAGGCTGCCGGTGCCTTACGCCCTCTTGCAGGAAATCTTTCCTATCTTTTATTTGCTGTTGGAATTATAGGTACAGGACTGCTTTCGATTCCTGTACTGGCAGGATCATTATCATATATTCTTTCAGAAACTTTTGATTGGAAAGAAGGGCTGGATAAAAAGTTCAGCGAAGCTAAAGGATTTTACGTCACTATAATAATTTCCTTATTAGTGGGACTGTTTATAAATTTTACCGGTATAACTCCCTTCCAGGCCCTGTTCTTTACTGCAATTGTTTACGGTATAACTGCCCCTGTAATGGTGGGAGTGATCCTGCATATCTGTAACAACAAAAAGATCATGGGAAATGAAACGAACGGAATTCTCTCAAACATTCTGGGCGTCGTTACTTTTCTTTTGATGGCCGTTGCAGCTATTGCTCTTATTTATTTCCAGTTTGCATGAACTTTAATATGCCAGCACTTTTTTAAGGAGTGCCGTAACCTTTTCTGCATTGGGCAACACGGCTTTTTCCAGGTGTATATTCATGGGGATTGCCGGAACGTTTAACGCACCTAATACTTCTACAGCCGCATCTAAAAACCGGAAACATTCTTTTGAAATCCTGCCTGAAAGTGCTTCTGCAAAAGAATTATTTTGCTGTTCTTCCGTAAGTACAAGGCATTTGCCATGCTTTTTCACTTTTGAAAAAATTAAATCTTCATCTAACGGAAATAAGGTTCTCAGGTCAATAATTTCTATTTGGTTATCAAAATTTCTTGCCGCCTTTTTCGCCCAGTAAACACCCATTCCATAAGTAATAATGCAACAACTTTCCCCATTAGCGATTCTGCTATTATCCGCGTTAAGAATACTATTTGCCTTACCTAACGGTAATACATAATCGCGGGAAGGTTCAATGGATTTCGCATCTTCCGTACCCGGCACTTTACTCCAGTAAAGTCCTTTGTGCTCCAGTATAATAACCGGGTTGGGATCAAGAAAAGCGGCTTTCATCAGGCCTTTCATATCGGCCGCATTAGAAGGATAGGCAATTTTAATTCCTTTAATCGAAAGCAATAACGTCTCCACGCATCCGCTATGGTATGGGCCTCCACCACCGTAGGCTCCTACCGGAACACGGATAACAGTTTGTACCGGGAATTTACCACAGGTCAGGTAACAACTCTTTGCCAATTCTGTTGCCAATTGGTTTATTCCGGGGTAGATATAATCCGCAAACTGGACTTCTACAATTGGCTTCACACCGGTTGCAGACATGCCGGCAGTTGATCCGATAATATAGGCTTCCTGGATGGCGGTATTGAACACGCGGTGATCCCCAAACTGTTCTGCCAGGGTGGCTGCTTCCCTAAATACACCGCCCAGCCTGCGTCCCACATCTTGCCCATATAAAACAGCTTCGGGATATTCTTCCATTATTTCACGGATGGCAAACATGGCAGCATCAACCATTATCACTTTTTCATTGCCGGCAGGACAGCGATCTCCCTTTTCCCCGGTAACCGTTACCGGTGCAAAAATATATTCTTCAATATTTGATGGATGTGGTTCGGGAGCAGCAACCGCGGCTACGAAATGTTCTTCCACTTCAGTTGATGCATGGGATTGCATTTCAAGCAGCTCATTTTCTGAAATACCCATATTCATCAGTCTTATTTTCAGTTTAGGCAAGGGATCATCAGTTGCATGGAGGTCAAGATCTTCCTGCGAACGATAAAATTCTTTCCGCACTCCGCTGGTGTGGTGATTCAGTAACGGAACTTTAGCATGCACTAAAAAGGGCCGGCGATTTTCCCGTACCTGGTTCACTGCATTTTTCATTACGTCATAACTCTGAAAAAAATCACTACCGTCAATGCTGGTACACTGCATTCCTTTAAAGCCTTGCGCAAATTCCCATGCATTCATCGATCTTGCTTCACCTGCGCGTACACTTATACCCCAATCGTTATCTTGTACCAGGTAAATAATGGGAAGTTTTTTTAGAACAGCAAACTGGAAGGCTTCACTGACTTCTCCCTCTGTTAAACTGGCATCGCCTAATGAGCACACTACAATTGGTTGCTCACCTCCGGGTCCTCTCCTGAAAAGAGGGGAATTAATAATTTCTAAATATTGAAAACCCTGCGCAATGCCTGTCGCTGGTATAGCCTGCATACCTGTTGCGCTGCTTTGGTGTATTATATTGGGTTTATCCTCTCCCCGATAATTAGGATGCCCATAGTATTCCCTGCCGCCCGTGAAAATATCATCGGCCTTTGCGAGCAATTGCAACATTAAAGTATATGGTGAAAAACCGAGGCCTAACAATATACTTTCATCCCGGTAATAGGGACTAATGTAATCGCATGGCAGTAATTGAAATGCCGTGGCGAGTTGAATGGCTTCGTGACCCCTTGAAGTAGCATGAACATATTTACATATTTGCCGGTTGGCTTCGTAAATATCCGTCATTGATTTCGAGGTGCACATTAAACGATATGCATGCAAAAGAATCTCTTTATCAATCATAAGTAGCTAATTTGCTAATTAGCTAGCCAGCTAATTAATTAACCAAAACTTTTTCATCTTTGAATGCTTCTCTTGGTTTTAATCCAAGTAATTGAAACATGGCATTGTCTTCATCAAATGCAGGGTTAGGTGTAGTGAGCAATTTGTCGCCCGAGAAAATAGAGTTAGCCCCGGCCATAAAACAAAGTGCCTGTTCCGAGATGCTCATTTCTGCACGCCCCGCACTTAATCGAACCATTGCGGCAGGCATGATCAATCTTGCGGTGGCAATCATTCTGATCATATCCCAAATATCTATTTTAGGATTATCCTGCAATGGAGTGCCCGGCACGCGTACCAATGCATTTATAGGAACACTTCCCGGATGAGATGGCAGCGTTGCTAAAGTATGTAACATCCCGACGCGGTCTTCATGTGTTTCGCCCAGACCGATAATACCGCCGCTACAAACACTAATGCCTGCTTTGCGAACATTTCCCAAAGTTTTCAAACGATCTGTATAAGTACGTGTCGTGATGATATCAGTGTAATGATCTTCGGAAGTATCTACATTATGATTGTAAGCATATAACCCCGCATCGTATAATTTTTTCGCCTGTTCTTCTGTGAGCATGCCCATAGTACAGCATACTTCCATGCCCATTTCATTTACGCCCTGAACCATTTCAAGCACCCGGTCAAAATCACGGTTGTCCCTAACTTCCCTCCAGGCAGCACCCATGCAAAATCTAGTAGATCCGGCATCTTTTGCTTTTTGTGCATAGGCCAATACGTCTTCTTTTTTCATAAGCGCCTGCACATCTACACCTGTGTTGTACCGCGCCGCCTGCGGGCAGTAGGCGCAATCTTCAGGACACCCGCCGGTTTTAATGGAGAGCAATGTACATACCTGCACCTCGCCGGTTGCATGATACTCACGGTGAACCATAGACGCTTTATAAATCAGTTCCAGCAAGGGTGTATGGTATATGCCTGATATTTCTTCTTTGGTCCAGTTGTTTCTTATTTGCATTTATATGAATAGATTTACAGGGTGCAATTTTTATGGTTCATTCGCTTCGTTTCTGTTACATTTAAATCAGTAAAGGCCCTGCTTAATAGTGTCAAAAGTCATCTATTCAGGGCTTGTTGAAAAACTTTTTTCTGCAATCTCAAACGCAGGCACTTTCATTGTCTTTTCTATGAAATAAACAGGAATAGCCAATGCCAGCCTATTATTTGCAGGAACGAAAATTTCTCTTATTGATTCCATCCTAAAAAATTTTATCCTCAAAAATAACTCAAATTAGTTTTAGGTGTAAGTGCCAAAACACTTTCGTAAATAAGTTTGATAGTATTATTAACATCACTCCTGTGCAACATTTCCACCGTAGTGTGCATATAACGCAACGGAATGGAGATTAATGCAGAAGGGCAGCCATCGTTAGCATAAGCGAACGAATCCGTATCGGTTCCGGTGCTCCGGCTTACTACTCTTAATTGCAACGGGATCTTATTTTTTTCTGCTGTTTTTTCAATAACCTCTAAAAGCTTGTTATGTACAGCCGGTCCGAAAACCAATGCGGGGCCTTTACCGCATGCACAATCTCCTTCTATCAATTTATTAATCATAGGTGTTGTAGAATCATGCGTTACATCTGTAATGATGGCAATGTCCGGTTTGATTCTGCGTGCAATCATTTCTGCGCCACGGAGGCCAATTTCTTCCTGCACTGCATTTACAATATATAACGAAAACGGAAGTACCTTTTTGTTTTCCTTTAGCAAGCGCGCAACTTCTGCAATCATAAAGCCTCCGATGCGGTTGTCAAATGCCCGCGCGATAAAATTACCATACGATACCTCATCAAAACCTTCTGCATATGTAACCACAGAACCCACATGAATACCCAGGTCTTCTACTTCCTTTTTGTTTCGCGCGCCGCAGTCGAGGAAAAGATTATCTACTTTAGGCTGTTGCTCTTTATTGTCGGCATTTCCGGAACGTGTGTGTATTGCGGGCCAGCCAAAAACGGCCTTTACAGGTCCCTTTTTACCGTGTATCATTACCCTTTGCGAAGGCGCTATTTGGTGATCAACCCCTCCATTTCTTTTCAAATAAATAAATCCTTCCGGCGTAATGTAATTTACAAACCAGCTTATTTCATCTGCATGGGCTTCAATAACCACTTTAAAAGCTTTCGCCGGATTGATGACTCCTACTGCAGTTCCATAGGAATCTGTAAATGTTGTATCTACATAATTTTTTATATAATTGAGCCACACTTTCTGTCCGCCACTTTCAAACCCAACAGCAGAAGGAGTATTGATATAACTTTTTAAAAATTCCAGCGATTTTTCATTCATCACTTCATTCGTCTTTTTACTTGTAGCCATAATATTAAAAATACTTTTTTTTTGTGAGCGTGCAATTTAAAGCTTTAAACCGAGAAGATAAACCAGTGTTCCCTGCAGTAACATCATACCGTCAATACCCGCAAGATAAACGAAATCTGAATTTGATTTTTTCGTATACCCAACGGTAAGGAAAGTTATTGAAGCAGAAAGCATCATAGCCATCATCAGAGTCTTATCCCCAAAATAAACGAATTGAAGCGCTGATAAGATAATGAATACAAGAAGGGAACAGTATGCGAGAAGATAAGAATTTTTTTTACCGAGGAGAACGGCGATAGTATGTATATTTTCCCTCCCGTCAATATCAATATCGCGTATGTCAAAAACCAGGCAAAGCACAAACATGAACACAAATCTTTCCAGGAAAACCAGTGCGAAAATATTTTTTTCAAAAGAAAGGTTGACCACAGGAAACCAAACCGTAACCAATGTCCACAATAAAGAGAGGGTAATAATTTTCATAAACCCGTAATCCTTTATGCGTTTTTTTCTGCCTATGGGTAGTAGGGGAAATGAATATAAAAAGGCAATAACACCCAGGATGCCAAGAATAATAAAATGATGCAAACGAAAACTGAAGAAACTAAACAGGATCAAAAGAATTCCCGTCACTAACAAAATTCTATGCAGGGTTTTGTTTTTTAACGACCATGCCAGCCTTTGAGAGTTTTTTACCGCTGTTGTTTTTACCAGGTAATGAAGATTGTACTGGGCAAGCGTGGCACCAAATACAAAACAATAAAAACTAACGGTATTCAGCGGAAGGTGTAGTAACAGGTTTGTCTGGATACAAAGTGCCACAGCACATGCAGCAATAAAAATACTGCTGAATAAAATGAATGCGACAATTTTTTTAACGATCACTATGGGTAATAAAGTATAATAGGTGGAGACGAAACCGTATCACTTACATGCTTTGCCTGGTCTCTTAAAGCAAACCGGAAAACCGCGGTATCATTTTTTTGGCATTGGGGAGTTAAGAGACTTGTGTATCCAACAACACTATTATATGAGAACGTTACAATGATATCTCCTTTCTGATTCTTAGTTGTCGGGAAATCAGGAAGCGGATAATATGAGTCAGTATTACTGGCTAAACAATCAGGAACAACTTGTTGTATATAAAGAGCACTATCATTATTGAGAATATCACCTTCGGAATCTGTAAAAGATAAGGTAAATTGAATGAGCTGCTGATTGTGAAGCTGCGTTGTGTTCACGGATGTAAACTTCAGAGAAGGGGTAGAGGAAAATTTATCTTTATTACAAGACATGAAAAGCAATAACAATATGGAAAATAAAAGAGTGTAACGCATCTTTGTGTTTTAATTCATCAAATTTAAATATTAAAAACTGAATAACTTTTTAGAAATATCTAAATGGGAAGATAAAATTTTCTCCACCACTTATTATAATTTTAACGAAATAGCCCTTGAATTATTTCAGCTGCAATATGCACATAACGAATTATATAAAATATACGTTGATACAATTGGTGTTGACTCCCGCCTGGTACACCGCTTAGAAGACATTCCTTATTTACCCATCCAGTTTTTTAAAAACAGCAGGATTGCCACAACACAATTTGTTCCCGAAATAGTTTTTGAAAGCAGTGGCACAACGGGAGAAAATGTAAGCAGGCATTTTGTGAAATATTTATCACTTTACAGGAAAAGTTTTACAAAAGGATTCAATTTATTTTATGGCAAACCAGGCAACTGGAGCATTTTGGGACTATTGCCCGGCTATCTTGAACGGCAAAATTCATCACTGGTAACCATGGTAGATGATCTCATTACCCAAAGTGGAAATGCTAACAGTGGATTTTACCTGCACAATCATGAAAAATTATACCAGGTACTTCTACGGAATGAAATAAGAAGGCAACCGTCATTATTGATAGGAGTAACTTTCGCTTTACTTGATTTTGCCGAAAAATATTCCATGGATCTGCAATATACGATCGTTATGGAAACGGGTGGTATGAAAGGGAGAAGGGAAGAAATTACGCGCGACGAAATCCATGCAATTTTACGGGATAAACTGGGAATACAAAATACACATTCGGAATATGGCATGACAGAACTACTCTCCCAGGCTTATTCAAAAGAGAAAGGATTGTTTGATTGTCCGCCCTGGATGAAAGTGCTCCTGAGAGAGGAAACCGATCCATTTGGTATAACGGCGAAGCCAGAAACGAAAAAACCATCAACGGGTTTACTAAATATAATAGACTTTGCCAACCTGTATTCATGCCCGTTTATAGCTACTGACGACGTGGGCAGGCTATACAAAAACGGCAGCTTTGAAGTACTTGGTCGTAGAGATGTTAGCGACATAAGAGGCTGTAGCTTGCTAACCGCGGGAGCGTAATTATTTTATGTCAAAGAGAAAGAATTGAATTTAACTTACGGGGCATGAGATTTGTAAATATTTTGGTTCGCTTCATTCAAACAAATTAACCCAATGAAAAAACTTTTATTTTTTCTAATGTTCGCCTGTAGCCTTAGTATGGCAAGCCATGCCCAGGATAACAAAGATAAGGTCAGGAAAACCTCAACTGTTTCCCAAAAAGTGCACAATACATTCAGCAAGCACAAAAAACAACGGGTACAAAGTTAAACACAAGCATAACGGCGTTACCCATAAACGCAAAGTAAATACTAAGACAGGGGAGGTAAAAGAAAAGGTGGACAAATAAAGGCATGCTGTACCCCGGCACCGGTTTATTATTTTAGGGGGTGTTTTTTATACATAAATAACCGGTAACTTACCTAATTTTATCGGTTACATACGGGCAAATCCGGCTCCTCTTATTTTAGAAAAAAACATAACTTTAAGATTCATGCATGGGCACCAATACCGAAATAAATAATATTATTAATAACGAATATGCTTGTTATGGGCTTGAAAACAAGGCTATAACTATTAATTATGACGATAACAATCCTTATTACGCTATGTAGTTTATTGCTGATTGCATATGTCTTTGATCTCACTTCTTCGCTTACCAAAATACCGTCAGTTCTTTTGTTGTTAATACTTGGGTGGCTGGTACGGCAGGTTTCTCAACTGACGGAGACTGACATTCCCGATCTGACGAGATTTTTACCATTTCTTGGTACTATTGGGCTCATATTAATTGTACTCGAGGGATCGCTGGAACTTGGCTTTGATAAATCAAAAAAAAGAGTGATCACCCTATCATTTTTTGTAGCATTACTTCCTATGATCGCGCTGTCGTTTTTGCTGGCCTTCCTGTTTCACTATTTCGATGGAAACGCAACTTTCAAAGTGAGCCTGACCAATGCCATTCCTTTTTGTGTCATCAGCAGCGCTGTGGCAATTTCCAGTGTAAAAAATCTAGCTACTACCAACAGGGAATTTATAATTTATGAAAGCAGTCTTTCGGACATCCTGGGGGTTTTATTTTTTAATTTTATTGCGCGCAACAGTGTTATTAATTTTCAGTCAGCGGGAATGTTTACGCTGGAACTATTAATTATTGCGTTAATATCGTTTATTGCTACACTTGGGCTTTCATATCTGCTCAGCAAAATTGAACATCCTATAAAGTTTGTGCCTATTATTTTGCTGGTTATATTAATTTATGCCATTTCAGAGATTTATCATTTACCTGCCCTTATTTTCATTCTGCTTTTTGGGCTTTTTTTAGGCAACCTTGATGAACTAAAACAATTTAAATGGATACAAATACTGAGGCCGAGAGAATTAGATAAAGAAGTTGGAAAATTCAAGGAGTTAATAATCGAAGTTACTTTTATAATACGGGCGTTATTCTTTCTGCTGTTTGGATATCTGATGAAAAAATCGGAAATACTGAATCCTCAAACAATTGTATGGGCCATAGCGATTACGGCTGCCATATTTATTTTTCGTGGTATACTGCTGAAACTTTTGAAACTTCCCTTGTCGCCGTTATTATTTATTGCGCCCAGGGGCCTCATTACTATCCTTCTCTTTTTAGCCATTGATACCTCTCAAACGATTCCAATAGTAAATACTTCACTCGTTATACAGGTAATTATATTAACGGCGCTGGTGATGATGATCGGTTTAATGGGATCGAAAGGTAAAAATGAAATTGAGAAACCAGGCGAACCTGTAATTACTTCGAAATATAACGGTGAAAGGATATGAGCCCTACTGCCCACCGCTATTTCATTATTAACAAACCCTATAACATGGTTTCGCAATTTGTAAGTAACGATGCCGTTCGATTACTGGGAGATATCAATTATCATTTCCCCAAAGGAACACACGCCATAGGACGACTCGATAGCCTTTCAGAGGGATTGTTAATCCTCAGCACCAATAAACAACTGACCCGGCTGCTCTTTGAAGGTGCTGTACCGCATAAAAGAAAATACCTAGTGCAGGTCAATTCTTCTCTTACTGAAGAAAGCCTGGAGCGTATGCGGGCAGGAATTTCATTTAAAATAAAAGGTGGAAAATTTTACCAGTCTTTACCATGCGAGGTATCTCCTGCTGAAAAGCCGGATGATTTATTTTCTAACGGTTTACGATTAAACGAAAATCAGGCAACGGCCTGGGTTTACATTACACTTACTGAAGGTAAATATCACCAGGTAAGAAAAATGGTTGGTGCATTGAGACACCGTTGTATCAGGCTCATCCGCGTTTCTATAGAAGATCTTGAACTCGGCAACCTGCAGCCGGGTGAAATAATGGAAATCCCGGAAGATAAAATTTTTTTAAAACTTGGAATAGCGCATTGAAAAGATGAACCGTTTTTATTACAATGGTAGCCCAATAAAAATTCGAATATTAAAATCTAAAAATCGTTATAAATCAAATTAGTAAAATATACTTGCCATAATTATGCTAAAATTTTTTTACATATTCATCTAGATTCATTTCTTCCGATAAATTAAGGCGCTTTCGTAATCTTGTTCTCGTTTTTTTGATTGTTTCTGTTGATATGCCAAGAATTGCTGCGGCTTCTTTATTAGTAAGGCTAAGTTTTATGAAAAGAAAAAGACGTTCTCCTGCTTCAGTTAAATCGGGATGAGTTATTCGTAACCTATTGATGTAACCAGGATACACATTTTCAAAATATATTTTGAAAGATGCCCAATCCTCGTGGGTTAATATGCTTTGGTTGTAAAGATTCATTTCAAAATCAACAGTTTCGTGGACAGATTTTTTTTCATTGTTTTGCGAAAGTTGTTCCTCAAGTTGAATAAGCCTTGTATTCTTATTCAACAATAACCTGGTCAGGTCAGCCAGGTTCTTCTTATCTTTTATATTTTCAAGTTTGGCCTGCCTGTTTTGAATAATCCATATCCCCACAATGGCAATTAGCAGGATCACGCCTGTAACTGCGGCCCAAATCCATTCTCTTAAATAGCTTCTTGCCTGATCAAGGTCATGTTGCTTATTTTTTAAATCAAATTCCTTTTGCTGGATTTTATTTTTTGTTTCAAGGTCTGCAATCGTCAGCTTAACGTCTCTCCCGGCTATACTATCCTTAAGCCAATAAAAGTCATATAAATAATTATAAGCAGAATCATATTCCCCTTTTTTCTTATAAGCCTCTGATATGCCCAGGTAATTTTTGACAAGCCGGTCCAGCCAATCATTTCGTTTATTGACCAACACGCAATTTTTATAAATATCAATTGCCTGGCCATATTGCCCCATATCTGACAAAAGAGAGCCTTTATTATTCAAGTACATCATTTCTTTATAGGGATCCTTATTAAGCCGGGCAAGTGAAATGGCACTATCAACATACTGCCTGGCCTCAGAATATTTTTTCTGGTAACAAAGAAGATTGCTGTAATTATTGTAAGTAAGCGCCATCTCTTGCCTGTCTGCAAATTTTTCCAGAATGGGCAAAGCAAGTTTGTAATAATTATTGGCGTGTTCATATTCTTCTAATTGTCCATACATAGCACTAATCTGTTCCAGTGTTTCACCCATACAAAGACTGTCCCTGGCATCTGTACAAAATTTTAATGCCATTTCATAATGTTTCAAAGCCTCTTTACTGTCATTATTAATGTTATCAGCCATCAATGCTTTTCTTAAAAGTATGGCCGCCTGCCAGTTTGGATTTCCTGTTTGTTTAGAAAGATTTTCAGCCTGGAATAAATACTTTGATACTCCCACGTAATCATGCATCTTATAATGATCAAGAAAAAGGTATAAAAGGCCATAAAAATGTCGGGTTACATTTTTCTCACCTATCGCTTTTGCCAGATATTCTTCATGTTTGGTAATGACTTTCTCAATTGAAAGGATGGAATTTGATTTCACGGGGTTGGCTTCTCTTAATTCCTTTTTAAAATTTTGCTGTGCGTGGCTCGAAAAACTTTTTAGTATAAATGCAATTACAAGCATTCGGTGAAAAAAATTCATACAGATTACAATGGTTTAGGTGGCGAATATAGGCCCTGTTTTGTCTTTATTGTGCGAATTTCAAATTGTCCCCCGATTTGTACCCCCCTGAAATTATGCTGATAATATAATGATTGGTAATGTTGTTATCTGTTTGCGATCAAAGGTAAGTATGTCGTTTTTCAACCCCAATTCTATCAGTATTATGACACCTCAATATGGTTAAATAAAAATACAGTAACCCGATATACACCCCCCAATAGTTAAAAACATTAATAACAAAATCTTCAAAACTTTCGACATGAGAAAACAACTACTAAACCCCAAAGCCTTTTTTTCGATTAGTAAATATCTCTTTACTTTTCTATTGCTTTTTGGTTCTCTTTGTGGATCTAGCCAGGTAAAATGGTCTAAGATGGGCAACAACCGTAAAGCCAACTTCTACCAGGTTAGAAGCGATTTTAAAAATCATTTCAAAGAAAGGATAAGAGAAAATGCTAAAAAGAAATCCGCATCAAAAGGTGAAGAAGATGAAGCCGATGGGGGTTTTCAAATATTTAAAAGATGGGAGAGCTATATGGCACCAAGGGTGTATCCCTCAGGAAATATGGCTTTACCTTCCACGAACTATAGTAATTTCCTGCAATGGCAAAGGACTTACGTAAAACCTGTTCCCAAAATCACTACTTCGCCTGATACCAACCCTAATAATAGCTCTAATGTTACGCCCAATAGCCCGGCTTCCATTACAAGCAGCGGTAACTGGACTTCACTTGGCCCAATAGGTTCACCCTCCGGGCCTTCTCCCTATAGCAGAACCGGGGCAGGCAGGATAAATTTTATAAGATTTGATCCAAACAATTCAAACACAATGTGGGTAGGAGCACCCGATGGTGGCTTATGGAAATCAACAAATAGTGGTGCATCCTGGACTACCAATACTGATTTTTTGACAGTAATCGGTTGTTCTGATTTAGTGATTGATCCTACAAATACGCAAAATATGTATTTGGCTACCGGTGATTTGGAAGGCAACAGAAGATCGATAGGTGTCTTAAAATCAACTGATGGCGGGACTACCTGGAATACAACGGGATTAATCTTTACCGCATTAGATAATTATAGTGCTTCCCGCTTATTGATGAACCCATCTAACCCGCTTAACATGATTCTCTCCACCGATGGGGGTACATTCAGAACTACGAATGGTTGGTCAAGCTCTACTCAAGGAAACTTTCCGGGTGGAAACCCCGCCCTGAAAGACATGGAATTCAACCCATCTGATCCAAACACTGTTTATGCGTCAGGAGATCAAGTATTTAAATCAACCGATAACGGAGTTAACTGGACACAGATTACAACAGGGCTGCCTTCTTCAAATGTGCAACGCATAGCCTTAGGCGTTACTCCGGGTAATGCTGCTTATGTATATGCCCTGGTAGCTAAATCATCTGACCAGTCTTTTCTTGGTATGTACCGTTCAACAGACAACGGCACAACATTTTCTCTTCGCTCAACTAGTCCGAATTTATTGGGTTACGAGACAGACGGTTCAGATGTTACTGCAGGACAGGGCTTTTATGACTTGTCTATAGCAGTGTCCCCGACTAACGCAAATGCAGTAACTACCGGGGGCGTAAACCATTGGCAATCTGCAGATGGTGGCACCACTTGGACAAATAAATCATATTGGGCAGCCGGCCAGGTACATGCCGATATACACGAAATAGATTATTTACCGGGCAGCAGCACTACTTTGTTTTCATGTAATGATGGTGGTATTTTTATTTCAACTGATAATGCAAGCAACTGGACAGATATCAGTCATAATTTATCTATAGCCCAAGTGGTGGGTTTTGGGTTATCCCCCAATATAGCTACTTCAATAGTTGCTGGAGAACAGGATAATGGAACTAACCTGCTGACAGGATCAAGCTGGGCAAATATCAATGGGGGAGACGGGGGAGAATGCTTTATCGATTATTCAAATGCCAGCAATATATTTATTCAATATGTGAGTGGTGCCTTCAGTCGCTCCAATGATGGTGGTGCAACAAATAATTCAATCACAACGGGCTTACCGGGTGGGTTTGATTTTTATAGCAAATGGCACCAGGATCCTGTTAACTCTAGCAGGTTGTATGTAGGGGGAATACCTACTTTATACGTATCTAATAACCAGGGAGATAATTGGTCTGCTTTGGCAACCCCACCCGGTACCGGAACAATAACAGATTTTGCTGTAGCTCCAAGTAATAACACTATTATATACCTGGTAAAATCAGATGCTGTTTCAAAATCAACAAACTCCGGCACTTCTTTTACAAATATTACCGGTACATTGCCGGTTGCAAATGCGGCATTATCCAGCGTTACGGTTTCTAATACAGATCCAAACAAAGTATGGGTAACATTCTCCGGCTATAGTGCCCCGGATAAAGTTTACAAATCAATTAATGGCGGAGCAACATGGACGAATGTTTCCACAGGGCTTCCGAATTTGCCCATAAATACCATCGTATATACTAATGGCAGTGCAAATGATGCCATATATATTGGGGCCGATATTGGGGCCTATTATTTAGATAATACATTGTCTTCTTTTGCCCCTTACATGACAGCCTTACCAAATAATGCAGTAAAAGATTTAGAAATATACTATCCAACTGGTAAACTAAGAGCAGCTACTTACGGCAGAGGAGTTTGGGAAAGTGATTTAGTTCCCAGTGTGACTAATTATAGCATTACAGCCAGTGCCGGTACCAATGGTTCTATTTCTCCAACGGGTGCAGTAAGTGTAACCAGCGGAGCTAATCAGGCATTTACCATAACTCCTAATAGCTGCTATAAAATAGCAACTGTGTTGGTTGATGGTGTAAATAATGCGGCAGCCGTAAGCAGCGGTACCTATACCT
>JBDTOV010000002.1:0-83760 GCA_039933035.1 Ginsengibacter sp. | reverse complement strand
GGCACTGTTATCATTTTGTGTTGAATTCACTTTTGTAAGAAGAAATCAATAATTAAAGTGTAGAATTATATCAAAGTATTGATTGTAAAATTTTTTCATTCACTGTAACAGGATATTTTTTCTTCAATTCCCCAATCCATTTCTTATCGAGGAAATTCTGATAATCGTTAATTACCAATCCCCGTGCATCGGTAAAGCTGCGCTGCTGATTTTCAGGATATGTCCTAACAATCTGTGCAAAGACGGCCGTGCCGTCACCGCTGTTTACCACAGGCTCTGTAACTAAGCCAGCAGTAAAATTGGTCATCGATATTACCGGGATCTGGCTTAGCTCATACCGGCTTGAATCTGCCTGAACCTGCGAATTTTCACTAACGAGGTCATTCCAGGTTTTACCTTTATTAATTTCCCCGATTGCGTTTTTCGCTACAGTAATGTTGGCGCATGAAAATAAAACAGCATCGGCACTCGTGTTCCATTTATAATTCGCTTTGTGTTCATTATAATATTGGAGCAACCCCGCACTATCGGCAGAAGCTTTGGACCATACTTCTTTTTCCATAATTTCAAAAAGCATGTTTCCATCTGTAAACTCCGATAGCTGATAGGTAAAGTCCGGGCTAAAATACTGTAGCCGTTTTTTGTAATTTTCTGTCGCAGCCAGTGCAACATAATTTTTTAAAAATTGTGCGTCCGTTTGGGCCGCGTGTTCGGGATACGTGCTTTGTATACTTCTAACATATTGCATAAAATCGCCTGCTTTTACTTTTGCATTGTTAAAAGAGAACAATACCGTTTTGTCATTTACCTTGCCTGATGTAATTTTTCTATTTGAAACCGCAAAAGAGTCCGTTATTTTCCAGAGGTCGTTTTCATTTACTGACTTATTTTTACTGTACCCGGTTTTAGCGAGTACTTCTTTTAAAAATCTTTCCCGTTCAACCTCAATGCGGGTGTCCCTGAGTACTTCCTGCTTTAAGTTGTACATAAAAGCTTCATCATTTTTATTAGCAGGTATGGGTGACCGTGTGATGCGTTTTATAATGTGGTACCCAAATACTGTTTGAAAAGGTTCCGAAATAACACTGTCATTTTTTAGAGAAAAAGCAACGCGCTCGAAATTACCGTCATATTTACCCACGCCGAATTCCGGCATAATTCCTTTATTCATGAAGGAGGTTCTGTCATCGCTGTATTGCTTAGCCATTTCTCCAAAATCGGCTCCGGCTTTTAATGCCTTGTAAACTGAATCCGATAATCGCTTTGCATGATCACTCATACCGATATTACCTGCTGGCACAGCAAATAAAATCTGGGCTATTGTTATTTTACCGACTGCTGGTCTTTCTGCTTCATTTTTAAAAATATGCCACCCGTTTTTTGAACGATAGGGTTTGCTCACCTGCCCAGGCTTTAGGCTGTACGCAATATTTTCATATTCATAAGGCAGCGTGAACAAGGTAACCATCCCCATATCATTTCCCTGTATAGGGGCAATTTTCTCCTTTATTTCAGAAAGAATTTCATCATAATCTGTTCCACCTTTCTTCAATTCCTCATACGCTTCATTGATAGCTTTGTATAATTTGAGTGTATCGGCAGGTGGCATTTTATTATTGATTAAAACATAAAAATGCTGGGTGTGGATATCTTTCTGGCTTCGCTGAAACGCTTCGTTAACCAGGATATCTACCTCTTTATCATCTTTCATATAGTTTTCTTCGATCTGGCTTCGAAAATTTTGAAGGTCGGCTTGCAAAGAGGATAGCGTATCCAGGTGCGTGTCTTTGGCAGCTTGCACCTTTAATTTAAATTTTATATAAAGGTCAAGGTAATCCCTCATATCCTGGCTTTTATCAATTGCTGTTGTTTTGTTTTTATCATATGCTCTAAGAAATTCCTCCTTACTTACCGCATGGGTTCCATAGGTGAAAAGAGCCTGGCAGTAAGTGGTAGAAAACAAAGAGAGGAAGGCAGCAGCCAAAAAAAAATTTTTCATCAAATATTATTTATAGGAACCGGTTCGTTAATTTTTACAGGCCAATAAATCATCTGCAAAAGGAGTAGCAATCCAAAAGATTTATTTTGCATTGTTATTATCGTTAACCTTGCTTATTATTAATTTTCATTTGGAGTATATCGTCCATTTGTTCCCATGTTAATTTTTTTGCGATAATACGCTTGTCCTTATCCAGTAAATACAAGGTAGGTGTTTGGGTTACATCATAGAGTTGTTTGTAGGATGGCTTTTTTGCATCATCATTTTCCTTCTTTTGCTCATCCGTCTGGTAAACGTGAATCCAGCTTTGTAAATTGTATTTATGTATGAATTCTCTCCATTTGGGCCGTTCTTTTGTTTCCGTGAGTACTCCGTAAATTTTTACGCCTTCCTTCTCCCATTTGGCATGGTACAGGGAATCCAGCCGGGGCACTTCCTCGCGGCAATGACTACAAGTAGGATCCCAAAAACAGACTACTAAGTAGGGTGCATTAATACCATACAATGGTAGTGGTACTCCCGCTGAATCAACCATTTCTAAATTGGCAGCCTGCTCACCTATCAGGTTCGACATAAGCATATATGCCCGGTTTGAAATGGCAGTCATTTGCTTTTCATTCAGCCAGGAAGAAACACCCTTCGAATGATATTTTTCAAAGAGGTGAACAAACACCGCATCCTGCCCCATATATTTTGGGTTGATATATTCATCGGTAAGCCAGTTCAATAAAAATTTATACATTTCCGGTGCAGTCCTCGCTCTCAGTAATAAATAATCTGATTCTTTTATAATTGAGTCCGGTGCAGGGGAGACGATTTCCCTAAAAAATTTTTCAACCTTCGGTAAAAAAAACGGTGTGCGTATAATGCGGTCATCCATAAAAGTGATGCCATCCCAATAATGCTTTTTATAATATTGGTAATTATTTAGCGAGTCTTCCCGGGTTGCAGGCTTCGCATTCAGTATCTTCGGTTCCTTCATGCTGGTAAGTAAGGTAGCCAGCATAGATTCCGGGTTTTCCTTTATGATTTTATCCCTGTAATCATTCAACTCTTTATTCAGTTCACCATAGTTCTTTTCATGCAGGAGGCTATCATCTTTATTTTTTGATGCTTTAAAAGCATTCAACTCTTTTTGTAAATTAATTCCTTTTGAAGCAACATATTTTTGATACTGCTGAAAGAGAATATTCTCTCCCGAACCGGAAACGGTTACTTTATTAATAAGGTCCGCGGTGTCAGCTTTTATAGAAATTATTTGTTCTTTATCTACCAGGAAATCAAACAACTTATTTTTACCCGGAAATACAATTGAATACACACCCGGTAACAAATTTTCTTTTTTTTGAAACACGGCAACTCCTTTATTGCTGACAAAAGCGGAATCTTCTATGTTGATATTTTTACCATAGTAATAGGTAAGGTACGCTATGCCACTTGTATAGTTTGGGGTCTGCAAAGTGACCTTATAGCCCTGTGAAAATGACGTTGAGGATACAACAAGAAAAATCGGGATGCTAAAAAATAGGTTCATTAATTTCGGAATAGGGACAAAAATATTCAAATTGAATAAGAACAAATATTTATGCAAAATACTTAACATTTTACGTGTAAACGCAATTATCCCTCATCGGCATGAAGTATTTTTACCCTTTACCAGATACTCCAGGATAAACTTAACCCGGTATGAAAAGAAAAAAAAATTGTAGTAGAGAATCTTCCCGTTACCGGCTATGCAGCGGAGGGCAAAGCGCTGGGCCGTTTAGAAGGTAAGGTAATTTTTGTAGAAGGCGCTGTTCCGGGTGATGTTGCCGATGTTTTCATTACCCGGAATAAAAAGGACTGGGCCGAGGGAAAAGCAATTACAATAAAAAAATTCAGTAATGAAAGAGTTACTCCTTTTTGTATTCATTTTGGAGTATGTAGCGGTTGCAAATGGCAAATGCTTCCTTATAAAAAACAGCTGGAATATAAACAACAGGAGGCTGCTGATGCATTTAAAAGAATTGGTAAGCTGCCGGAAACTGTAATGTTACCTATCGTTGGTTCAGAAAACACTATTCATTACAGGAATAAACTTGAATTTACTTTCAGCAATAAAAAATTTTTAACTCCCGGTCAATTGGATGACCTGCAAAATGAAGCCTGGCCCGGTGGTGCATTAGGCTATCATGTGCCAAAATTGTATGATAAGATTATAGACATCTTTGAATGCTGGCTTATGGATGAGGTAAACAATGCCATTCGCAATACGTTGCGTGATTTTTCGCTGGCAAATAATTACAGCTATTACGATATCAAAGAACATCAAGGCTGGCTGAGAAATGTTATTATAAGAAAATGCACCACAGGTGAACTCATGGTTAACATCGTATTTGGTTACGATGATAAACCGGGAAGAGAAAAGATCTGCCAACATCTACTGGAAAGAGTGCCTGCCATCACAACTTTGTTGTACACAATAAATTCGAAATGGAATGATACCATCTATGACGTTGAAACAAACCTGGTGGCCGGAAAAGGATATATAATTGAAAGGTTGCAGGAATTTAATTTTAAAATTTCTCCAAAATCTTTTTTTCAAACTAATACCAGGCAGGCTGAAAACCTATACCATGTTGTAAAAGATTTCGCGGCATTAAATGGAAATGAAATTGTTTATGATTTGTATTGTGGCACAGGAAGCATAGGAATTTTTTTAAGCAAAAAAGCAAAAAAGATTATCGGCGTAGATGTAGTTGAAGATGCCATAAAAGATGCGAAAGAAAATGCCGAACTTAATGATATTACTCATGCGTCTTTCTTTTACGGGGATGTAATTGAAATATGTAATGATGAATTTTTTAATAAACATGGCCGGCCTGACGTAGTGATTGTTGATCCGCCACGGGCAGGACTACACGCAAAACTTATCAGTAAGCTCATAGAAATCCGTTCACCAAAAATTGTATATGTTAGTTGCAATGTTGCTACTCAGGCGAGAGACCTCCAATTATTAAGTGACATATATTCTGTGGAAAGATTACAACCCGTTGATATGTTTCCTCATACGCATCATATCGAATGTGTGGCAGAATTGAGGTTGAAATAAGAAAATAGTATTTTTAAGGCAAATTCTTTCATGCGATGAATACCGCGCTAATCGTCGCAATAGCTGCCTGAAATCCCTACATTTTGCGGTGAATAGATAGTATATTCACCGCAAAATTTGCGGTAAATGAAATACATTTATCAATTAGAAGAATGGCCTGGTATTAAATGGGACAAGGAAAAGCTGGCGAAGCTTCTGACCGAAGTTAGTCATCGCCGGGGAAGATTACTTGGCCGTATGGAAGGGCTCGGTTTTCACTTACGGGCTGAGGCTACTCTTGAAACTCTTACTTTGGATGTTTTAAAATCCAGTGAAATTGAAGGTGAAATTCTTAACCCGGACCAGGTTCGTTCATCTATAGCTCGGCGTCTCGGAATGGACCTTGCCGGATTGATCCCTTCAGACAGAAATGTGGATGGTGTTGTAGAAATGATGCTCGATGCAACATAAAATTTCAGCGTCCCTCTTACCAGGAATCGTTTGCTTAATTGGCATGCCTCCTTGTTTCCGACAGGACGTAGCGGGATGCATAAAATAGCAACTGGATCATGGAGAAACCATTCCAGGGACAGCCCGATGCAGGTTGTATCAGGAGCTATAGGCAAAGAGAAGGTTCATTACCAGGCTCCGGTTTCCGAAATTCTTGATGACGAAATGAAAGCTTTTCTCAATTGGTTTAATTCCAAGAAAAAAATTGATCCCGTTATAAAAGCTGCCATTGCACATTTGTGGTTTGTTACCCTTCACCCTTTTGATGATGGAAATGGGCGCATCGCCCGGGCAATTTCTGATATGCAGCTTGCACGTGCCGATGCCAGCAGGCAGCGGTTTTACAGCATGTCGGCGCAAGTAAGAAAGGAGCGGAATGATTATTACGACATACATGAAAAAACGCAAAAAAATACGATAGATATTACAGCGTGGTTAGCATGGTTTCTTGGTTGTCTTGACAGGGCCATATCGTCCACCGATGAAACGCTTGGGCTGTGATGAAAAAGGTAATGTTTTGGGAAAAGCATGCTTCCACTTCTCTAAATGAACGCCAAAAAATGATGCTCAATAAATTATTAGATAGCTTTGATGGAAAGCTCACTTCATCCAAATGGGCGACGATCGCGAAATGCTCCCCGGATACGGGCGATAAGAGATATCAATGATTTGCTAAATAAAAAAATATTAGATAAAGAACCCCAGGGCGGCAGAAGTACAAATTATATATTGGCGTAAATTTAAGTTGTCTAACTAAAAAATACAGTCCATAAATATGTTTCTTCACATGCGTCATATCGAATGTGTGACAGAGTCAATTCTAAAATGATTACCATAGGTTTTCAACATTCGATTTTATTCGGTTCAAATAGTCCATTTTGATGAACGACAAATTTGGCCACTTTTCCATTCTCTTTTACGAACGCTCCCTTAGCATCGGTAATATATTTAAAAATGAATTCCGTAAGAGTTTGGTAATATCAATTCCTCACTTTCCAATTTGGATATTTTGGCAGCCAAATGATCATCTTCCCATTTAATTTGAATGGTTCTCCCAGGATTGGTAGAGAGTGCATACGTGTCAACGTAATTAGTTAAAATATCTTTTGGTAGTTGAATTGCCAAAATCAAAATGCCTGGCTGATTCTTATTCCCGGTGTTACCCCTTTAAAAAAATTATTGAAATAAAGAGAGGGTTCAATAGTTGTTTTTAATAACTGTAATTTACCTGCGCCAAGTCTAAAAGTATTTTTTTCAAAATAACTCCCATTCCTGTTAATAAGATAGCCCACTGAAAATACAGCGCTGAATGCAAAAGCTTTTCTTGGATCGTGGTCGGTTGTGCCGCCCTGGCCATAAGTGAGTGTAAGAAAATCATTTCTATACGTATGCGTTTTACCCGAGGAATCTCTTGCAAATAAAAAATGTGGTTCCCAAAATAATCCGGGTTCCCATTTAAAAGTTCGGTCACGATTGGTCAAAATGAGTTTAGCACCCAGGCTAAAAGAAGGTACAAAATAATTTTTATAATTCTGAACATTTACAGTTATGTATCCTTCCACCATATCGCCTGTGCCGGCTTGCGTAAAGCCCTTTGGTTTATCTGCGGAAATAGTTTTGTCTTTAGCAAGGTAGTGTGAACTCCCTCCTAATATCAGTGGCCATTTTGTATTTACATTATTTTGAATAATTACTATTTTTTCTGCTAATATTCCCCGCATATAATCCGCCAGTTCATGGATGTTATTTAGATAAAAAAGAAGATGATAATAACGCTGATTTGTGCGGCTAATTTTTTGAGATGGTTTTGGCGCGTCGGTAATATTGCCGATAATATTAATAGTATCCTGGTTTATTTTTAGTGCGGCGGGTTCACCATTATTCAGCAGGTAATTGTTGCCTTTGGGTTGAAACTGCTGAAGCCTTATTTTCTTTCTGCCCTGCGGATCAGTGACATAATCTATGCGTTTTGAAGTAAGTGGATCGGTAAGTGAATCTTTCAAAGGTGTGATATCCGCTATAAATATTTTCAGTAATGAATCAATATTAGCAATGCGTTCAAGATCTGTTATGTCGGTGAGTTCTATCTCGAGGTTGTTTCCTTTTTCGAGATTTACATAAAATCTCCTATTGATAATAATATCTCCGGGAATTTCAAATGCCCTGTCTGCTTTACTTTCAGATTGCGCGCAAAGATCCGGCAGGACGCCTATTAAAAGCGTCAACGCAATAATTACTTTTTTCATTATATTTTAGTTTGTGGACGTTTTCGTTTTAAAAATAGTGAACCCTATTGTTTTGGAAGCCGCCGCGGGCGTTTCAAATACTTCCTGGTTGGCAAGTTTTAATTGAAAAGAATGCGTCTCCGTTTTACGTACCATGACGGTTTGCTCCCCAGGTTCACCTAATTCATTGATATAAACAACACGTAATTTTTTGTTCGCGGGCAATACGGCAGCAATAATTCGTTGGGTATCTACAGGTGCCAGGCCACTGTTAATTATTGTAGGTTCTGTAATTTCTTTATTGGATTGGATTGCAATATTTTCAACGGTTGTTAATCTATCAACCAACGATGTAAGTAATTTTTTGTGGTTTTCAATAGAACTTACCCGTGTTTTCTTTTGAAGCGGTGTTGAAGAAATATCCGCAATTGAGTCATTATTTTTTGCAGGAAGAAAATCAAAAACCGGCGATTGAACTTGTTGTTGTTTCGGATTTACTTTTGCCAGTGTATTCGTATTTTTCTTTGAGATAAACCAAGGTATAGATAAAGCAATTATTAAACTGGCAGCAGCAGCCCAATACCATAAAGATTTGTTATTGCGTGGCTTCTTCTGCATGCGCAGATATAACTTTCTCCATGCTGCTTCTTTTTTGAAAGTTTCCCCGGCCAAACACTCTAATTCATCCAATTCGCTTTTCCAGTGAAAATCATTATTGGGATTTTCGTTTATCATGTTCTATGTCGTTTTTTATTATCATTTTTTGCAGTAATATTTTTGCTTTACTGAATTGCGACTTTGATGTTCCTTCTGCAATACCCAGTTGCTTCGCAATTTCACTGTGCGTCATTCCCTCCAATACATAGAGATTAAAAACAGTACGGTAACCAACTGGCAACTGAACAATTAAATTAAAGATTTCCTCTGCAGATAATTTACCCAGCGCATCTTCCTGCAATGAAATTTCCTCTACAGAAGCTTCCGTCACGATGGTAAATACATTTTTCTTTCGCAAAAACATCAGGCATTCGTTTATCATGATCTTTTTTAACCACATGTATAATGCAGCATCACCCTTGTAATTAAAGCCACCAATTTTTTTAAAGAACTTATAAAATCCATTGAGCAACAATTCCTCAGCATCTTCCTGGTTCTTTACATAGCGGCGACACACCATATTCATTTTTTCTGCCCACTGATCAAACAGGTATTTCTGCGCAGCAGCACTTCCGTGTTTAGCCTCCTTAATCAGTTCTAATGTTTCCATGTAAAAAATCTACAATGTTATTTTGCTTTACAAAGGTATAAATGCGTATTTATAAAAAATGGTTGCCTGGTTACCATCAAAATATTGTTCCGATAATCTAATTGCCTTAAAACGAAAAAACCACCCTTTTACAGATGGCTTTTGTTCAAAAATTATTTTCAAAATTATGCAGCGTTCAATTCAGCAATCTTTGCCCGTATTTTTCCTTCCAGTTCATTGGCAAGCTCGGGATTGTCTGTAAGAAGTTGTTTCACAGCATCGCGGCCCTGGCCAAGTTTCGTGGTTTCATAGCTGAACCAACTGCCGCTTTTCTGAATAACGCCCATCTCAACGCCCATGTCAATAATTTCACCGGTTTTAGAAATGCCACTGCCAAAGATGATATCGAATTCCGCAATGCGGAAAGGAGGCGCTACTTTATTTTTTACGACTTTTACTTTAACCCGGTTCCCAATGGATTCATCGCCATCTTTTATTTGTGCCATACGCCTGATATCAAGCCGCACAGACGCATAAAATTTTAGGGCATTGCCACCGGTAGTAGTTTCGGGGTTTCCAAACATTACACCGATTTTATCTCTTAACTGGTTGATAAAAATGCAACAGCAATTTGTTTTGCTTATTGTAGCCGTAAGTTTTCTTAAAGCCTGGCTCATCAGTCTTGCCTGCATGCCCATTTTACTATCACCCATTTCACCTTCAAGTTCACTCTTGGGTACGAGCGCGGCAACAGAATCTATCACCACTACATCCAATGCACCGGAGAGGATCAGCCTGTCTGCTATCTCGAGACCCTGTTCTCCATAATCGGGTTGGCTTATTAGAAGATTATCAACATCTACACCAAGTCTTTTTGCGTATGCGCTGTCAAATGCATGTTCGGCATCAATAATAGCGCACATGCCGCCTTTTTTCTGTGCTTCTGCAATTACATGGATGGCCAGTGTTGTTTTCCCGGAAGATTCAGGTCCGTAAATTTCAACAACCCTTCCTTTCGGCAGACCGCCGATTCCCAGGGCAACATCAAGGCCAATAGAACCCGTAGAAATTACGGCCTGTGGCTCCTGTGACCGTTCGTTCATCATCATCACACTTCCCTTGCCAAAGTCTTTGTCTATTTTATCAATGGTTAGCCTCAGGGCTTTTAATTTCTCGGCATTTTTATCCGTATTTTTTTCTGCATTTGCCATAACAATAAATTGAACTTTTATTAATTTCTGTAAAGTTATTCGTTGCGCAAAGATATATATTATAAGTTATTAACACTAATATATTTAGCAAGTATTGTTAAATATATTAGTTCATTACCCGTAGATTTCTTTGGTAAAAAGGAACTAACAAACCAAAATTAAACATTGAATCCGATAGCAGGAAGTGAAATTCCATAATATAAAATATCGTTTTCCCATGCACTTTAAACCTAAACAAATAGACAACAAATCTTCATCCCAGTCAGTACTAAATTCCGGCAATATTAAATTCATTACATGTTGAGTTTTTTATTTTATTTTCATGGAAATTTTGCTTAATGAAATCCATCTCCTACTGTATCATCATTGCCCTATTATTCTCCTCTTGTAATGAGGGCAGTACTAACGAAAAAACAGTTTTTGTTACAGACACCACCCGGGTGCAGGATACTATAATTTTTGTAAAAGATTCTACTATGGCTGCAACATTTGCTGATAGTTTACCTTCCGGCGCATACCAGGGAATGTTTCCCTGTGATGGATGTGACGGCATTCAGCAAACTATTGTTTTTACTGATGATAAAACCTATAAGGAGGAACAAATGCTTTGGGGTAAAAATGAAACGCCCAAGTCCAGTGAAGGGGATTGGAAAAGGAAAGATGGAAAGATCGAATTGTATCAAAACAATAAACCTGCAATGGTTTTAGTTAAAAAAAAGGATTCACTTTTTGCAAATAATATACAAGGAGTTACCGTCACCAATCCATTAAGATACGTGCTTACTAAAAGAAAACTTGCTTCAGATAATCCTGGTTGGGATAAAAAACGTTCAGAAGGTATTGATTTTGCCGGGCTAGGTAATGAGCCTTTCTGGAATCTGGAAATTGATAATGAAAAATTCATTTTATTTAAGTTGGCAGACTGGAAGAAGCCAATGATCGTTCCTGCAGAAAAACCGGTAAGGAATGAAGACAGCACGTTTTACAAGCTTAAAACTGATACTAACAAATGGACCATTACCATACTTCCACAATTTTGCAGCGATGGTATGAGTGATTATTTATACAGGTATAAAGTAAATGTAAATTTCAGGGGGGTTCTTTATAAAGGTTGCGGTGTAATGCTTTCAAAAAAAAATTCCCGGTAAATAAGAAATTCAAATTTTTCCGTTAAATAATTGAATACTATTTTTAATATTCAAAATTATAATTATGCAATGGCAAGGCAGAAGAGAAAGTAACAATGTAGATGACCGACGTGGTATTACAGGAGGACACGTAGCTGTGGGGGGAGGAATTATCGGTGTAATATTCATACTGGCAAAATTCCTGTTAGGTGGCGGCGATGTAAATCAACTGCAACAGGATTTACGACAGCAACCACAACAGCAGGAGATGAATGCAGAACAAAAAGCTGCGGATGATAAGGAAGCTAATTTTGTAAAAGTGGTATTAGCCGATACAGAAGATGTTTGGACCAAAATTTTTAGTGATATGGGCAAAACCTATACGAAACCAACATTAGTACTTTTTCGCGATGTCACTGCTTCAGGGTGTGGAGATGCCAGCGCATCCACCGGACCCTTTTATTGCCCGGTGGATCAGGATGTATATATAGATCTTTCCTTTGCGCAGGAGCTGAATCAGCGGTTTAATGCGTCGGGAGAATTTGCAATGGCATATGTGGTGGCGCACGAAGTGGGTCATCATATTCAGTACCTGCTCGGAACAACAGATAAATTACAACGAATCAGGCAACAGGTAAGTGAAACAGAGTATAATACATATTCTGTAAAACTTGAGTTGCAGGCAGATTTTTATGCAGGCATGTGGGCGCATTATGACCAGCAAATGAAAAACGTTATTAATCCCACGGATATTTCGGAAGCACTAACCGCCGCCAACGCAATAGGCGATGATCGGCTTCAGCGGGAATCGCAAGGCACTGTAACGCCGGATGCTTTTACGCACGGAACATCGGCGCAAAGAATGTATTGGTTCAAAAAAGGATACGAAACCGGCGATATGAGCCAGGGTGATACTTTTGCTGCCGGCGCTGTAACTATGCGGTAATATTGATTTTTAAAAATATTAAATTTCCTGTCAGTGTTTATTAGCGGCAATTTTTTGTATTATAAAAGTTCATCTTTACTTGTTTGGGGGGTCTTTTCTGAAAACAGCTTGTATTCACCTGATTCTAACTCGCAGGTCATCCGTAATGTATGTTTATAAAAAATGAGAAAACCGGAGAAAAAGATGGTTCACATTGTTATTATTTCTTTTTGGCAGGAATGTCACCTTGCTTTGCAATTGAATCCACTGAAGGGTCATCTTTGACTTTGGAAGGAGCAGGATTTTTTTTTGGGAATTGCCTGGATGTTATTTCATTTTCTTCATTATATCCCGCTTCGCTAACTGACCCCTTCTTTTCACCAGATGATTCCTTTCTTTTCTGATAATACTTCTTCGACACAAATTTATTTTTTTGGTTTTGTCTATAAATAAACTATTTTTTAAGCATTTTGTTCTCCTACAAAGAATAACTGAAGTGTTTAAGCAGGAATGTCAAATAAATAAAAGAAATTTTGCAAAGTAATGCCAGGAGCAACCGGTTTAATTATCACCCTCCTCTTTGGCTTCTTTAACAGCCTCTTTACCCTTTTTCTTAGGCACAGGCTGGCTCACCGGAGCAATAGTAGTATTTTTAATAGATAACTGAAACTTGGTATTGAGACTTACTTCGTAATTATTTTCCCTGAGAATCTGTTTAGCATTTTCATCTTCCAGTATTACGGAGGCAAGATGCATCGCCAGGGTAGAGCCACTAATAACATTTCCCACTTTTCCATCAGTAAATTCAATAATAAATTTGTAGCCTGCTTTTCGCCCGGTGCCCGCCCTCTCAAAATCTACCCTATTCAGGTCTAAAACCTGGTCTTCCGCGGATGCCTTTTTCATTAATATTTTGATAATGGGCAAATATTTTTTCCAGATGTGATTGTACATGTAAAAATTCTAATTTTATTTTTTAGTCAGCAGGGCATGCCGCGAAAGAAAAACCGGTAACTTCATATAAAAGATTGAATAACCGTATTTGTGGTAAAATTAGTGTAAATTTTTTACCAACTTAAATTAATTAGAGATCAGACGTGTGAAAAAGGTAAAGTGGAGCGTACCTGCTACAAATAACCCGGGAACATGAAAGGAAATAAAAAGCATAAAGAAACTAAAAGATCTAAAAATACCAGCTATACAAGGGCTGAAATAAAAAAACTCCCGACGAAAACCAGCCGGGAGCCTCCTGATTAAAAACTACACACACTTTTTATATACAAAGAAATTCGTTATTATAGCCCTTTAACTTTCACGAACCTGTAAATTATTTTCACCTGAAATTCTTTCTGAGAGCTAAGTTTCATTATTTTTTCTAAAAAAACACGTTCATTTAGCAAACGGTAGTTTACAGTTATCAGGCGGCTATATTCCAATATATAAGTTAATTGTCTTTACGCTTCAAATCATTTGTAAATTAATGTTACATCTGCATCTACTATTCACTAAATTTGTTACTATTCTCAACTTTCCAATTGAATGGCATTAATAGATCTCAAATTACCTAAATCTCTTTCCCGGGCATTAAACTTTTCTGTAAGTTCTGCTAAGAGACAGCAATTGAAGGTGTTAATTAAATTAATGAGAAAGGCCCGCTTTACAGAATTTGGCCAAAAATATCTGTTTGATGAGATTCTTTTAAGCAGACATCCGGGCAAAGCTTTTCAACAGATTGTACCTACATATAACTATAGTAAAATTTTCAATGAATGGTGGTATCGGGCCATGGACGGAAAACCTGATGTATGCTGGCCTGGAACTATTAAGTTTTTCGCTCTAAGCAGCGGCACAAGTGACGCTTCCAGTAAATATATCCCGATTACAAAAGAGCTTATAAGAGCCAATACCCTTACCAGTATCCGACAGCTGATAAGCCTTGCCAGTTATAGTAATGTACCAAAATCATCTGTTGGCAAAGGCTGGCTTATGCTTGGTGGCAGCACTCATTTACAAAAATCAGCAACATATTATGCCGGGGATCTTAGCGGCATACAGGCAAAAAATATTCCCTTCTGGTTCCAGGGTATGTATAAACCCGGGAGAAAAATTGCCAAGGAAACAGACTGGTCAAAAAAACTGGATGAAATTGTGGAGAAAGCTCCTGAATGGGATATCGCATTTCTTGTAGGGGTTCCGGCATGGGTGCAGCTTTGCATGGAAAAAGTGATAGAGCGGTATAACCTGAAAAATATACACGAGATATGGCCCAACCTTGCGTTTTACGTGCATGGTGGGGTAGCGCTCGAGCCTTATAAAAAGGGGTTTAATAAACTACTGGGTAAGCCCATTACCTTCATAGAAACGTATCTTGCCAGCGAAGGATTTCTTGCGTATCAGAACAGGCAGGATGCCAAGGGAATGCGACTTGCGCTTAATAATAATATTTTCTTTGAATTCGTTCCTTTTGATTATAAAAATTTTGACAGTGAAGGAAATATGGTCGAAAACCCGGAAACCCTGATGATCCACGAGGTGGAAGAAAATAAAAATTATGCGATCCTTATAAGTACCAATGCCGGTACCTGGCGTTATCTTATTGGCGATACGGTTAAGTTTGTTGATATTGATAAAAATGAAATTATCATCACTGGCCGTACAAAGCATTTTTTAAGCCTGGTAGGTGAACACCTGAGCGTTGACAACATGAATAAAGCAATTAAATTGGTAAGTGAGCAACTAAATATATCCATTGGTGAATTTACAGTTGCGGGGGTTCCTTATGGCAATTTTTTTGCGCATCACTGGTTTATAGCTACCGATGATAAGGTGAATTCTGAAAAGTTAAAAATAATGATAGATGAAAAACTTAAAGAGCTAAATGATGATTATGAGGTGGAAAGAAAACATGCTCTTAAAGAAGTTTTTGTGGACGTACTCAGCGAAAAAACTTTCATGAATTTTATGAAAGCCAAAGGCAAAGTGGGCGGTCAGCACAAATTTCCCAGGGTTTTAAAGGGAAAAATGTTGGAAGACTGGCAAAAGTTTTTGAACGGTGAAATGGTTTAATTTATTGATTTAATTAACCATAACAACGCAGCGACGCCGTTCAACTTGTAGTTTTATAGGTCCCCTATTTTCTAAACACTAAATACTCCTGATGTAAATGGTAGAAGTTCTTGAAGCAATACTCAAAGGTCTTGCGATGGGCCTTCTACTGGTAATTTCTGTGGGGCCTGTAATCTTTACAATAATCAAACAAAGCATTAACAATGGTAAGGAAGGCGGCTTTAGCTTTGTTATTGGCGTATGGGTGAGCGATTTTTTGCTCGTTCTTCTCAGTAATATCTTTTCCGAACTGGTCACACATCTTCTTGATTTTAAAAAACCAATTGGTATAGCAGGAAGTATGTTTCTAATAGGCATGGGTTTGTATTACCTTTTTTTCAAAAAAGTTTCGCTGCATCCTGAGGATGTTTCCTTACCCCCGTTAAGGGCCAGCGACCATGCGAAAATAGCGCTGCAGGGATTTTTCCTCAACACGCTTAATCCTGCAGTGATGGCTTTCTGGCTTACTGCAGCTACTGCTATCGCTGTAACCCATACTATAAAAGAACGCATTATTATTTTCGTTACTACCCTTGTATTAAATATGTCGGCAGATGTTGTTAAAGTAACCCTGGCTGGTAAACTTGCTTCAAAGCTTACTATAAAAAATATAAGATTAATAAATAAAATATCAGGTTTAATTTTGCTCATTTTCGGAACTGTACTGCTCACCGGTGTTTTATTCTTTATAAAAAGGCACTTGAATTAATGAAAACATTACTTATTTCGATTATTTACTACCTGTTCCTTTTGTCTGCTGAGGCGCAGCCTTCCGACATACTCATACTGAAAAAAAGAAGCCATCCTTTACAAACTTTTTTCCCGGGAAGTGAAATTGCATTCAATACATCGAATGGGTATTATACCGGTTTTATACAATCAATCCACCGGGATTCTTTATTTCTTCTCCAGTATGATATCCGGCAAATACCAACAACCCTTGGCTTTTATATTCTTGATACCGTTGCTACCTACCATTTTGCTGTTAACTATAAACAAATAACTGGTTTTGGTAAAACAGGATATAAGAAATTTGACTGGTCCGCTTCCGGTGGGGCGCTGGTTGGCGGCGGAGTTCTTATAACAGTAGTTGGTTTAGGCACCTGGCTATTTACAAAACCCAACACCCGTTATTATGCAAGTCCCTACCTGGTAGGCGGAGCAGCTTTGCTTGCCGGTATTGGTTATCTTCTCGCAAAGTCAAATGGAAAAGGAATGGAAATCGGTAAAAAATATTCCCTGCAATATCTTCATGTGAACTAAAATTTATTTTTTTGACAATTAAAACAAAAAAAAACAAGCGGAGATTAGTCTCCAGGATAGCCCGCACTATTTTTAAGATTTTTATATATGGCTTCTTCTTATCCATATTATACATTCTGTTTTGCAAATGGATAAATCCGCCAATTACTGTTACGCAAATCGGTAGCCTGCTTTCTGGCAACGGATTACACCGAATTTATGTACGCATGGGTGAAATAAGCGGTAACGCGAAACTTGCTGTGATGGCGGGCGAAGACCAGTTGTTCCCGGACCACAATGGCTTCGATTTTAAAAGTATTCAAAAAGCTATGAAGCACAATCAAAAAAGTAAATCGCTGCGGGGCGCCAGTACTATTAGCCAGCAAGTCGCAAAAAATGTTTTTCTGTGGCAGCATGGAGGCTTTTTCCGTAAGGGGCTTGAAGTGTATTTTACTTTTATGATTGAAACATTTTGGAGTAAAAAAAGAATTCTTGAATTGTACCTGAATGTTGCAGAAATGGGCCAGGGAATTTTTGGTGTGGAAGCTGCTGCTGAACACTATTTTCATAAAACCGCAAAAAATTTGTCAAGAAAAGAAGCCGCGCTTATTGCAGCCTGCCTTCCTAACCCTAAGGGCTATACGATAAAGCCGTTATCTGCACATGTGGCTTCGCGATATCCCTGGATATTAAGGCAAATGAATCATCTTGAAACGGATCCTGATATTATTGCCTTGTTGAAATGAAACATCTTTTATTCTTTCATTTTTTCATTAATAAATGCTACTGCTTTTTCAAATCTTTCATCATAATTGCCGCTTATATCTGCCCATGGCACAGGTTGGTTATTCAAACTCTCTTTATAAATAAGATATAATTTATTCCTTGTTTCTACATCAGGATATTCCCTCAGGTTATCCTTTATCCACGGCAAACCGGTATTACAAAGAAGGTAACCATCGTAGTGCCTTTCGGCAACCTGGTTGAGGATCCAGCTATGGCATTTATTAAAAACGAATTCGCACCATACTTTCATTACATACATATTTGTATCAATAAAGAGTAACTGTTTATTTCCCGAAGGGGGAATAAAAAATAATCGATGGTCGGTATTCGATGTACTATGCTCAAAGTCCGTTACTGATAGCTTTTTGCTTACTGAATCTTCTAACCCAATCTGTCCTTTTGCGATAGTAAGCAAATCTTCATAGGTGTAATCCGTTCCATTTTTCTCCAAATATTCTCTTGCATATTCCGGAACCCAAAGTGTATGATAATGCTCAGCGAGCTGTTCGCATAACGTACTTTTTCCGGTGGACTCAGGGCCGGTGACAACAAACTTTTTTATTGTTTCCATTGGGAAATTTCTTCGTTTTCAACAAAAGTTTTATTCGCTCTATGCATCCATTCTTTCAATCCCCAAAAAGCCATTATCAGTAAGATAATATAATAGATACTCGTAAATACATAATGTTTTACAAAGTACAACGGAATTGATGTAAGGTTTGTAGCTATCCACCAATACCAGCTTTCCACTTTTTTGCGGGCCATCAACCACATACCCGTAAAAGCCGTGCCGCTTGCAAATGCGTCAGCCCATGGAATAGCACCGGGTGCAAAATCTTTTTTAAGATATGTTAGTGCCACAAAAATGGCTATATAGAAAGATGCAAAAAATAACAATTCCTGGAGCCACTCCTTTGTATCGGACCAGGTGATTAAAACAATGTGTTCCTGTTCCTGGTTTTTTTTTGTCCACAATATCCAGCCATAAATACTCATTACCGTATAGTAAAAATTTACCGATGCTTCCCCTAACAAACTTCCCTTAATGCTGATATAGATATAAATAATTGTATTGACCAACCCTACGGGGTAAACGAGAATATTTTCTTTGCGACTATACCATACACTGGCAATACCGAAGAATACAGCTACGTATTCCAGCAAGGTGGTGTGCTGCATATCCAATATAAACTGCCGGTAAAATTCTGAAAAAGTCAAATATATTTTTAAAAAGCAAATATAAATTAGAACGCACCTTGAAACGTAAGAAAGAAAAACATGAATTTCTCTAAAAAAGGAAAAGCATCTCTTTCGAAATGCTATTATGTTTATGACTACTTTTTTGAGAGAGATGTAAAGGAGACCTTTAATCTGCCTCTGCAACTACTTCCTTCACTTCGGGAATCATACGCTTCATCATTCCTTCGATACCTGCCTTCAATGTAATCATCGATGACGGGCAACCGCTGCAGCTACCTTGTAACATCAGGTTTACCCTGCCGTCTTCGTAGCTTTTAAATTGGATGGCGCCGCCATCCATTTCAACGGCGGGCTTAACGTAATTCTCCAGCAATTCCTTGATGCGTTTTACGACATCACCATCGTCTGCACTCACTTCATTCGAACTTTCAGTTTTTCTTGAAGCTACTTCTTCTTCATTCACTATAGGTTTACCTTCCTCCAGGTATTCTTTTAAAAATTGCTTTATGGATGGAATAACGTCTTGCCAGTTTTCCGTATCATTTGTTTTGGTAAGTGTTACAAAATTACTTGCTATAAAAATAGATTTTATAAAAGGGAATGTAAATAGTTCCATTGCCAGCGGAGAAGCTGATGCACTTTGTTCGTCCTGGAAGTCTATGCTTTTGCCCGGGTATAAAAGTTTATTAGCTACAAACTTCATTGTTTCGGGGTTAGGAGTCATTTCAGTATATATACTTATAACGGGATTGCCTGTTTTTATCATAATAAAAAATTAAGTGTACAAAGTTAACAAGATTTAAGATGAAATATAGATAATGCCCGTCAACCTCCAGGAACTGTTGAGATGGGTTTTTTATTCAACAATTCTCAGTTTAGCATAATTGAGCATAATTTTCTTTTCCCCGTTGTACTCGAATTTTACCGTAGCGACCGGGTTATGGGCTGCTCCCTCCATTTTTATAACTTCCCCGAAACCAAATTTCTGGTGTTCTATTTTTTGGCCGGCCTGCAAATTACTGGTATCACTTGGTTCAAAGCCGGCTGTCGGTGTATGTTCTTTAATTTTTATGGCCTGCGAAGTAAGAAGATAAGCTGGTTTTTCTGAAACTGGCTTGCGTTCGCCAGTTTTTTTTTCAAAACTACTTTTAGCTTTATCAAACGAATTCCAGTGATTTGTTTCCTGGTTGTTACGCATATTGCCGCCGGCAAAAGCCCTGTCAAGGCGTTCTTCAGGCAATTCATCAATAAACCTGCTTGGATCATTTTGCGTGAGGTTTCCAAAACGATATCGTGTATTCGCATACGTTAGCCAAAGCCGTTGCTTGGCGCGTGTTACCGCTACATAAAATAATCTTCGTTCTTCTTCCAGTTCTTCCCTTGTATTAATTGACATGGCATTGGGAAATAAGGTCTCTTCCAACCCGCCTACAAAAATTACGGGAAACTCCAGGCCTTTTGCAGCATGTATCGTCATAAGTTTAACAACGTCTTTTTCTCCTTTATCATCGTCTGCATCGGTTAATAGTGTAATCTGTTGCAGATAGCTTCCAAGGGTTTTGTCTAACAATTCTCCATCCTCTGTTGGTGTTTCCGTAAATTCTTTTATTGAGTTAAGCAATTCCTGCAGGTTTTCATAACGGGCAAGTCCCTCAGTAGTTTTATCATTAAAAAGTTCCTTGACGATCGCGGTATTTTTGCCAACCAAAATGGCAAGATCATAAGCATTCTTTTTCTGCAATTCACTTTGAAACATTTTTATCATGATCACAAAGTTATTGATGATCTCCAGGGTAGAAGCACGATAACCAAATTCCGCCGCTCTTTCCAGCACGTTCCACATAGATATATTATTCTGATTGGCAAAAAGAACGGCTTTTTCTACGGTCGTCTTCCCGATACCCCTGGCTGGAAAATTTATGATACGCTTGAGCGCCTCCTCATCACCAGGATTCAAAATAACCCTCAGGTAACTTAAGAAATCTTTGATTTCTTTTCTCTGGTAAAAACTAATGCCTCCATAAATACGATAGGCAATGTTCATGCGCCGAAGGCTTTCTTCAAAGCTTCGACTTTGCGCGTTGGTTCTGTAGAGAATAGCAAAATCGCTGTTACGGTAATGATTGCGGAGTTTTTGTTCTTGTATGGCATCCGCCACATATTTTCCTTCATCGTTATCCGAAGCGGTACGTACGAGTTTTATTTTCTCGCCTTCTTCGTTGCTGGTCCATAATTTTTTGGGTAGTTGCCCCTTATTATTGGCAATTACATTATTGGCTACATGAAGTATGCTTTGTGAGCTCCGGTAATTCTGTTCCAGCATTACAATTTTAACTTCGTCATAGTCTTTTTGAAATTGTAAAATATTTTCAATAGTCGCGCCGCGAAAGCTATAGATACTTTGCGCATCATCACCTACTACCGCAACATTTTCATGCATGGCTCCAAGCAATTTAATAATCCTGTATTGGGCCGTATTTGTATCCTGGTACTCATCGATCATGATGTATTTAAATTTGCGCTGGTACTTGCTCAAACTTTCAGGATGCGTATTCAGTAACAAATAAAACTTCAGAAGCAGGTCATCAAAATCCATTGCCCCGTTTTTAAAACAACGTTTGCAATAGGCATAATAAATTTGCCCGATCATTGGGCGGTTAGCCCGCATATCTTCCTGCTGCAGGCCATAATCATTTATATATTCTTCGGGTGTAATTAACGCGTTTTTTGCGGACGAAATTCTGTTGTAAACTGTATTGGGCTTATAATGCTTATCATCAAGATTCAATTCATTGACAACTGTTTTTACCACGCTTTTTGCATCATCTGTATCATAGATGGTGAAATTTCTCGGGTAGCCAAGCTTATCGGCTTCTGCTCTTAGAATCCTGGCAAATACCGAGTGAAAAGTACCTATGTAAATATTCCTGGCTTCATTGTTTCCGAGAATGTGTTCAACGCGTTCTTTCATCTCTGCTGCGGCCTTATTGGTAAAAGTAAGCGCCAGTATATTAAATGGGTCTACGCCAGTAGCCAACAAGTGTGCGATGCGGGTAGTAAGTACTTTCGTTTTTCCGCTGCCAGCGCCTGCCACAATCATAATAGGGCCATCACGATGTAAAACTGCTTCCCGCTGTTGTTCATTTAATCCCTCCAAATATTCCTTCATAGGGCAAAGTTACATAAAGCCGAAGGGTTTGTAACCATACAAAGTGTTTGCAAAAGGTACCCTGCGCAATTTTAAGCCAGAACCCTGGGACTTACTCGCTTTTTTTTTATCAATATTGTATTAATAAAATACTTCTGCAAAGTTATAATGCCATTTATCCTTGTTTCTTCAAAAAATAAATGTTGAATTCTAACTTTTTAAACTACTATAAAACGGGGCTCATCCTGCAAAAAGTGCATTTCAGTTTCTTATTACCATGCTTCATCCTACCTGTTAACGTTATATTAACGAAACCCGCTTCCACACAGCGTTACCGATGATACCAAATTCAATTTTATCTCTTCAAAGGCTGCTAAATTTACTTCGATTCCTTAACCAATAAAAATAAAAAATTATGAAAAAGTTCATTTGTGTATGCCTCGCTGCATTCATTTCAGCCACATCAATTTTTGCGGCACCAGCACCTGTGGTGACTGAAAAAGTTTTAAAAGTATTTCATGATGCCTTTCCTGAAGTAAAGCAGCCTACCTGGTACAGTTTCGAAGGTTACTATGAAGTATTTTTCACAAATCCCGATAACAACATGTCCTGCCGGATTGATTACAGCCCCGATGGGGAAGTATTGAGTACCACAAGATACTATACAGAGCCCGATCTTTCACCGGTTATCAGGGCAAAAATATATGAAAAGTACCCAGGCAAAAAGATATTTGGAATAACAGAGGTTTCAAATAGTGAAAAAATCGAGTATCATATAGTACTGGAAGACAATAAATACTGGTACAATATTGAATCAAATGCAACGGGCGATATCAGGCTTGAAAAAAAATTGACAAAAGCTGATTGATCAATATCGGCGATCATTTTAAAAAGCAATTGATAAGACATTTTTTTATTAATTGCTTTTTTTTAAACGACCCCAAAAACCCTCATTTTACAATACCAGGAAATATACAAAAAGCAGTAACAGAAGTTGAGAGAATACAACAGGTGAATACGGCAAGAACTAAAAGAATACGAAATTTACTGTAAAAAAGAGCAATGGTGTAATTGAAAATTCACACATGTAATTTTTACTTTAGAGTTGCAAAAAACCAAACCGATATCCCACTTCTAAAACCAGGTTTATGAAATTCCAGGATTACAAAAAGAAAACTTGACTCTCATTATTCTGTATTTACCTCGCAAAATATTTTGTTACCCGATTTGAATCAGGGACCGATAAATATTTTCAAAGATTAAAGGATTTTATTTGTTCCACACTATTTTAACTAAAGAGATATTCAACGTCTTCTTTACTAAGGCCCCGAACAAAAGTCTGATCATCGGAAATTAATTCCTTGGCAAGGATCCGCTTACGCTCCTGTAGCAACAGGATTTTATCTTCAATGGTGTCTTTACATATCATTCTATATGCAAAAATATTTTTAGTTTGGCCGATTCGGTGTGTACGATCTATCGCCTGCTGCTCTACTGCGGGGTTCCACCAGGGATCTACAATGTAAACGTAATCAGCGGCGGTTAAATTAAGGCCCACTCCTCCCGCTTTGAGCGAAATGAGAAAAACCCTGGATTTATCATTAGTCTGAAAATTTTGTATCGCCCGCTCTCTTTCGTGTGAAGGAGTACTTCCATCAAAATAATCAAAGGGAATATTATTTTCCTCAAGTTTTCCTTTTATCAAAGCCAGCATTCCAAGAAATTGTGAAAACACAAGTGCTTTGTGTTCCCCGATATTTTCGGTTATTTCCCTGGTAAGTTCATCGAGCTTAATGGAATGATTGGGATATTTTTCTTCTTCATTAAGAATAGCAGGACTATCACAAATCTGCCTTAGCTTCATTAAACCCTGTAAGATGGTTAGCTGGGACTTATCAATTCCAACACCATCAATAACACCAATAATTTTATCGCGGTAAGCACTACGGTATGCTTCATAAACTTTTCTTTGTTCGTCTTCCATTTCGCAAAAAAGAATGGTCTCCGTTTTTTCGGGAAGGTCTTTGGCTACCTGTTCTTTTGTTCTTCTTAATATAAACGGATATAAAAGTTTACGCAGATGATCTTTTTGTTCCTGCTCGCCAAATTTATCAATGGGCGTTGAAAATTCATTTCGGAAAAATTCTACTGAACCTAACAGGCCGGGGTTTAAAAAATTCATTTGTGCATATACATCAAAAGTATTGTTCTGCAAGGGTGTTCCACTCATACAGAGCCTGTTCCTGGCTGTAAGTAAACAAGCTGCTTTGGTAACTTTTGATGAGGGATTTTTTATAGCCTGCGATTCATCAAGAACGACATAATCGAATAATATTTTCATCATTAACTGGATATCACTTCTTAATGTTCCATAAGTAGTGATGATAATATTGCAATTTTGAAAGTCTTCCGGTTTACGGACGCGAAGGCTTCCGTGGTGAATGCACCAGGTAAGGGATGGGGTAAATTTCCTAATCTCATTTTCCCAATTATAGATGAGCGTTGTGGGACATACTACCAAAGCTTTCAGTCCACCCTCCAGCTTTGCAAAATGGCTCAACATACTTAACGCCTGCACCGTTTTTCCCAGTCCCATGTCATCCGCAAGAATACCTCCCCAGCCAACCGTATTTAAATAATTGAGCCAATGAAATCCTGAAACCTGGTAAGGCCTCAACCTGTTTTCAAGTTCTTCCGGTACAGCAACTTCCGGAATGCTTTTGAAATTTCTCAGTTTTTCATATTTCTCATCCAGCTCAAAGGAAAGTTCTGTTTCGTCTCTTTTTTCATATAAATCATCTATCACGCTCAGGTGAAACCTGGAAAGACGCAATTTCTTGTCTTTTCCTTCTCCGACTTTAAAAAGGAGTGAATATTTATTAATCCATTCATCTGGCAAAATACCAAGAGAACCATCATTTAATTGTACAAAAGATTGCTTATTGGTTAGGGCCTTTTTAATTTCGGAAATACCGATACGCTGTTCTCCGAACGAAATTTCCACTTTCGCGTCGAACCAATCAACTCCGCTACTTAAATGAATTTGTGTTGAAGGTTTTGCTGTATTAAACCGGAAGTTTTTAAGCGCGTTGAAACCAAATACGGGAATTTTCATTTCCTTCATGGCATCAACAAATAAAAAGAACCAGTTATTTTTAAGCACATCTGATCCTTTTAAAACAAGATTATCTGTTTGTTTTTTGCTTACAAACTGCGAGTGCAAACCGGCCAGTTTATCGTGAAAATTTTGCTCCGCCAGTTTGTTCCTGTACACCATTAGAACTTTATCCCCTTCAGGCACTATAATCGTTTCTTTGTCCCCAGCTTTTACACTAAATCCCTTATAACTGTACACCGGCTGAAATAAGAGATAATCCCCTTTCTCCACCAGCATTAAGGTAATTTCCGGCTCACCATCTTTCGTTTCTTTAACCAGGGATTTATCAAACGAAACGTCATAATCTTTTGTAAGCGGCATTACAACATCTCTTAAAAATGCCGGCCACTTTTCCTTGTCTACGTGCAGTGGGTTACTGAATTTTTGCGCAACCAGTGCATCGTCTCCCCGTTGCCACAGGTACATTTCCCTGGAATATAAAAAAAGTAAATAATTATTCCATTGGTTATCGGAAACTTTTAGCGCTTCACTATCTATGACGATTGAGCTTTCTATGACATATTCATCTTCCTTACTGAATACTTTAAAATGGAGTGAAGGAATATGGGTTGAGGTATATACTGTTTCTAAATTCTCTGACTTAAATTTTTTGCCTTCGGGTAAGTACAATGTAATATTCGTTCCTTCAAATATCTTTTTAAGTTTAGGATACAGAAATTCAACAATCAGCATTTTGGTTTCTTCAGGAAGTTCTTCGTTTTCGTGCTGAATAATATTTTCCCAGAAGCCACTAAAGGGGGAATTGCGATTTAAATATTTGTTTATTTCTACCTGTTGCAATTTCCTGGCCAGCTGTATAAGTTGCCGGTCATTCTCAGAAAGCAGATCTGTATTAATGAATTTGCTTAAATCCAGCTTTTCTATACGGCCAATAAATTTTTCCTTTTCTTCATCAAATTCTCCCTGGACCACATCAATCGAAAAGAAAGGAAAGGCGCTTTGGTTTGCATTAAACACAATGGCCGCTCTTTTCTGTTTCTGCGCTATTACCGTATCAACTTCGTCGCGTTCAAGAACAGGTATGAAAGGCTTATTTACGGCACCCGGCACAACTCTTTTGATAGTGGGATCAAGAACTTTTAAGAACGGCTTGCCCTCTTTATAAGTAAACTCAAATTTGCCGGAAAGTTCTTCATTTAAACTATATCCATACAATTCCAGCAATTTATTCTTCTCTTTGTCCCAGTTTCTTATTGTATCAAAATAATAAGGGCCATAAGCATGTAAAAGTTGAAGAAATAACAGGGTTTTGTGCCTGCATAAGGCGTGCTCCTTTTCGCTACAGTTGCAGGCTGTATCAAAATTCCTTTCTTCATTTTTTTGAATAATCAACCTGAATTTTCCTTCTTCCGTCTCAAGCACGGCCTCTACTTTCTCATTAGCTGCATACGTAATATTCGATTTATGAATCCTGAATATTTCTTCGGCGTCGTTTACATTTTCTTCGCCCGCCAGCAGCCGTATGGTCCTCAGGTCAATGTTTTTCATTTTTACCACTGTATGTTTTTGATCGTACACAACAGCTTCGTCCGTTTCCAGTAAATTTCTATCTATCAGGTCCTGTAATTGGAATAAGGCGGCAGCCTCATGACGGCAGATGTCGCCTAAATTATACGGGCATGAGCACCGTATCAATAGTGACTTTGGGTCATCATATTTTTGGACGTGCACTTTATAAAATGTGGAATAACTATCGTCTTTAACGCGAAAAGTGACTGAATGCATCAGGGTGTCATGCTCCACAAGCTCAACATAGCCAAGGGTGTGAATCTTTTTGCCCCGGCGAATTACTTCATCAGTACCGGAATTGTAAACATATTTAATTAAATGAGGGAGCGCCAATATACGTTCTGTTTTCGGTTTGGACAGGGGAACTTTCCGCTGCATATGGTTGAAAAAAGGGCAATTTGCAAAAGTAAAGAAAAAATAAGTGTGCAAGAAATTTGGAAGGGTCGTATTTTTAATAAACCCTTTGTCGCATTGAATCGCAAGTAATGATATTGTTAGCCTGTTATAAGTCGGCCGGCTTCATACAAAACGAGAGAATTCGCATTATCTATAGTAAGGCAAAATCGAATATCTTCTTCAAGCCCAAAACCCATTAGTCTTTGAAAATGCGAAGCATTGCGATCTTTCATAAATGCAAAAAGATCATTTTTGCCCTCGATATATAAAGTTTCTGCAATTTTGGTGGCATCACAATTTTGATAAAAACTACTTTTTATTGTGCTTACAACCGCTCCCGCAAATAAAGTATCCTCAATGTTAATACGGTCCTTCCAGGCAGCACATGCCAGTATCACATTTTTATTTTGAGCAATTAAGTAGTCACATACTGCGGAAAGATTACAGAATGATCCGGTGATAATACTTTGTGCACCTGCCGCCAAAGCCATGTGTAACAACCGGGTTCCGTTGGTTGTAGTGAGTACCAGTGTCTTTCCTTTGATGAAGCCAGGCGTGTATTGTAAAGGTGTATTACCATATTTTAATCCTTCTGCTATTTTTCCATCTCTTTCTCCGGCGGTAATGACATCTAATTTCTTACCCAGTTTTATACAATCTGCCACACTATCAACCGGAATAACACTTTTTGCACCATTGTGCAAGGCATTAACGATAGTGGAAGTAGCCCGCAATATATCTATGATAACAACAATACTACTACTTGCATCGTACAAATGCAATAAGGAGGGAGAGAGGGACGTAGTAAGTGTTGGTTGATTATTTTTTTCTGATTTCATTCAAAAGAATGCTTAAGGATGTTTTTATTTGGCTTCCTGCCTTTATTCAAAAGGCATTTTAACTACCCTGGCCGTGAGTAATTTGTCTCTTACTTTTATGTAAACCTGCATGTCAATTTTTGAGTATCCTACATCAAGATAGCCCATGGCAATGGCTTTATTCAAAGAAGGCGATTGTGTTCCACTCGTAACCTGCCCGATAGTAATCCCCTCACTATTCTTAATTTCGTAATGATGCCGGGGTATACCTTTTTCTATCATCTCTAACCCCACCAGCTTTTTCTGAACTCCGGCTTTTTTTTGTTCTTCCAAAATCTTACCGGCAACAAAATCTTTTGTGAATTTTGTGATCCATCCGAGCCCGGCTTCAAGCGGCGACGTAGTATCATCTATGTCATTTCCATAGAGGCAATAGCCCATTTCGAGTCGCAAGGTATCTCTTGCGGCCAGGCCTATCGGCTTTAGCCCCGCCGAAGCACCCTGTTCAAAAATTTTAGTCCAGATGGTATCAGCTGCGTTGTCTTTGTCTTCGAAATAAATTTCTATACCTCCCGAGCCGGTGTAGCCCGTGGCACTTATTAAAACATTATCTATACCGGCAAATTTACCCTTCACAAAGGTGTAATATTTTAGGTTCATAATATCAATTTCAGTGAGCGGCTGTAATATTTTTGTTGCATTCGGCCCCTGGATTGCCAACAGGCAGGTATGGTCTGAAATATTATGCATGTCAACTTCTTCGTCATTATGTTGCTGGATCCACTTCCAGTCCTTTTCAATATTAGCAGCATTCACGACTAGCATATATACCTTATTCTTCCCGATACAGTACACAATAAGATCATCAACAATACCTCCCGCTTCATTGGTGAGACAACTATATTGAGCTTTTCCGTCCGAAAGTTTGGAAGCATCATTACTGGTGACCTTTTGAATAAGGTCAAGGGCTTTGTCCCCTTTTAAAATGAACTCTCCCATGTGGCTTACATCAAAAACGCCGGCTTTTTTTCTTACCGTTACGTGCTCGTCATTAATTCCCGAATAACTTATCGGCATATTATATCCTGCGAATTCAGCCATTTTAGCTCCGAGTTCAATATGTTTTTTTGTGAAGGGCGTATTCTTCATAATCATTTTTAAAGAGGTGCAAATTTATGTGAAAAATCAGGTTGCATACATTTTAGATTTTTTAAACGCCATTCACTCATATGAAATTATTGAATAATCATCAAAACTTAATATCAGTGAGCACAAAGATAAAGGCCCCATGCATTACGCATGAAGCCTTGTTTTTCAACTTCAACCTTACAAAGTTTATATCTATATATGCATTACAAAATTATACCCGCCATTCCCGGAATGTATATATGCTTCGGCTGGTGCGCCGGTTTTGTCGTCAAGCTTTTCGATTTTTTGTTCCAGCTTTTCTTTGGCTTTATTTAATGAATCTTTTAGCTTGTTATCTTCTTTTTCCTTCTCTTTTATTAATGAATCAATAGATGCCTGTATTTTTTGCATTTGCATTTTTTTGGCATTACTCATGGAATCCAATTTATTATGTTGATCGTACCGGTAATTTTGGTCTTGCGGGAGCGTACCGGAGGGATTTTCATCCTCATCATATTCAGAATTCCAATTTCTCCGGTAGTCATTTTCTTTGTTCGAGGGAATTCCATCTAATGTATATAATCCATCTTCTTTCATGATATATATTTCCCCGTATTTATAATTATAGTCATCGTTATCATCCCAATAATTCCAGTCATCATGATTCCACCATGGGCCGTTTATCCTTATCCTGTTATAACTCATATTTTTATTGACCCTGATGTGATGGCCAACCGGAACGTATACTACAACGTCCACACTTTGATTTCTGAATTTATCTGTGGCATTGATTGAGATCGCCCTGTCAGTAAGTAATATTGAATCATTTTGCGAAATATTAAATTTAATAAGGGAAGCGAGTGTGTCGGCGTTTCTCCTGCTATTTCCGTTACACATCTTTATAATGCCAACCTGGAAACTATCTGTTGGAGATTTTTCAATTTTTATCCTGACGTTTCCTATAAATACGGTATCATCATCAAAGTTCGCAAAGGGCTCAAACCGAAACCAACTGTTATTTCTATTATAACGGTTGTTATTTAATGAATTCACATCCAGCATTTGCACGCCTGGGTTAAGAAGAAATATTTTTTGTTCATTCAAAGAACTTGTTCTTCTAAAATCATTGCTTACCGAACCAATTAGTGAAACAAAACAAATAATTCCCAGTATCCACAATCCCAGGAATGAAAACCGCATCATACGATTCCTGCTCTTTATTTTTGCAATTCTTCGTATAATAAAAGTGATAACCCCAACCACCGGAACTCCAATAAAAAATATAAGTGTTCCCCAGGCTAGTACACTTTGCCAGCCATCCGTAAGCACAAATTCTTTTAAGGGAAACAATCCTATGGAAACAATGGCAATTGAAAATAAAGCAACAATGAGCGCTAATGCGATACAGCCGAGAACGATGTAAGCAAAAACTTTAAAAAGGGTGACTATAATATTTCCTAAAGCTCCACTGGTTCTTTTCGCGGCATATTGCATTTCTTTACCAATCTCACCGCCTCTTTCTTTTGCAATGTTTCCGGCCTCCATACCGAGTTTATTGACTCTTTCTTTTACCCCTTTCATCTCCTCTACAACTGAATTCTTGATAGAATTAAGATCTACTTTTTCTCCTTTCATCTCCAGTTTTTCGGAAGTGGTACTTGCCTCCGGGATCACAAGCCATAGTATTACGTAAATTATAAATGTACCGGGGCTAAAGGAGAAACTAAGGAAATTTGGAAATGTTAATGGCCCGATATGACCCCACCTGAAAAAGAAAGAAATAAACGGAATTAAAAAGATGATTCTCGGAAGCCATGGATTGACATCAAAATAGCTGCCTATACCACTACATACCCCGCCAATAATTTTTCCATCCGGATTACGATACAATCTCTTGCGAACCCCATTCGTGAGCATATTACTGCCGGGAACAAATATCCAAAGCAGGAGATACAATAAAAAGCCGATACCCGATACGATAAATATTACCCTTACAATAACCGGATCAATGCCAAAGTATGCGGCAATACCACTGCAAACACCACCTAATATTTTATGGTTCTCATCGCGGTAAAGGCGTTTACCTTTCCAATTATATTGAAAGAAATTTTCTGTCTTTTCTTTTCCGGCATCTTCTTTCCTGCTTTTGTTACTGGCGGATTGTTCCCCATTTTCAGCGTCTTCAAAATCCTGTGGCCGTCCCATATTCTTAATGATAGCGTTTACGTCGTCATCCGTAATGCAGGTGGATCCGTTTTTTAAACGTTCCTGGAACAGTTCGCTGATGCGGCTTTCAATATCATTAATAATTTCATCCCGTCCATCTTCATTTTCAAAATACTGACGCAGGCTTTCTATATATTGTTTCAGCAATTCATAAGACGTTTCCTCAATGGGAACCACAACTCCCTGGAAATTTATATTAATTACTTTTTTCATGTCTAATCTATTTATTGGTTTGTTGAAGTTGATTAAGGTTTTAATTTTTGTTGCCCGTTATTGCCTCCACAGCATTGGCAAGTTCCAGCCAGGTACTTTCGAGTTCTTTATAAAAATCTGCGCCTTTCTCAGTTAGCGAAAAATATTTTCGTGGGGGGCCGCTGTTGCTCTCCACCCACCTGTACGTAAGAAATTCTGCGTTCTTAAGCCGGGTAAGTAACGGATACAAGGTTCCTTCCAAAATATTAAGGTTAGCGGCTTTCATCTTGTCAATAATATCACTTGGGTAAGCTTCCCCAAGTTTTATTACAGATAAAATACAAAACTCCAAAACCCCCTTTCGCATTTGGCTTGCAGTATTATCTATGTTCATGTTATTAATTTTATTTCTGTTGAAAGTTCTTTCGATTTCTATTTCAATACAAATGTAAGTGTATTTATAATACTATGCAATACATAATACCTGTTTTTTTAAAGTAGCCGTTATACAAACTAACCACGCCATGTCTGAAATCCCCACTGGTATTGGATTACATTGATTACAGAAATAAAGTAGGAAATATTACTTTATTATAAATGGTAAATGGAGGGGATAAACGGCGGGATCTAAAATAACTAAGGGAGAGTCGGATAAAGCTATTTTGGAATTTTTAGGTTGCACCTCCCCGGAGTGAAAAAATTGCCAGATGCAAAGAGGGTTTCTTTACAATGCGTGGCCGGAACAAAACAGCAGTAACTTGCTTTTTATTTAAACAAAGTAAAAGTGATAAAACTCATAACATAAGCGAGCCCCGTCATATAACTCAACATAATGATGGGCCATTTCCAGCTATGGGTTTCCCTTTTTACTATAGCCAGTGTACTCATACATTGCATAGCCAGCACATAAAAAATTAAAAGAGACAATCCGGCAGCAAGGGTATAAACCTTGGCACCATTTGGCCATACCGCCGCGTTCATTTTTTGCCGGAGGGTTGCGTTGTTTTCATCTTTATCATCACCAACGCTATACAATGTTGCCATGGTCCCCACAAAAACTTCTCTTGCAGCGAATGAAGTAATTAACGCAATTCCAATCTTCCAGTCATATCCCAAAGGCCTGATGACAGGCTCAATCGCTTTCCCCAGTATGCCTGCAAAAGAATTTTCAAGCAACTCGGTTCTTTTTATTTTATCAAATTCTTTTGCCTTCGATGGTTGCTGTTGTTTAAGTAAAGTATATTTTTCAGAAACTTTCTCCATCTTTTCCGAAGGACCATAGGTACTTAAAACCCAAAGTAACAGGCTTATCACCATAATTACTTTACCTGCCTGGAATACAAAGACCTTTGCCTTTTCGATCATCGTATAGAACATATTTTTCCACCTGGGTTCCCTGTATACAGGCAGTTCGAGTATAAAAAAACTTTTTTCTTTGCTTTTTATAAACCACTTCATTATATATGCGGAAAGCAAAGCCATAATCGTCCCTACCAGGTACATCAGCATCATGATCATTCCCTGCAAACTAATAAGGCCGAAGTACATTTTGTTGGGAACTACCAATGCAATAAGCACTGTATAAACAGGAAGCCGGGCACTACAGCTCATCAGGGGAGTACACATGATAGTAAGTAACCTTTCCTTTTTATTTTCGATACTTCTTGCGCTCATGATCGCGGGCACGGCGCAGGCAAGGCCGCTTATCATTGGCATAACACTTTTTCCGTTAAGCCCGGCTTTGCGCATGACCCTATCTGTTAAAAAGCTTATCCGGGCCATATAACCCGTGTCTTCCAATAACGTAATCAGCCCAAACAATATCATTATCTGGGGAACAAAAACCAATATGCCACTTAATCCCGCAATTATGCCATTTACAAAAAGATCACTGAACCAGCCGTGCGGTAAAAAATTTCCGAGCCATCCCCCTGCCTTTGCAAAAGTCCATTCTATACCATTCATGGGAAATTGTGCCAACAAAAAAATGCTTTGAAACAATATAAAAAGAACCGTTATCAATATCAGGTAACCCCAGGTGCGGTGCAGCAAAATATCATCAAGCTTTTGGGTAAATAACACTTTTTGCAAAGGATCCACCTCTATCACCGTTTGCTGCATGATGGTTTTTATTTTTCCATAGCGTTGCAAAATTTCTTCAGCCTGCACTTTTGAAGGATTAAAATTTGTTGCCGTTTCAATATTTTCGATAGCCACCTGCACCGGCGGCGCTAATGCAAAATTTTCGTGGTTAATTAAATAATGTATTGCCCTGTAATCGCTGATACCGGGAAATATTTTTTGTATTTCTTTAATGGACTGTGGCGCCAATCCGAGTGTGTTAATAAAGTCCCGCTCCGGCGCGTGCCGCATATTTTCAGCGGTTTGTTCTATTGCTTTTTTTAGCTGTAAAATCCCTTTATCCTTCCTCGGGTTCACCGGTATGACCAACACCCCTAATTCCCTTTCCAAACCCGGTATATCTACCTGGATATTATTTTTTTTCGCAATATCCATCATGGTAAGCGCTACTACCACAGGCCGTTTCAGATCAATTATCTGCGAACAAAAAAGCAGGTTCCTTTTTAGGTTGGATGCATCAGCAACTAATACAATGATATCCGCCTTTATACCCTGGTCATCATCCAGCAATACTTTGTATGAAACCCATTCGTCATTTCTTTTCGGATAGAGACTGTAAGTGCCTGGAAGATCAATTATTTTTGCAGAACTCTTTTCAGAGATCTGGCTCGTACCTGTTTTTTTATCAACAGTAACCCCGGGAAAATTTCCTACTTTTTGGTTTAAGCCTGTCAGGGAATTGAACAAAGAACTTTTACCACTGTTGGGATTTCCTACTAATGCAATATGTAACTGGCTATTCAAAATGGCTTACAATAATCTGTAAATTTAGATTGAACTTACAGGAGTTACTTACGAATTAAGAAAAGAGATGGAATGCATAATTTTTTTATCTTTTACTTCACTGAAGTATTCATACTAAATTTGCGTTGAAAATTTAAATCCCGAATGAAGAACATAGTCTTTGTTTTACTGTTTTGTACACAATTTGCTACTGCCCAAAGGCTAAAGAGATCTGATAGAAATATTATAGGGAATCTTAAGGAAGAAGTCGGTTTTCTTGCAAGCGACCGCCTGGAAGGCAGGCGTACCGGAACTCCGGGCGAAAAGCTGGCGTATGAATATCTATCAGGTCAGTTCAAATCTGCGGGGTTAATTCCCAAAGGAGACAGTAATTCTTATATACAAAGATTTGAAATAGAGGAAGGAAAACAGATCCTGCCTTCAACCCATTTGGTCATCAACAGCAACGATCTCATATTAGAAAAGGATTTTTTTCCCTTTATTTTTAGTGCGGAAGGTTCTGTGGACGCTTATGCCTCTCCCGCTCTTCTTGAAAAAAATCTACCCTGGTTCCTGGATATAAAGGAAATTATTGAAACAAATAACGTCAATCCCCATTTTGATCTCGAAGAAGCTATTAAAAACAAAGCAGTGGATTTTGCCGAAAAGGGAGCGTCAGCGGTTATAGTTTACAATACCGGAACAAAGGCAGATGAACTACGATTTGAAGGAAAAGAAAAAACAGGCCATATTAAGATACCGGTTGTATTTGTTACCAAAGATGCTGCTAAAAAATATTTAAGTGATAACGCTTCTAACCTTGAAATAAAACTCAGCATAGCACTTGGAGACAAAAAAAGAATGGGGCACAATGTAATCGGATATATGAACAACGGAGCCGCTAATACGATCATTATAGGTGCGCACTATGATCACCTCGGGTATGGAGAGGATCAGAACTCTCTATGGACCGGGCCTCCGGCTATTCACAACGGCGCGGATGATAATGCAAGCGGTACAGCCGCTGTTGTTGAGCTGGCACGCATGCTGCAAAAATCAAAGCTAAAAAACAATAATTATCTATTTATTTGTTTTTCGGGAGAAGAGCTTGGATTATTTGGTTCAAAATATTTTACCGAACATCCCCCGATAGATATTACTTCCGTCAATTACATGATAAACGCTGATATGGTTGGAAGATTAAACGACAGTACCCATTCTATAACCATCGGGGGCTACGGCACTTCACCCACATGGGGAAATGTTTTAGATGCAACTACAAAATATATAAAAGTAAAATTTGATTCCAGCGGTATCGGCCCTAGTGACCATACTTCTTTTTATCTGAAAAATATCCCTGTTTTGTTTTTCTTTACCGGCTTACACCAGGATTATCATAAGCCCGGTGATGATGTAGAAAAAATCAATTTCCCAGGAGAATTACAGGTGATAAAATATATGTATCATGTAATAGAAGAAACCAATAAGATGGGCAAACTTTCTTTTTCCAAAACCCGTGAACCAAAGATGGAGGGAAAAAGATTTACGGTAAGCCTTGGCATTATGCCGGATTATACTTTTAGCGGAAACGGCATACGTGCAGACGGAATAATAGATGGGAAAATAGCGCAAAAAGCGGGGCTCCATGCTGGTGACGTCATTATAAAATTGGGTAATAATTCTTTTTCTGACATTAATGCTTATATGAATGTTTTAAGTAAATATAAAAAGGGTGATGCCACTACAGTAACCGTTGTGAGAGGGAAAGATGAATTAACTTTTGATATTGTTTTTTGATTAAAAACCTTAGGAAATATTTTTCTATCTGATGAAACTTCGTATAGACAATGATGTAATGGTTGAAGAGTTTTTTGCAGACACGCGCCTGCTGGGTATTGTAGCCCCTATTGAACAATACCGGTTTTGCTGGCATCTCAATCAAATATTGAATTTTGATTTCAGGATAAACAATAATATAGAAATAGAGTTAAATAAAAAAGAACGGAAATATTTTTTCCCGATCTATGAATATGGCGAACATTCCGGAACTATAAAGCATTATCTCTACAACAATGAAGATGATGGAGAATATTTACTTCCCGAATTTAAGCACCTTGATTTTTTATGGCTCATAAAAGATGACATTATGCAGGATGATGAAGTGGGTGTACTTACGAGTTCAATAAGAACCATACCATCAGTACAACTGGTCACTGAAATGACCAATGAAAAAATAAAAAACAAACAACACCTTATTTTTTAATTTTTAAAAAAAATATTATGTGGCAGGAACAAAATAACACGCTTTATAAAAAATTTGAATTCAAAGATTTTTCAGAGGCTTTTGCATTTATGACACGCGTGGCACTCGCGGCGGAAAAAATGGACCATCATCCTAAATGGACTAACGAATATAATAAAATAGAAATCTGGTTATCGTCTCATGATGCCGGAGATATTGTTACAGAAAAAGACCATAAGCTATCTAAAATAATTGACAAGCTATAGAGATTATTGGGCTCCGGATTCACTTTTATAAAGCTTCCATATTCCAAGTAGTGAAGCAACCATCCAGGCAGTTTCTAAAATTATGAACGGCGTGTAATGAATAAGCCACGCTGCGATTGCAGCAAGGCTGCTTCCAATTAAATTCATCAGGAGGTACGCTATTCCATTTTTTGAAATTTTATTAAGGAGTATTAATAAAAACGCAACTAACAACATTGTTACGCCAATACTGCCTATCCAGTCGCTATAATTCATCTTTTTTTATTTTGATTACTTTTCCTTCTTTACCAACAAGTATCCCAACCGGGTTTGTGAAATTATTGAAGCCTTGTTTAATTAATAACTGCTTCACTTCTGAAACCGCCCGGGGATCTACCGCAATTAATAATCCCCCGCTGGTTTGCGGATCAGCCAAAATAGCTTTCTGATATTCTGTAATGTTTCCAATTTTACTACCATAGCTGTCCCAATTTCTGTAAGTTCCGCCGGGTATACATTTTTGATCAACATATTTGTTAAGATCATCAATTATTAAAGGAACATTTTTAAATTCAATAACAGCACTTAATCCGCTCCCTTCTGCCATTTCAACCAAATGGCCTAATAATCCAAAGCCCGTTACATCAGTCATAGCGTGTACGCCAGCTATTTTACCTAAGGCTTCTCCTGCTTTATTTAATTGCATCATTTGATTCGATGCTATTTCAATATCTTTTTCCTGCAACAAACCTTTCTTTTCCGCAGTAGTTAAAATGCCAACTCCAAGCGGCTTGGTTAAGAAAAGAAGATCTCCGTCTTTAGCAGTATTATTTTGTTTTATATTTTTAACATCAACCAACCCATTTACTGACAGGCCAAAAATAGGTTCCGGGCTGTCAATACTATGCCCCCCTGCGAGGGATATTCCGGCTTCCATGCAAGTAGTCCTGGCACCTTCAATAACTTTTTGGGCAATTTCCGGAAGTATAATATTTATAGGCCATCCTAAAATCGCAATAGCGAGGATTGGTTTACCACCCATAGCATAAACATCACTGATGGCGTTAGCTGAAGCTATGCGGCCAAAATCAAATGGATCATCTACTATGGGCATGAAAAAATCAGTAGTAGCAATCAGGGCGCTGCCGTTGCCAAGGTCGTACACTGCTGCATCATCCTTAGTATGATTGCCTACTATTAATTTTTTGCTATCAGGAAGCACAAGGTTACTGTATAGTATTTTATCCAAAACCATCGGAGAAATTTTACAGCCACATCCGGCCCCATGAGAATATTGAGTAAGTTTTACCTGTTTTACATTATCTAAATTTTTTGGACTACCTGGCATGTATAAAAGATATTAAGTTTTTTATTTCTTTCCTTTCTTTTTTAAAATTATGGCAGCATTTTTTTGCAGGGCACCACTAAATCGAATTTCATAAATATCGTTCCCATCCTGAACCACCAGCAAGCCTGTGTTCGGAGGAATGCTGCCAAGGTTTTCTGCATACATAATAATATAACGGAATCCCCCAATCCCTGTGCAAAGTAAATAGTTTTGTTGATGGCTCTTGTTGATAAACCCTGCATAGGCATTATTACTTTACCATTTAATAATACGCTTACGGTATCACCGTCAACTTCACCATTATCATAAAGCGTTACCATGAGGTTGCTACTGTTCACCTCTACACTTCTTATCGTTTCAATTTTTCTCGAAACGATTTTGGCTGCGGGGCTGTGGAATTGATATTATTAGAGTTTTAGGAGCGCTCCAATTTTCCAATCTCACGATTATTGGGGTTTCCTGTATTTTCTTTTTCTTTTGAAGAAAGATATAAATATGTGAATTTAAACAGGTTTTGCGGGCTTTTTACTCACAATTTTCTGAGCATTCTTTATATCAACGCCTTCGCATGGTATTTTATTTAACAATCCTTCTATACTTTCCCGGTTGCCCAGGCTCTTTGTATAAAGCCTGTCATAGTAATGCAGTAAAATAGTAAAACACTCTTTCGTTTTATTTTCTAGTAAGAAATTAACAGCATTTTTAGTTTCCAGCCCGCCCAGTCTTTTTTGTATATTTATTATAGAATTCACGAGGTCTTTTTTCTTGAATACACCGTAGGTAGCAATAATATGATGTAGCCTTTCTTCAAATGGAATCTCTAAGAAATATAAAGGACTTTCTCGCATCTGTTTCCATAAAGTTTTCGGAATACCCGCAGTGCCTATGTGAAGACTTTCATCCTCAATCCAAATACCGGGGCTGGCAATTTGCGTATAAGGTACTACGTTAGTTATATCATTATTTTCGACTTGTGACGCCTTAAATAATTCCATCGCAAGCAGGTTTTCGAACATTTCCTGCCCTGGCTGGGATTCTTCGCCCAATGCACCAAACGCCGACCCTTTATGGTTAGCTAACCTTTCAAGATCAATAACCTTATTACCGGTTCGCTTTAATTCCTGTAACATGCCGGTTTTTCCGGAACCGGTATAACCGCCAAGCACATTTAATTTATATTCCTTTTCAAACTGTGCCAGCGCCCAATTGCGAAAAGCTTTATATCCTCCTTTAAGTATAAATACTTTAAAGCCGTAAAGATCCAGGAGCCAGGCAACAGCGCCGCTTCGCATTCCGCCCCTCCAGCAATGCACCAATACCTGGTTGGTCTTTATGAGGGCTGTATTATTAGTCCCTTTTTTTGGGCCTCTATTAATTATTTCCACTACTTCGCCTGGAATTAATTTCATCCGCTCAGAAAAAAAATCCAGCCCTTTTTGCACCGCAACCTGCCGGCTTTGCTGTTTATAGGCCGTTCCAATAATTTTCCTTTGCTCGTCTGAAAATATGGGCAACGCCTGTGCTCCCGGAATATGGGCATGCAAAAATTCACCCGGACTTCTTACGTCCAATACCGGCGAGTGCCGGGAGAGTTTTAAAAAATTTTCAATATGAATTTGCTCAACGGCCATGAAAAGAAATTTTTTCTTAAAATTAAAAAACCACCGTAATTGCGGTGGTTTTTTAATTAAAATTGCAAAAATTATTTGCCGGATTTTACATCCACTTTCACTTCTTTGGTTCCCACAGCGGCACCGGCGCCACTAACCTTTACATCGGTATTCTTAGTTTTGACATCAACTCCGTCAGGACCAACCGATATAGTTGTTTTTTTGACAGTATCTACCTTTTCAACATTCGTTGGGCTTGAGCCAGTGTTAGCATCCGTTGTAGTTGAGTCAGCACAAGCTGTAAAAAATAAGAGGCACGTCACAGCAACAATGGGGAGAATTTGTTTTTTCATTTGGTTTAAATTTAGGTGATTTCCAGGTGGTTTTTATCCGTTCATGGACGTAAGGAATTCCATATTATCTTTTGTGCCTTTCATGTTTTTCATTAAAATATTAATAGCTTCTTCCGGGTTCATATCTGCCATATGATTGCGTAAAACCCACATACGCTGGAGTACATCTTTATCAAGTAAGAGATCATCGCGTCTTGTTGAAGATGCAACTATATCAATTGCAGGGAAAATCCTGCGATTCGACAACCTGCGGTCGAGTTGAAGTTCCATGTTGCCGGTTCCTTTAAATTCTTCAAAAATAACTTCGTCCATTTTGCTTCCGGTATCAACCAATGCTGTAGCTATTATAGTAAGTGAACCTCCAAATTCAATTTTACGGGCCGCGCCGAAAAATTGTTTTGGCTTTTGCATTGCGTTTGCCTCCACTCCACCTGACAAAACTTTTCCACTTGCCGGCGCCACCGTATTATGGGCTCGTGCCAGCCGGGTAATACTATCCAGTAATATAACCACATCATGTCCACATTCTACAAGTCGCTTGGCTTTTTGTAAGGCCATGGTACTAACTTTCACATGTTTTTCAGCTGGTTCATCAAAAGTGGACGCAATTACTTCGGCTTTTACGCTGCGTTCCATATCAGTAACTTCCTCGGGCCTTTCGTCAACCAATACTATCATTAAGTAGCACTCGGGATGATTTGCCGCAATTGCATTGGCAATTTCTTTCAGCAACATTGTTTTACCCGTTTTAGGCTGGGCTACAATGAGCCCTCTTTGTCCTTTTCCTATTGGCGTAAATAAATCTATGATTCTTGTAGAAAGATTATTTGGTGTTAGAAATAAATTCAATTTCTCAAAGGGAAAGAGAGGCGTAAGGTAATCAAATGGCACACGGTCACGAACTTCGTCAGGTCCTTTGCCATTAATAGTTTCTACTTTAAGTAAAGCAAAGTATTTCTCACCTTCTTTTGGAGGGCGAACAGAACCATACACGGTATCACCTGTTTTCAATCCAAACAATTTTATTTGAGAGGGAGAAACATAAATATCATCCGGCGAGGAAAGATAATTATAATCACTACTTCTTAAAAAGCCATATCCATCCGGCATCATTTCTAAAACGCCTTCAGCCAGGATAACGCCGTCAAATTCAATATTGAATGCAGATTCTTTTTTATGTTGAATTGGTTTCTGCTGGGCAGTGTATCCATTATTAGACGCTGATTCCAGGTCATCTTCATCATTTTCATCATTTAACAATTCAACCAGCCCCGGCGCAATGGATTTGGGATCGGAGAGTTCCACAGGTATTTTGTGTTTGTGCTCTTGAACTTCCACCGGCCCGTCCTCTTTTTGTTTTTTGACGGGCTTTTTCTTATCCTCGGTTTTTTTATGCTTTACCTCTTTTGGCGGCTCATCAGCAATGGCCATTTCCTTGGCAACAGGAACGTCTTTAGGTGCTTCTTCTACCACAGTTTTGCTAATACGTTTACGTTTAGGTTTTTCGGCTTCAGCCTCTTTTTTTTCAGTGTTATTCATTACTGCTTGTTTATCAAGAATTTTATAAATTAATTCCTGTTTTTCTAATGTGTTAGCGTTGGAAATACTTTGTTGCTCTGCTATATCGAGCAACTCCGGAACGAGCATATCGTTCAGTTGTAAAATGTCATACATAAGGAGACGTGTAGATTAATAATCAAACGAACCTGAAAATTGTAAGATCTAAATTTTGATGATTTATTATGGAATGGATTCTATTAAAACTAATACCGATGAGACTGTAGCAAAGAGGTACCAGTCAGCTTTCAAATGCAATAATACGCCAATTTTGGAAAAAAAGAAAAATATTATTGATTTATGCGTCCTTTTAGAGGGTTTTTACAAAATAATTATGTTATCGGCACTTATAATGTTGGCTTTTAGTTTTTCTTCCTTGAATCTCATGGGTGTTATTTTATATTTGCAACGAATACAAAAAAAATGTTAAACGACAGAACCCGGATAAAAGATGTTTTAAACAGTGATATGTCCAGTCATTTCATCACAGTTATGGGATGGGTACGCACTTTCAGGAACAACCAGTTTATAGCCTTAAACGATGGAAGCACGAATAATAACTTGCAGGTTGTAGCCGAACTTGGTAAATATGACGAGGGTTTATTGAAAAGAATTACCACCGGAGCTGCTCTAAAAATTAAGGGACAAATTGTAGCTTCATTAGGTAAGGGACAAAAGTTGGAACTAAAGGCTAAGACTATTGAGATTATTGGAGACTGTGATCCTGAAAAATATCCTTTGCAACCCAAGAAACATAGCCTGGAGTTCTTAAGGGAAATAGCTCATTTGCGTTTTCGAACCAACACTTTTGGTTCTGTTTTCCGTGTAAGGCATACTCTTGCATTCGCTGTTCACAAATTTTTTAATGATAAGGGTTTTGTTTATCTGCATACTCCGATTATAACTGCTTCTGATGCTGAGGGGGCCGGAGAAACTTTTCATGTAACTAATTTTGATCTTGAAAACCCAATAAAAAACGACGACGGAACTATTAATTATAAAGAAGATTTTTTTGGAAGGCCGACAAACCTCACGGTAAGTGGACAGCTCGAAGCTGAATTAGGAGCGATGGCTTTGAGTGATGTATATACTTTTGGTCCAACTTTCCGGGCGGAGAATTCAAATACTGCCAGGCATCTTGCAGAATTTTGGATGATAGAACCCGAGATGGCCTTCTGCGACCTGGAAGATGATATGAATGTTGCCGAAGCATTTATTAAATATCTTATCAAATACGCCCTAGAAAATAACCGGGATGATCTTGATTTTTTAGCAACACGATTGGTTGAAGAAGAGAAACAAAAGCCCCAGGATGAACGATCCGAAATGGGTCTTATAGAAAAACTCGAATTTGTAATCAATAACAATTTCGAACGGATCACCTATACAGAAGCCATAGATATTTTAAAAGATTCGAATTACAACAAAAAAAAGAAATTTCGTTTTTTGATTGACAAGTGGGGTGTTGATTTGCAGAGTGAACATGAGCGTTACCTTGTGGAAAAACATTTTAAGAAACCAGTGATATTGACCAATTATCCAAAAGAAATTAAAGCGTTTTACATGCGGCAAAATGATGATGGTAAAACGGTTGCTGCTATGGATATACTTGCTCCGGGAATCGGTGAAATTGTCGGCGGCTCACAAAGAGAAGAACGACTGGAGAAACTGGAAGAGCGCATGAAAGAAATGAATATTCCTTTTGAAGAATTGTCCTGGTACCTGGATACGCGCAGGTTTGGTTCATGCCCGCATGCAGGCTTTGGGCTTGGGTTTGAGCGGTTAATCCAGTTTGTTACCGGCATGACTAACATACGCGACGTAATCCCGTTTCCCAGGTTTCCGAAAAATGCTGATTTTTAATTTCTCTCAATAGGGCTCATTTCTTTTTTCAGAGAATGCTTTAATTCGCGATCCAACATTTTCCCTGATATTATCATAAAACAAGTTGTAGTCTGCAATATGATAATTTTTAGTTTTTAGAAAAATACTTCCAAAAAACCGGGGCTTATTTACCCATAAAACATTTCCTTGAACTTGTGCATGGACCAACCCAGGTTTTACTTTGTTAAAATTTCTAAGAATCCCACCTTTGTTCAATTTGGCGGGTGCTATGGAAGTATCCATCCTCCAGGTGAGCGGGTTTACAACATAGGCCTTTAATTTTTCCTGCTTAATTACCGGTGAAACATATCCTTCTTCAAAAGTTCTCCAGCTTATAAAACAGCCGGTAGCTATTGAATCGGTACATGGTTTCAGTAGTGTGAAATAATTAGCAAAAACCGGCAAACCAATAATGTATGCGCAAACCAATTGGCTTTGCAAAGGTTTTCCTTCAAAAAATTCTTTTAATAATCTTCCCGCATGCAGTGTACCCTGGCTGTGCGAAGCAATAATGATTGGCCTGCCCCGGTTATAATTTTTTAAATAATAACTAAACGCTGCTTTTACATCGTCATATGCTGTATCAAAAGCGGCTTCGGCCTGTTCCTTGTCATCCGTAAAAAAAGCCCGGAGATTGGCCTGCCTGTATCGTGGTGAGAAAACCCGGCAATATTTATTAAAAACGCTGGCCTGGTAAAGTATAGTTGACCTGTCTGTTTTATTATTAAGTTCCCTATTGTCAATATCGGCATTCCATCCCATTGCCATTTTACCATCGGTATAAGTAGTAGGATAAATAAAAAATACATCAGCGGAAGAATCCATCGTTTCATTTGTAAAGTCAGCAGGAACATTATCGGAAGGATCGTATTTATAGGGATGTGCCGCCCAGTAATTTAAGTCACTATAGTCGGGCTTGCCGCAATCAATTTTAAAATGATATTTAATAGAACTGGTATATTTTTGTGATGTGCAGGATGAGATATAAAAAATTGACAAGAATAAAACAGGATTTACTAAACCTCTGAATAAAAATTTTCTTTTGTAATTTGTCATGCTCAAAGCTACATTCACAACTTTAAATTGAAAAATAACGTATGACTATTCCAGTTGTTGACTTAGCTGATTTTGAAAATGGTGATCCCCAAAAAAAATCCGCTTTTGTACAAGAGCTTGGCAAAGCTTATGAAGAAGTGGGATTCGTGGCTGTAAAGAATCATGGCATTCCTTCTGAACTTATTGCCGATCTTTATAAATATGTTCAACAGTTTTTCTCTCTCCCTTCTGAAAAGAAAAAAAAATTTGAAGACCCGGAACTTGCCGGCCAGCGTGGCTATACTTCTTTTGGCAAAGAACATGCAAAGGGAAGTGATGCACCCGATTTGAAGGAATTTTTTCAATACGGACAGATTGTTCCCGGAAACCACCGCTTAAAAAAAGAATACCCAGATAATGTAAAAGTTGATGATATTGCGGGTTTTAATGAAACCTTTTATAAGGCATATCGTGCTTTTGAAAAATCGGGTAAATCTTTATTACAAGCTATATCCCTGTACCTGCATTTAAATGAGCAGTATTTCAATGATTTTATTGAAGAAAGTAATTCAATTTTAAGGGCTATCCACTATCCACCTATTACCTCTGAACCGAAAAGCGCTATCCGTGCGGAACAACATGAAGATATCAACCTCATAACCCTCCTGGTCGGCGCTTCTGCGGATGGCTTGCAAATTCTTACCAAGCAAAATGAATGGATAGGCGTTACCTCTCTTCCTGACCAAATTGTGGTAAATGTTGGCGATATGTTGCAAAGGCTTACTAATAATAAATTAAAGAGTACCACCCATCGGGTTGTAAACCCCGCACAAGAACTTTGGCACACTTCACGGTTTTCAATACCGTTTTTCCTTCACCCAAAATCTGCTATGAGCCTCGCGGCTCTCGGGAGTTGTGTTGACGAAAAGCACGTGAAAGATTATGACGATATTACAGCAGGAGATTATCTTGATGAAAGATTGAGAGAGATAGGTTTAAAAAAATAAGAATCACCGCCAAATAATATTGATGAAATTTTTAAAGAGAGGCGAGGTGGATAATTGCTTATGAACTCAACCAAAAATACAATGTCAATGTGGTAATATAATTTATTATACAGCCTGTCAAAATTAGCAATGGCGCAATTTTTTACAGTCTTATTTTATTGAATTCAAATGGTATTGTTCAGGCATGTTCCTTTCTTAAAGGCGGTTTTTTATTATACAATCTCTGCATTTGGCGGTCCGCAAGGGCATTTTGGTATGATGATGAAGACTTTCGTTGACGGGCGCAGAGATATCACCAAAGAAGAATTGATGGAATATGTTGCTTTCTGCCAGCTCCTGCCAGGCGCAACCTCAACGCAAACCTTAACATTAATAGGATATAAACGGGGTGGTATTCCATTGGCTGTGCTGACTCTTATTATCTGGATATTGCCGGCGAGCGTTTTAATGGGGGCGTTTTCATTCCTGGTTCATTATATTAATACCTATCATGTAAGCCTGAACGTGTTTTCTTATGTGCAACCAATGGCCGTCGGATTTATTGCGTTTGCAGCCTACCGGATGTACAGAATTTCCATAAAGAGTACGATTACATTTATTATTATGCTGGTAGGCCTTTTTTCAACTTACCTGCTTTTTAAAACACCCTGGGTTTTTCCCATACTTATTGTATTAGGAGGTGTAGTAACGAATTTCAGCGATAGAAGAATTCCCGAAAAAGAAAATATAAGACCAAAACAAATAAAATGGACCAATATCTGGTTATTTGTTCTTTTATTTCTTATCGTAGGTTTTTTAAGTGAATCAGCAAGAAGGCACGACTGGAAAAATAAACGGGCTTTTAATCTTACAGAAAACGTTTACCGCTTTGGGAGCCTTGTATTTGGTGGTGGCGATGTTCTTATGCCTATGATGTACGAACAGTATGTAGTAAGAAAAAAAACACAGTATATGACCAAAGAGGAGTATTTAACCGGTTGGGGGCTGGTTCGCGCAATTCCGGGACCTGTTTTTTCTGTGGCGGCCTATACAGGCGGCATGGTATTAAGAGATAGAGGCAAAGATCAACAGTTGTTGGGCTGTGTAATTGGCTGCATTGGAATTTTTTTACCTAGTGCTTTGTTAGTTTTATTTTTCTATCCCGTATGGCACAATTTAAAGAAATATGTAGTTGTTTTTCGTTCCCTTGAAGGGATTAATGCTGTGGTAGTAGGCATTATGTGGGCCGCATTTCTTTACTTACTTAAAGACATTTCTATTACGGCACTAAATACGGTAAGTTTTGTAAATGTTTTCGTGATACTGGGAACGTTTTTACTCCTTACTTTTACAAAAATTCGTTCGCCTTATATCGTTTTGGGCTGTTTATTACTCGGTCTTCTAATTTGATGTTAACTATAATATTGATGTTTTTCAATTTCTTCTTTTACCATATCAGGAACCAGGAACCGGATAGATTTTTTAGCCTGAATTAACTCACGGATACGCGTACTCGAAATTTCAAGTAAAGGGGCTTTTAGTATCGTAATATTAGCCGCTGTATTTTCTTTTATTTTGAAACCGGGCCTTTCATAAATGTAGATTTCATAATTTTTTAATAGCACCGCGTAATTTTTCCAACGATTTATATTACTATAACTATCACTTCCCATAATTATCGAAAAATGATGTTCAGGAAATTTCTCCGACAAATAGGTTAATGTGTCTATAGTATAAGAAGGCTTTGGAAGTTTAAATTCAATACTAGAGGTTTTAAGTTTCTTTTCACCCTCTATTGAAACATCTATCAGATGCTTGCGATGATGTTCATTTAAAAGAGTAGCCTCCTTTTTCAAAGGATTATGGGGTGAAATAACAAACCAAACCTGCTCCAGCATCGTACTATTCGCGATATGACTGGCTATAATAAGGTGGCCAACATGTACCGGGTTAAATGAGCCAAAATACAATCCAATTTTCAAGAAATAAATTGTTTATCAGTTACTTATAATTTCCACATTGATTTTTTCTGCCTCATCAAGCCGAAGGCTTAGTGAATAGCCTGCAACCATTATATAAATAGGATCTCCGAAAGGTGCTTTTTTCCACACGGTCACTTCCTCCCCGGGGAGACATCCCATTTCCATCAGTTTTAAAATAATTTCATCATTTTCAAATGACTTAATTTTTACTTTTGTTCCAGCCTTTACCTGTGATAAATTCATCATAATAATCTGGCGGTAAATATATCATTCATCTTTTGTAATCTATTCCGATTTTAGAAATACTATATTTTGGGAACAATTCTATTAATTAACAATGGCATTTCGCCCATGATAAAGGAGAAACCTAAACTCAAACAATTTCTTATTTCAATTTTTGAAAATGAGGGAGTTGATTTTAAAAGTGTTTCGTACATCTTTTGTAAAGACGATTATTTGTTAAAGCTGAACCAACAGTATCTGAATCACGACACGCTCACTGATATATTGACATTTACCTTATCCGGGAAGACTACTGCTATTATTGCTGAGATTTACATAAGCGTCGAAATGGTGAAGGAGAATGCCAATTCGCTTGGAAACATCTATCATCAAGAACTGTTTCGGGTCATGATTCATGGAATTCTTCATTTATGTGGATTTTCAGATCATACTTCCCGGCAAAAACTATTAATGAGAGAAAGGGAAGACTATTATCTTTCCCAAAATTGTTCCACGTGAAACGTTCCACGTGAAACAATTTTATGCTTATTTCATTTTAGGTAAATTTGCTACATGTTTCCAGAATATGATATTATAGTAGTGGGCGCAGGACACGCAGGTTGTGAAGCGGCGGCGGCAGGGGCAAATTTGGGAAGTAAAGTGCTCCTGGTTACCATGAATATGCAAAATATGGCCCAAATGAGTTGTAACCCGGCGATGGGAGGCATAGCAAAGGGCCAAATAATAAGAGAGATAGACGCACTTGGTGGATTTTCCGGCATCGTAACTGATGAAACCATGATTCAGTTTCGAATGCTAAATAAGAGCAAGGGGCCGGCAATGTGGAGTCCAAGAGCACAAAGTGACCGCCAGCAATTCTCCATGAAGTGGAGGCAAATGCTTGAGAGTTTTTCAAATCTCGATTTTTACCAGGATTCAGTAATTGGACTATTAAAAAATGGAGATTCCGTTTCAGGAATCAAAACAGCTTCCGGACATGAGATTAACGCTAAATCCGTTATACTTACAAATGGAACCTTCCTAAATGGAATTATTCATATAGGTGAAAAACAGTCAAAGGGGGGTAGAATGGCTGAAAAATCATCCTCTGGTATTACTGAACAGTTGGTGACTTGGGGTTTTGAGAGTAACCGGCTTAAAACCGGTACGCCTCCAAGAATTGATGGACGATCCTTAGATTATTCTAAAATGGAGGAGCAAAAGGGCGATTTAGTGGTAACAGGTTTTTCATTTACCAATACAAAGAAGCCAGATAAACAATTAAGCTGCTGGATAACATATACAAATCCCGAGGTACATAAGATTTTACAGTCAGGATTTCATGAGAGTCCTATGTTCCAGGGAAGAATCCAGGGTCGTGGCCCAAGATATTGCCCAAGTATAGAAGATAAAATCAACAGGTTTGCCGAAAGAGACCGGCACCAGCTCTTTGTAGAGCCAGAGGGTTGGAATACAATAGAAGTATACGTAAACGGCTTCTCTTCTTCACTATCCGAAGAGGTTCAATATTCCGCTCTTACAAAAGTACCCGGTTTTAAAAATTGTAAGATGTTCCGTCCGGGATATGCAATCGAATATGACTTTTTCCCCCCCACTCAGCTTACTTTAAGTCTTGAGACCAAATTAATAAAAAATCTCTTCTTTGCCGGTCAAATCAATGGAACTACGGGTTACGAAGAAGCAGCCTGCCAGGGTTTAATGGCCGGAATAAACGCACACCAGGCAGTTTTAGCCGAAAGCCCGCTCATTTTAAAAAGAAATGAGGCGTACATCGGTGTATTAATTGATGACCTGGTAAATAAAGGAACCGATGAGCCGTACAGAATGTTTACCAGCAGAGCTGAATATCGCACCCTTTTAAGGCAGGATAATGCGGATTTGCGCTTAACAGAAAAAAGCTTTAGAATCGGCCTGGCTTCCCAGGAAAGAATGCAAAAGGTTATTAAAAAAAGACAGGAAATTGACCAGCTTCTCTTGATTTTAAATGAGGTAAAACTAGACCCTGAAGAAATAAATGATTACCTGGTTGCTATTTCTTCGTCCGCAATTACCCAGAGAATAAAGGCTACGCAACTACTATTACGACCTGCAACCAACTTAAATGATATGGTCTCTTCCTCTTTTTCACTTAAAAAACTTCTTTTCAATTTTTCGGAAGAAGCCATAGAACAGGCAGAAATACAAATTAAGTACGAGGTATATTTGGAAAAGGAGGTCGAAATGGTTAAAAAAATGAATATGCTTGAAAACCAGGCTATACCCGATAATTTTAACTACGATAAAATTGCCTCATTATCCAACGAATCACGACAAAAGTTTAATAAGATAAAACCGCAAACTCTCGGACAGGCCAGCCGCATTAGTGGCGTAAACCCGTGCGATGTGCAGATACTTATGGTTTATATGGGGCGATAAGCGTTTACCCTTAACCGTTATAAATACTACTTAATGAACTTTCATTTTACACATCAAACAACCAAAAGAGAGGTTTTTGAATCAGTAAAAGATTTTTTACTTACCAGGGGCTTTCATATAATTAACATGGATGATAAGCGTCCCTGGGGCGGGTTTTTTGTTCTTGATGAAACACAATCTGCAAAATTCAAAACAGCATTTTTTGAAGGACTGGCGGAAGACGGCCAATCCGGAAAAGGAAAACTAAGTCCAAAAATATTAATTGTGGAGAGCGGAAAAAGGTTGAGCTGGCAGTACCACCATCGCCGGTCAGAGATATGGAAAGTAATAGGAGGAGAGGTTGGCGTAAAAAGGAGTGACACTGATGAAGAGGGGCCTGTTGAGACAAAAAAGACAAATGACCTGGTATCTTTGGCGCAAGGCGAGCGCCACAGGCTTATTGGCCTTGACTCCTGGGGCATTATCGCCGAAATCTGGCAACATACGGATCCGGAGAATGCTAGCGACGAGGAAGACATTGTAAGAGTCCAGGATGATTTTGGGAGATAATTGCGGTTATGCATAACAGTTATATATTCCTTTACGATACACAAACCTTTCCGAATCTTTACTATAAAAAAAATACATAATTTTTTACCTGATGATCTTAATTACCCTTTACGTTTAATGCTACTAACGGTAATGGTTACCCGATATTTTAAAATACAATTAAAAATCATCTATTCAAGCAAAAACCCAGGAACAATGCCAGGGTTACTTCACATTACATTTCTCTAAATGCCCGGAAGGTGCATGACTATTGACTTAATTTTATTTAAAAGTGTAGCCTTTGCAGCAATGTATAGTCCTAACAGGGACCTATTTATTAAACCCTATTCTTTGCCTTTCATTCCATTTTCTTTGTGCTGCCTTTTCATCTAACAGGTTTTCCATAGCATCATAAATTTGGTTTAGCTGTGCATCATGCTCGCCTGATCGTTCCTTTATTTCTTTCATTTGTTCTTTCAAATCGTTTTGCCGGTATATTACTTTTTCTCAATTCTACGAAGGCTCTCATTATGGCAGTATTCATATTTATTGCCTTGACGCTGTTTAATATGCCGCTTAACATGGCTACGCCTTGCTCTGTAAAGGCATACGGCAAATACCTTGTGCCGCCCCTACGGTTTGAGGTTTCAATTTGCAACCTCAAACTTTCAAACTCATCTTTGGTAAGTTGAAACATAAAATCTTTAGGGAAACGTTTAATATTTCCCTTAACGGCAAGGTTTAAGAATTTGGTTTCCGTTTTGCAAAGGACTGCCAAATCCCTGTCTAACATTACTCTTTCGCCCCTCAATTCGTAAATCCTGTGTTGTATACTTTGCAAAATCATGTTGCTATTAAAAAATTTATACTGCCTTTAAATGATCTCTATTTTCTTCATGTTGTTTAATTAAATTACCTTGTTTTTTCCTTCGGTGGTACCCTTATGTAACGGTTAAAACTCTTTTCGGTTAAATGGCCCGTTATTGCTATAAAATTTAAAGTTTGTTGCCCTGCTACATAGGTATTTGTTGCAAAACTTCGCCGGACGGTATGTGTACTTATTAACTCATACTTTTTTTGGCTCCCATAAACTTTTGCACCGGCCGTTGTAAACTCAATTTCGGTATTCCCGTTCAATACCGATATCATTTGGCCTATCTCTTTTAAGAATAAATTAGTTTCTTGGTTGCTAATTGGTTTAGGCAATACATTGCCATACCTGGGCTAAAATGAAGAAACCCCGATTAAGGGGGTTTAGTGGTGTGGGGCGGGATCGAACCGCCGACACAAGGATTTTCAGTCCTTTGCTCTACCGACTGAGCTACCGCACCGGTGGGCGGCAAAAATAGAATTATTCACCTGAAATACAAATTCAATTTTTCTCTTAAAAAATTGAAAGCAGGTTTGATCAAATTAATTTCCATACTCGCAAAGAAACTTTATACGCATAATTTTTAATTGTTCCAGCGTATAATTTCCGTCAGCAAGTTCTTCCCGGGCTATATCAAGACTTGATGTCTGGCATCCCTTAAAATAATCAATAATTTCTTCCCGCTCGTATTCTTCCACCAAATCCTCAATCGCATAATCAAGATTGAGCTTGGTGCCACTTGCCACAATGGTTTCCATTTCTTCCAACAATTCTTCCAGCTTCAATGTTTTATTTTTTGCAATAGTTTCCAGTGGCATCTTTTTATCTACATTCTGAATAATAAAAACTTTATTACTGTTTTTATTCACCACGCTTTTCATCACAAAGTCATCAGGTTTTTCTATATCATTTTCATCAACATATTTTTCAATAAGATTTACAAATGGCTTTCCAAATTTCATGGCCTTTCCTACACTTACCCCCTGGCATTTCTCCAATTCCTTCAAAGTGGTTGGATATAAAGTTGCCATGTCCAACAAGCTGTTTTCCAGAAAAATAACGAAGGGGGGCAGGCCTCTTTTTTTCGCCTCTTGTTGGCGAAGCGATTTCAATAATTCAAAAAGCTTATCATCTGTTGCAATAGTTTCCGCTTCAGTTGTCTCTTCATCTTCATCACCTGTATCTTCAAAAATGTGGTTCAGCACAATTTTGAAGGTTGTAGGTTTCTTTAAAAAAACCTCCCCCTTTTTAGAAAGTTTTAAAACGCCGTAGTCTTCTATATCCTTTTGAATAATATTTTCAACCAACATTTGCCTTAACAATGAATTCCAGAAATGTTCATCTTTATTTTTACCTGTTCCAAACACGGGCAGTTCATCATGCCGGTACATTTTTATTTGGGGATTAGGTTTTCCCAAAATAATGGCGATCATGTAAGTAATAGGAAAGCGCTCATCCAATGCCCGTATTGCCTTTAATGCAAGCAACGTTTCGGCTTTTGCCTCATGCAATTCTTTTGGATTTTTACAGTTGTCACACTTTCCTCCACAGTTATCGCTATCATACGCCTCTCCAAAGTAATTAAGCAAATTCTTTCTACGGCACACAGCACTTTCGGAATAGGCAACAGTTTCATTAATTAACTGCGCACCCATTTCCCTTTCCGTTAAAGATTTATCACGCATTAAATGCTCTAATTTCGATACATCCTTATGCGAATAATACAATATACATTTACCTTCCAACCCATCGCGACCTGCACGACCTGTTTCCTGGTAATAATTCTCAATTGATTTAGGGATATTATAATGAATTACAAACCGCACATCAGGCTTATCTATTCCCATTCCGAACGCAACCGTAGCAACAATAACCTGTACTTCTTCTCCTAAAAATTCATCTTGTCTTCTTGATCTTAACTTGGAATCTAAACCGGCATGATAAGCAACTGCTTTTATACCATTTGCCATGAGCATTTGGGCAAGTTCCTCTGTAGTCTTACGGTTGAGCGTATATATGATGCCGCTTTTTCCTTTGTTTTGGGAAATAAATTTTACAATACTTTTTACCGTCTGTTCCTTATTCAACTTAGGCAACACCTCGTAATAAAGATTAGACCTGTTAAAAGAAGAAATAAATATTTTAGGATCCCGTAATCCCAGGTTTTTTACAATATCGCTTTGCACCTTTGGCGTCGCCGTGGCCGTTAAAGCGATTACCGGGATCTTCTCATTAATCTGGTCCATTATTTCCCGTAGCCTTCTATATTCTGGTCGGAAATCATGTCCCCATTCGCTGATGCAATGCGCTTCATCTACTGCGAAAAAAGAAATGTCAAGATCTTTGAAAAATTCTACATTTTCTTCCTTAGTAAGCGTTTCCGGGGCTACATACAACATTTTTGTTTTACCAGATATAAGATCGTCTTTAACTATTTTTTGTTGCCCCTTATTTAAAGAGCTGTTTAAAAAATGAGCAATGTTATCTGTACTGCTGTAACCCCTGACCAGGTCAACCTGGTTTTTCATAAGAGCAATAAGTGGCGATACAATAATAGCGCAACCCTTGCTCACTATTGCCGGCAATTGGTAACAAAGACTCTTTCCCCCACCTGTAGGCATGATTACGAAAGTGTCTCTCCCCGCTAAAAGATTGCTGATAATTTCTTCCTGTGGCTCTTTAAAGGCATCAAAACCAAAGTTTTGTTGGAGTTGTGTGGTAAGTGTTTCTTTTTCTCTTGGATTCTCCGCTTTAATCTTAAAGGATGGTTTTACAGGATTTCTCTTGGTTTTTAGTTTAGTTGTAGGCATGGCTTTTTTTCGTCCGCACTGAGTTTTAAGGATTTCAAAGTTAATTCAAATGGTTTTTAAAATCAGGTATCCAATTATGATTCTGATATTATAACCTTTCTTTGTGTAAATTATTGTTGTTAAGGTACGAATAATTATGATAGCCGTGATAATCTGTTACTTTGGCGTAACCACCTATTTCAGGAGGTTTGCTTACTTTTTAGGCCCGGTTATAATGGAAGTCGCCACAAAATAGTAAACTCTTTTCACCCCCGTTCTGCATGAAAAATAATATTATTGCCACTGCAAAAAAAACAATTGAACTGGAAGCCCGCTCCATAAAAGAACTTTCGGATTTAATAAATGAAGATTTTGAAAAAGCTGTAACGATTATCTCTAACTGCAATGGCCGCCTCATAGTAAGTGGAATTGGCAAGAGCGCTATTATAGCACAAAAAATTGTTGCGACACTCAACAGTACCGGAACGCCTTCCGTTTTTTTGCATGCTGCAGATGCGATTCATGGAGATATTGGTGTGGTACAACAACATGATGTGGTAATGATCATTAGTAAAAGCGGCGACAGTCCTGAAATAAAAATTCTGGTGCCGATTATTAAGAATTTTAAAAATATTATTATAGCAATGTGTGGCAATATGCTGAGTTTTCTTGCCAAAAGCGCCGACGTAACTTTAAATACAACCGTTACTGAGGAAGCGTGTCCCAATAACCTTGCACCCACGAGCAGTACGACCGCTCAGATGGTAATGGGTGATGCCATCGCAATTAGCCTTATGGAAATAAAAGGATTTGACTCGGAAGATTTTGCTAAATTTCACCCGGGAGGTACCTTAGGTAAAAAACTCTACCTGCGGGTCAGCGACCTTATTATTAACAATGAAAAACCAGCGGTAAAAGCGGATAGCCTTTTGAAAGAAGTGATAATGGAAATCACGAAAAAGCGATTAGGCGCTACCGTTATTTTAGATATGGATGAGCATATTTTAGGTATAATAACAGATGGAGATTTAAGGAGGATGCTGGAAAAGGATCTTTCACCCGCACTGGTCAGGGCTAAAGATATCATGACCTTACATCCAAAATCTATTGAAAGCAGTGAACTTGCTGTGGACGCCCTTGTTCTTATGAGAAAAAAAAACATCACCCAATTAGTTGTAACGGACAATAACAGATATGCAGGTATTGTACATTTGCACGACCTTGTTCGGGAAGGAATTATTTAATATTATACACTATGAATGAAAATAATTATGTGGCCATCATGGCCGGAGGTATCGGAAGTCGTTTCTGGCCGATTAGTCGTTTGGGTTATCCAAAACAATTCCTGGACATATTGAACCTGGGAAGAACTTTGATACAGGCAACCTATGATCGCTTTGCTCAATTTATACCCCATGAAAATATTTATATAGTAACCTCTGCCCAATACAGGGAAATTGTTGCAGAACAATTACCGCAATTACCAGCAGGAAATATTCTGTGTGAACCTTCCCGAAAAAACACAGCTCCCTGTGTAGCTTATATTTCTTATAAACTGCACCAGCTTAATCCAAAAAGTAATTTGATTTGTGCACCGGCAGACCATTTGATACTTGATGAACCCGCTTTTAGAAAAGTCTGTTTTGAAGCGCTTGAGTTTACTGAAAAAAACAACGCCCTCATTACATTGGGGATCAAACCTCTTTTTGCCAACACCGGATACGGTTATATACAACATGACATAGAAACGGTTAGTGACAATGTTTATAAAGTAAAAACTTTTACAGAAAAGCCGGATGCAGAGCTGGCAAAAAAGTTTATCATTAGTGGTGATTTCTTATGGAATGCCGGCATTTTCGCCTGGCGTACCAAAAGTATCATTAAGGCTTTCGAAAAATACCTTCCTGAAATGCATGAAGTTTTTGATGGCGTAAAAAAAGAATTGGCTGCCGGCGGCGAAAAAGAAAAAGACGCGATAGAATTGATCTACCCTCTTTGTGTAAATATTTCAATTGATTACGGAATATTAGAGAAGGCAGATAATGTATATGTGATCCCTTCTGCTTTTGGCTGGAGTGACCTCGGAACCTGGGGAAGCGCTTACGAAAATCTTTCAAAAGATGCCACAGGCAATGCCCTGGCCGGTGACAACATAATATTAATAGAGTCAACAACTAATGTCGTGCATTCTCAAAATAATAAATTGATATTATTACAAGGCCTCGACGATTTCATTGTGGTTGATACCAAAGATGTGCTGATGGTTTGTAAGAAGGATAAAGAACAGGATATAAAGAAATACCTGGCCGAAGTAAAGAAAAATAAGGGAGATAAGTACCTGTAAATTTTTACTAACATTCATCAAAATATACTTTCTTTTTGAATAGTCTTTCTATTAAAAGTAAACTGCCCAATACAGGCCAAACCATTTTTTCTGTAATGAGTTCGTTGGCCATACAATACGATGCCATCAACCTCGGCCAGGGATTCCCGGATTTTGAAATGAGTGGCAAACTAATAGAACTTGTTCATAAAGCAATGAAGGACGGGCACAATCAATATGTACACATGAACGGTTTGTTGTCACTCCGGGAAAGTATTTCAGACAAAATTGGTTTTTTATACAAAAATAAAATTGATCCCGGAGCTGAAATTACCATAACTCCCGGCGGAACATACGCTATTTACACCGCGCTTACTTCGGTTCTGAGACCCGGAGATGAGGTAATTGTTTTTGAGCCGGCTTATGACAGTTATGTACCTAACATCGAGATTAACGGGGCGAAACCAATCCTCCTTCCGCTTACCTATCCGGGTAATACTTTCGACTGTTACAGGATAGACTGGGACTTGGTAAGAGAAAATATTACCCCGGCTACTAGGATGATCATGATCAATTCGCCGCACAACCCCACCGGAAGCGTATTGGATAAAAATGATATGGAACAGCTCAGCAACATTGTAACAGGAACGGATATTTTGATCCTAAGTGATGAAGTATATGAGCATATTATTTTTGATGGAATACAGCACGAAAGTATTTTGAAATACCCGGAGCTTTTTAAACGCAGTTTCGTTTCCTTCTCTTTTGGCAAAGTATATAATTGCACTGGCTGGAAAATTGGCTATTGCATAGCTCCCCCGGAGCTGATGGAAGAATTTAGAAAAGTGCACCAGTTTAATTGCTTTAGTTGCAACAGCCCGGTTCAATTTGCACTCGCCGATTACCTAAAAGACGAAAAAGTTTATCTGGAGTTAGGAAGCTTTTTTCAAAGTAAGAGAAACTACTTACAGCAATTAATGCTGCATACTAAGTTTAAGCCGATTCCTTCTTTTGGAAGCTATTTCCAGTTATATAATTATTCAGGAATAAGTAATGAAAGTGAAAATGATTTTGCTATTCTTCTTACAAAAGAAGCTGGTGTCGTAACTATCCCGGTATCTGCATTTTATCAAAGTAAAAAAGAAGATCACGTTTTAAGATTTTGTTTTTCAAAAAATGAAAGCACTCTTGAAGAAGCCGTAAAAAGGCTGTCACTTTTTAATAATTAATCGCTTTTCTTTATAAATTAACCGTAACAAATAATAGTTTTTCCCATTCCGGGAAAAAGTGTTCAAGGTGGTGCATATTGTTCTCAAGTAGATGAAAATAATCATCAAAACATTTACTAAACCCCTTACATAAAATACATTTTGATGTATAGGTCATGGAATGGATTTTGTTTAAATCAGTTGCACACTATTTTAATAATGGAAAAAATTACTAATAATGAAAAAACTATTTATAGCAGTTTCCCTGTTTTCAGGGATTACCTTTTTTTATGCCTGCAATGAAAACAATTCATAAACAACGGAGACTTCTACAAATGATTCTGTAACCATAAATTCGCAGGCTGATACAATGACTAATAATGTGGGAACAACATTGGTAGACCAAAGTACCAAAGACTTCGCCTCAGAAGCAGCTACAGTTGGCCTGATGGAAGTAGAGCTGGGTAAACTAGCTGAACAAAAAGCTACGGGCCAACAGGTAAAAGATATTGGTAAAATGATGGTCGGTGATCATATGAAACTTAACGACGATCTGAAAACTATGGCTTCAAAAAAAAATATGGATTTGCCAACCACCATAACAGATGATCAAAGAAAAGATATGGATAAGCTAAGTAAAAAATCGGGAGATGATTTCGATAAAGCCTATGTAAATATGATGGTGGATAACCACAAAAAAGATATTGATGCCTTTAAAGAAGCAGAAAATAATGTTGATGATAACGATTTTAAAAATTTATAACTAATTCATTGCCCACCCTGCAAAAACATTTAGAAGCTATCAAATCTATCAAATCTAAAATGTGAATGGAAAATATTATAACCCAAACCTTTGGCTTATTTCAAGCATTTTCTCAATAGGTTTTTTAGAAGCTATTAATAATTGTTCATTCATCATTATTTGAGGTTCTTCGTATGCCATACATAAATACAGTTTCTCGAGGGTATTCAATTTCATATAAGGACAATCGTTACAAGCGCACATATTATCCGGCGGCGCGGGAATAAATGTTTTGTCAGGTGCCTGTATCTGCATCTGGTGAAGAATTCCGGTTTCAGTAGCAACAATAAATTCCTGTGCATCATTTTTAATCGTATAATTTAAAAGTGACGTAGTGCTTCCTATGAAATCTGCCACCCGTAATACCGGCTCTTCGCATTCAGGGTGCGCAATCACCTTTGCTTTAGGATGCCTTATTTTAAGTTTGGTTATTTTTTCAAGACTAAAAATTTCATGGACAATACACGCTCCATTCCAAAGCACCATATCCCTCCCGGTTTCTTTTATTAGATACGCTCCTAAATTTTTATCCGGTGCAAAAATTATTTTTTGCTCTTTTGGAAAACTATTTATAATCGCTTCAGCATTGGATGAGGTGCAGATAACATCGCTCAGCGCCTTCATGCCTGCTGAACAATTGATGTAAGTAATTACTATGTGATCAGGATATTTATCTCTAAATTGTTTAAAAAGATGTGCCGGTGCTGAATCGGCAAGTGAACAACCCGCTTTTAAATCAGGCAGTAGCACTTTTTTATGCGGATTCAATATCTTGGCAGTTTCAGCCATAAAATGCACGCCTGCAAACACGATTATATCAGCATCGGTAGACTGCGCTTTTTGTGCAAGACCAAGGCTATCGCCAATAAAATCTGCAACGTCCTGAATATCGGGTTCCTGGTAATAGTGAGCAAGTATGATAGCATTTTTTTCCTTTTTTAAACGTTCAATTTCAGCAAAGAGGTCTAAGTTAACGTCAATATCAATATCAAGGAAACCTTTTTTTTCTAAATTATTGAGTGCCGCTTCAATGTGTATATCTGCCATAGTATTTAATATTAATACATTATTTATTTAATAGCCTATTACTATTATGTATGTTAATTTGTGGATAGTACCCGTTTTATATTTGATACAAAATTAAAACATCCTTTTTATCCACGGGTTTCCACAATTACTTAACATACCTATATGACAACTGGTGTTATGTAAATGATATGTTATAAACATAGGTAGATAAAAAAAATTGAGGAAAAAATTATGAATCATTTTCTGAAAATTTTTGTGAATGGAATATGCAGAATTTGTCTATTTTTCTTCAACAATCCTATTTTGCCAAAAAAACTCCCTTTTTACAAAGTCTTATAAAGATTTTTATTTAAGAAAAGCGGGCTTATTAACAGGTTAGGTAAATTGCCCACACCACTGTGTGAATAAAAATAGAAGATGGTCTTTATCGCAAAAATTAAAAGGTTTTATTATAACCGAATGTCTTGCCAACGCTATTTTATATGAGTTTTCCACAGTTTGTTCCTATCTTAAATTACACTATTTTTGCCGTCCATTTTAAATAAGAGAACAACAATTATGTCAATAATTCAGACAATACGTGAGAAAGGTGCTGTAATAGTGATTGCAATCATTGCGTTAAGCCTCATCGGATTTATATTAATGGATTCCAGGAGCGGTACCGGAAAATTATTTGGCGGCGGAAACACTACAACACTGGGTAGCGTAAACGGAAATGAGATTGAAATGCCCGACTTCAATGCAAAAGTAAAGGAAGCGGAACAGCAATATCCTAATGGTTCGTCTCAAACAGACCAGATAAGACAGTCAATCTGGGATCAAATGGTTGCCGAAAAAATAGTTACCCAACAATTTAATGACCTCGGTATTACTTTCACACCTAAGGAGATGAGTTCTATAATGTTTAGTGAAGATGCACCGCAGCAATTAAAACAGGCATTTACTAATAAAGAAACCGGCCAATATGATATTGAGAAAGCCCAGCAGTGGTGGGCCCAGGCTAAGAAATCAAAAAGTGACGAACAAAGAAGCGCCATTAATTCCCAGGTAATCGAGCCAATGCGCCTCAATAGTTTGTATACTAAATACACTTCCATGATTGCCTCCAGTATTTATATACCCAAATGGCTCGCAAAACAACAGCAGGAACAAAAAAACAATTTTGCCAATATTTCTTATGTTGCTGTACCCTATACTATGGTAAGCGATAGTGTAGTTAAAGTAACTGATAATGATGTTGAAAATTACCTTGATAAAAATAAATTAAAATTTAAACAAGAGGGGGGCAGAAAGATTTCCTATGTAGCTTTTAGTGCAGCAGCAAACAGTAACGACAGCGCGGCAATTGAGCAGTCTCTTCGGGAGCTGAAGACGAAGTTTCTCGCCGATACAAATGCAAATTCTTTTTTAGCAAGGAATTCTTCCGCGATCAATTATTTCGATGGCTATACGCCTAAGTCCAAAATGCAGATGCCATTTAAAGATTCTATTGTTGCGATGCCGGATGGCGAGGTTTTCGGGCCATACCTTGATGGAAAAAACTACGTTCTGGCGAAGAAAACTTCAACAAAAATTTTACCTGATAGTATTAAATGCCGTCATATTTTGCTAGGAACCAATGATCCGCAAACTAATCAACCTATAATGCCAGATAGTACTGCACACAGGTTAGCGGATAGCATCGCTGCAGCTATTAAAGGTGGAGCCAGTTTTGACTCTTTGGAAGCAAAATATACTACCGACAAGGTAGCTGACAAAGATAAAGGTGTCATGACTTTTGACCTTACCACAATTCAGGGAGATAATTTTGCAAAAGAATTCGGAGATTTTTTATTGAATGAAAAAGGCGAAACTAAAAAAGTTGTGAAAACACAATTTGGCTGGCATTATATTGAATTATTGGACAAAAAGAATTTGGAACCTGCTTATAAGATAGCCTACATGGCAAAAGAAATAGTGCCAAGCGATGAAACCATCAACAATGCAAATTCCGCAGCGACAAAGCTTTCCGGCCAGGCACGGGATAAACAGGCGTTTGATAAGTACGTTGCTCAAAACGGGTTAAAGGAAGTTTCTGTGCCGAATGTTATTAAAGAAAATGATTTTCAGTTAGGCGGATTGCAGGATGCACGGCAAATTGTAAAATGGGCTTTTGACGCAAAAGAAGGAGATGTATCTGAGCCTTTTTCAATGAAAGATGAATTTGTAGTTGCCGTGGTTGATAAAAAGATCAGTGAAGGGGTTCCGGATATAACAACGGCACGACCAATGGTTGAGTCTGCGATAATGAATATAAAGAAGGCTGATGAAATAAAAAAGAAATTAAATAATCCATCTACGCTGGAAGCTGCCGCCAAAGTGTATAACCTGCAGGTATTAAATGCCGGCGCAGACTCCACGCTCACTTTTGATGCACAAATTATTAATGGCATAGGAAGTGAATCTAAAGTGGCAGGAGCGGCTTTCAATAAGGATTACCAGGGAAAAGTATCACCACCCATTGCAGGAAATACAGGGGTTTTTGTTATAAAGGTAAACAGCGTTGATGCTAAAGCCCCCGCTACGCCGGCAATGCTACAACAGCAACAAAGTTCGGAAATGAGCCAGGGATTGCAATCTGCAATGGGGCAATCTTTCGCAGCGTTGAAAAAAATGGCAAAAATTAAAGATTACAGAAGTAAATTCTTTTAATCAAAATTTGAAATATATTATTACGGCTACCGTTTTGGTAGCCTTTGTTTTTTTGAGAAAACACTGCAAAAAAATTAAGCAATTGAAGTCGCACTCCTCTTCTCCTAATACAAAATTGTTAAGCTCTTTTTCAACAGAAATGATATTGGTAACTTCGCATGAATACGCAAATAATTATGGAAGATATTATTATAAATAAAGTAGCTCAAAGTTCCATTGAAACATTAGATCTTGAAAAGTTTTATCCGGAAGGAGACAATCTTGCATTCGATCTGAAGGATTATTTATTTATGGAACTGATATTAAAAGAAAAAGACTATAGGGAAAGTTTAAAAAATGTAGACTGGAGCATTTTTGAAAATAAAAATGTTTGCATCACATGCACTGCAGATGCCATAATTCCATTGTGGGCATATATGCTGGCAGTAAGTTACCTGCAGCCTGTTGCCAGGGATGTAGTTGTAGGTAGTAAAGCTTTTATGCACGAAGTTCTATTTCTAAAAAATCTTTTGAAAATTGATCCTGCCGAATATGAAGGAAAAAGAGTGGTAGTAAAAGGTTGTGGTGAAAAGGCAATTCCGGCTTCCGCGTATGCAGAAATTACGAGAATATTAAGGCCCGTTGCCAGGAGCATTATGTATGGAGAGCCCTGCAGCACAGTTCCGGTATATAAGCAGCGTTAATTAAAACCACCCTTTTTTTCTGAACATTATTATCATCCACACAGGAATCATGAGCATGATACCCACGGCAATAAAAAAACCATAGTCATTATGAAGCCAGGGAATTTTACTAAAGTTCATTCCAAAAATGCCACCAATTACCGTCGCCGGGGCCAGCAGGCAGGTTACTACCGCCATTACCTTCATTACTTCATTCATTTTTAAATTTACATTGCTCAGGTAAAGGTCCTGCAGGTTGATCATCATATCCCGGTAATTTTCTGCAAGATCATTTGCCTGCACAATGTGGTCATATACATCTTTAAAATACTTCTCAGTCTTTTCATCTATCAGTTCACTTTCGCTGCGCAGGATACCATTCACGAGATCTCTTACCGGCGCCACATTTCTTTTCAGCAGGATCATTTCTTTGCGAAGCATATTTATCTGGGAAAGAGACTGTTTATCCGACCGGCGGATTATGTCCTCTTCCAGCATTTCAATATTTTCACCCAGCTTCTCCATTACGATAAAATAGTTATCAACTATCATATCAATAAGAGAATAAAACAGGAAGTCTGCATCATTTTGCCTGATTTTGCTGCCAGCAATGCGAAGCTTATCGCGCAATGGATTAAAAACATCTTTGGATGCATCTTCCTGGAAACTTATAACAAAGTTTACACCCAATACAATACTTATTTGCTCTGCTTCTACTGTCCTATCTTTTTCATTGAAATATAACATGCTTAACAAGCAATACAACATCCCATTTATTTCATCCACTTTGGGCCGCTGGCCAAAGCTTAATATATCTTCCGCAATAAGAGGGTGAATATTGAAATGGGCACAGGTTTCTTCTACATCTGTTTTGCGAAGCCCGTCTATATTTATCCAGCTTATGTTCGGAGTTTCCAGGTATTTATAGGTCTCTGCGGAATCCTTTAAGTACTTTTCACTCAAAGCCTCTTTCGTATAGTCATATACACAAACTTTTGTGTGTTCGGCATCTTTTCTAAAATTTTGAATGGTAGGATTTACCTGCAGTACTTTTTTGGTGCGTACCAGGTCCAGGGGGTATTTTATTAAGGATAGATATTTACCCGGTTTCATCAGCAAAATCTTTTTAGCTTTTTTGCAATAAGGAACAAATTATCTGCAATTACATTAAATCTTCTTTTAATTTTTAATGATAGTTTTTTCTTCTTTTGTTGCAAAAGTGTCAACAGGAAGGCTGCTCGTCCAAATATCGCGAAACATCTTCCAATTGCCGGCTTCAGGTTTCCAGAGAACTATATATTTTCCTTTATCCACCTGTTTTTCTGTGCTGTCCAATATTTTATAAGTCCCTTCTTCAGCCACCATGCTGCTGTCTCCCCAAATTTTGACGGTAGAAATGTCAAAGAGTTTTATCCCACGCTTCATTGTTTCGCTTATAAAGTGCTTTATATCCTCTCTTCCGATAAAAGGGGGCATATTAGCAGACATTGTTTTTGCATCGGTTGTGTAACAATTCGACACCCCAATAGAATCCCCGGCTTTAAATGATTTCATAAAACTCTGGTTACTTTGGGCAATGGCGGCTTCGGCTTGTTTGATATCGAAAGCAGCTGCGGAGTTTTCTATACTGCGCTTATCACCTTCATTACAGGAAAATAACAGCGTAAAGAAACAAACAGAAAGCGCAAAATATTTTAAATAAGAAAGCAACACCATACAAGATATTTTTTTGAAAACTACAATTTTTTAACCAGCTTTTTTTAATAAAAAATACCGGAAAATCCCTTTATTCTATAAGATATTTTCGTTGTTCCTTGCTCGCTCCAAATCTTCGGGGGTATCGATAGATACCGGTGATTCGTTTGTCAGCACCATTTTAATTTTAACACCATTTTCAATATAACGAAGTTGTTCCAGTTTCTCAATTGCCTCGAGAGGAGAAATATCCCATTGGGTAAAATTCATTAAAGCTTTTTTGCGATAAGCATATATGCCAATATGTTTATGGTAAACAACAGTCAAACCTTTATCTCTGAGAAAGGGGATAACACTTCTGCTGAAATAGATCGCGTTCATTTGTTTATCTACTATTACCTTCACGATGTTAGGGTCTGCCACCAGCTTCTCTTCCTTTATTTCATGCATGAGGGAAGCAACTTGCACTATGTGCTTGTCATCTTTTTCAAAAACCGCCAACAAGTCCCTGAGCGGTTCTCTTTTTATAAAAGGTTCATCACCCTGAACATTTATAATTACATCTACTTCGATATCCGCGGCAGCTTCGGCAATACGGTCACTGCCACTTTCATATTCCTGCCGGCTCATTACAGCATACCCGCCATTCTCTGTTATCTCATTAAAAATGATGCTGCTATCTGTTACTACGATTACTTCGTCGAAAAGCAGGGTTGCCACGGTATTTTCATACGTCTGCAGTATAACGCTTTTCTTCCCGAGTAATTGCATCAACTTGCCGGGGAAACGCGTGGCAGCATAACGGGCTGGTATAAGCGCAATTGATTTCATAAAAGATATTTTTCCACCCGGTAAATGTAGGCGCATAACCGGATTAAAAATAATATTAGTTTAGATTTTCAGGTGGAGTACTTCCGGAATCCCGGCGCAAAGGTTCGGGAAGGGCCTGGCTTTCGTAACCGCAATTACCACACTGGTACACGTTTTCAGCGGAAACGGCATAATTGGAGAACAACCAGCTCAGGATAGCTGTAACCATATTGGCGGCAGTTCGTTTAGGAACCAGCTCTATGTTGTGAGAGCCGCATGTTGGGCAAACCGCATTCTGCCTGTAATCTTCATCAAAATGCGCAAGTATTGCTAAAACTTCCCTGGCATCTTCTTTATTAACTACGAGCTTAATGCCTCCAACTGCGTTGGTCAGCAATGGGTCCATGGTAACAGTATATTCATCTTTTAAATAACATCGAATACCACCATCTCTTAGTTTTGATAAGAGAATATTGGCAGAAAAATAATTACTGAAGGTGCGGACTGTTACTAATTCCATCTTATTATTTTCCGTCAATGATTACGGGCGTATTTCCTTTTCCCATCATAACTATTTTTGCGTTGGAGCTTAGTGCCAGTTCTTTAATGGCCTGTATTTGCTCATATTGTAATTGATTATCCGTAAGACCAGTGTTAATGATACGCTGATAGTCAGCTATTCCCTGCGCTTCTACTCTTTTTCTTTCAGCTTCCTGTTTTTCTTTTTGTAAAACGAATTCCATTTTCTTGGCATCCTGTTCGGCATTAATTTTCGATTCTATAGATGCTTTTACAGAATTAGGTAAGGTTATATTTCTGATCAATAGCTGTTCCAGTAACAAGCCCCGTTGCCTGAAATTGTCTTCTATACTTTTATAGATCCGCTGTTGAAACTCATCTCTTTTGTTGCTAAATAATTCTATTGCCTGGTAGTACACGGCGTTATCCCGGATCTTGGTCCGGGTTAAAGGTCGAACGATTTTATCTTTAAAATCCGGTCCGGTCTCACTTAATAGTTTAGGCGTTTCACTTGCCACAACCCTATAAAGTACTGTAAGGTCTATGGTAACCTCAAGACCATCACTGGTGAGTACCTTAATAGCATCATCGCCATTTTTGTCGCCTTCATCATTTACAGCGCTCATGGTGTAATTCTGGGTTTTAATATCAACTCTTTTGATATCGAGGAGCGGATTTACCAGGTGCAAACCACTGTTCAAAACATCATTTTGAACTTTACCAAATAAAACCTTGACGCCGGTTTCACCCACATTAATCTGCACTATGCTGGATATTAAAATACCAATTACAACAAAGAGCAGGGCAAGAAGCCTCCCGATATTTTTATACCTGTACAATTCGGGATTCGTTTTAGCAACGACCCCTGAAATTATAAAAAGGAGAATTCCAAAAATGATCCATATCATATTAATTAAATTTAATTACACAACTATTAGAAATACTGAATTGCTTTATAATAAGATTCAAAGTATACTACAGAAAGAAAATAGCCGGATAAAAGTTTAGGAAAAAATGTTAGCTATATAAAAAGATTTGTTCATTTGCCTATCGTCTGAAAGTAATAAAGGTAAGTAAAAGCTAACTGTTAAGCATCAGCGGCATTACCAGCATTAAAAGCACTTCGTTTTCTTTTTTTACCGTGGGTTTTATAATTCCCGCCTTTGTGGAGGTACTAAGTTCAATGGTAACTTCATCTGTATCCGCCGCATTGAGCATTTCAATTAAAAACTTGGCATTAAAAGCTATTTGCAGATCTTCGCCATCGTATTGGCAAGCCATGCGTTCATTCCCTTCAAAACTAAAATCGATGTCCTGGGCCGCAAGCTGAAGCTCACTTCCGGTAATAGTTAATGCCACCTGGTTGGTACTTTTATTGCTAAAGACACTTACCCTGCGGAGCGCATTTTGAAAATCATTTTTATTAACTGTGAGCCGGTATGGATTATCCGTTGGAATCACAACTTTATAATCAGGGAACCTGGCATCTATAAGGCGGCAGACCAGTTCGGTGCTATCATGCTTAACAAATAAATGATTGCTGTTATAAGAAAGATGTAATTCATCTTCGTTAGAAGGCAGTGCAGTTTTTAGCAGCGTCAATGGTTTTTTAGGAACAATAAAAGTATCGGCGCGGGGACAGCTTACATCAAGCCTGGTAAAGCGCACCAGCCGGTGTGCATCCGTAGCAACACAGGTAATTCCATTTTCTGTAAGCTCAAAGAAAACACCTGTCATAGCAGGCCTCAGGTCGTCATTGCTAACAGCGAACAGGCATTTATTAATAGCAGTAACGAGTGCAGCAGATGGCATTGTAAAAGAATTTTCTGTATCGGCTACCGGTTCTTTCGGAAAATTATCCGGGTTCTCCCCCATAACTTTATATTTTCCATTATCGCTGGTAATTTCAACACCAAAGTTTTTATCAATATTAAAAGTGAGTGGCTGCTCAGGAATATTTTTGAGAGAATCTAATAATATTTTTGAAGGAATGCATACTTTGCCACTGTCTTTGGCTTCTATATCCATTTGTACTTTCATCACGGTTTCCAGGTCAGTAGCCACGATGGTAAGTTTATTTTTTTCTATTTCAAATAAAAAATCTTCCAGTATTGGTAAAACCGTGTTAGCACTTATTACGCCACTTATCTGCTGGAGATGTTTTAATAACTGCGTAGAGGAAACAATAAACTTCATAAAAAATGTTTGTCGCCAAAGATAAAGATTCAAATTAATGAAAAGTAAATAAAATAACCTGGTAGTACAATGCCCAGTGAAAAGCGAAAAGAATTCAAATTACAAAATGTTGGCGGCACTTGGTTGCCTAACAACATTCTGCAAAGGTTCCTATTAATTTTGACTAATAAAGTTGCATTGTATTTCACTTTTCCGTCTCATTCCGGTCGTTCTCAATAACCGCAAAGCCTTTTTCTTCTGCTCTTAAAAACCCATTTGTATGATTAATCATAATTTTGTTTCAATAAACGTATATGGATATTAAAAATCAAAAGATTGCTTTGCTGGTAGACGGCGATAATGCACAGGCTAAAATAATGGACCTGATACTGGAGGAAGCCTCCAAATATGGAAAGGTTACGATACGAAGGGTTTATGGCGACTGGACCACCCAACACATGAACCACTGGAAAGGCCTGCTGAACGAAATGGCCTTTAACCCCATTCAAAAATTTTCTTATACAACCGGCAAAAATTCAACAGACAGCGCATTGATTATTGATGCGATGGACATACTGCATGATGAAGTTGTAGACGGTTTTTGTATCGTTTCCAGTGACAGCGATTACACGGGTCTTGCCAAAAGAATAAGAGAAGATGGTATTTTTGTTATGGGAATCGGCGAACAAAAAACACCAAATGCCTTTGTAAAATCCTGCGAAATTTTTACCTATGTTGAAAACCTGGAACCCAAAGCGGAAATGCCTGAAAAGAAAGAAACAGAGAAAAAGCAAAGTGAGAAAGTGTCCATCAATATAAAGCTTATTAATAAGGCTTATGACATGAGTATTAATGAAAGTAACGAAGCGTATATTTCTACATTGGGAATTAACCTGAGAAAACTGGATCCTAGTTTCGATGTACGTACGTACGGATGCAAAACACTTACCCAATTTTTTTTGAAGCTACGCAATTTTGTCGTAGTTGATAACCTGGTGAATGGCTTGAATAATCCATTGGTTAAAAAGAAATAAAACTATTTCCCGTCTTTCCAACCCCACAAATACCTGGAGGCATACGTTCGGTAGGGAGACCATTTAAGCGATATTTTTTCAATTTTTTCCCGCAATAATTTCTTATCTGTTTCTTTTATTTTGTATAGCTTAATAACACTGTGTTGTAAACCTAAATCGTCTAATGCAAAAACATCTTCTCTTCCCAGTGTGAACATCAAAATCATTTCAACCGTCCATTTGCCAACGCCTTTAATTTGCGTAAGCAGATCCAATACTTCATCGTTACTCATTTTGTATAAACGGGCATCCGTTATTTTATTTTCAATAAAAAACCTGCAAACATTGTGAACATAGGAAGCCTTGGCATTGGAAAAACCAATGCTTCGAAAAATGGTAACCGGTGTTTCTAAAATTTGTTTTGCGGAAGGTTCTTTACTTCCGAATAGACCCAGGAACCTTTGGTACAAAACCTGTGCAACCCTGGTGCTTAATTGTTGACTTAGTATCGAAGAACATAAACGCAGGTACACCTTGTTTCTTTTTAACAGAACAAATGCTTCCTGTGTTTCAATTATTTTTTTAAGTTTTTTATCTTTCGATAAATGAGGAATATGATTGGTCAAAAGAAATAGTTTAATTGTTTGTTATTGCCCATTGTTTTAACCGGCACTCCAGCTTATAGAACCATCCTTTTCATCCTTCATCTCAATACCAAGTCCGGCGAGTTGTTTTCTTATTTTATCTGACGTAAAGAAATCTCTTTTTGACTTGGCATCTTTTCTTATGTCAACCAGCAACTGCATTACTCCACTGAAGGTTTCATTATTTTCTGAAAGAGGTAGCAACCCTAAAATATTTTCAAGATATATCGTAAAAAGATCTTTCATACGGTTTCGTGTAGCCGAAGAAACGGCAGTCAATTCAATTAAACCATCTTTTATAGAATTGATTACGGGGACGATCTCAAAGAGGTTGGCCAAAACTTTTGCTGTATTGAAGTCATCGTTCATAAACCCGGGTAATTCATTCAGCAGGTTATTTATTTTTGTATCAAGTTCGTTATCTGTAGGTAAATTGAAATGGCCAGCTTCCAGCTTTTTTAAAATTTCATAAGCTTCCCACAACCTCTTTAAACCTTTTTCCGCGCCCACGAGTGCTTCGCTGCTGAAATCAAGTGTGCTTCGATAATGTGTTTGCAAAATAAAAAAACGAATCGTCATCGGGCTGAACGCCTGCGTAAGCAATGGATGATTGCCAGTGAACATTTCCGTTAGTTTTATAACATTGTTATAGCTCTTACCCATTTTTTTACCGTTAATGGTAATCATATTGTTGTGCATCCAGTATTTTGCCGGCGTTTCATGATTGCAAATAGTACTTTGGGCAATCTCGCTTTCATGATGCGGAAACTGCAGATCCATACCACCTCCATGAATATCAAAGTGTGGCCCCAAATATTTTGTTGACATTGCGGAGCATTCAATATGCCATCCCGGGAACCCCTCACCCCACGGACTTTTCCAGCGCATAATATGTTGAGGAGGCGCGGATTTCCATAATGCAAAATCAGCCTTATTTCTTTTCTCGGCCTGACCTTCCAATAGCCTCGTGGTTTCTAAAAGGTCATCAACGACTCGGCCGCTCAGTTCCCCATAATTGTAATTGGCCGCATATTTTTTTACATCAAAATAAACTGATCCATTTACCACGTATGCATAGCCTGCATCAATAATTATTTCAATCATGTTTATCTGTTCTACAATATGGCCGGTAGCAGTGGGTTCAATATTCGGATCGAGGGTATTAAACTGCTTCATGGCCCAATGGAAAAGATTGGTATATTTCTGAACCAGTTCCATAGGTTCTACTTTTTCGAGCAGGGCTTTTTTAGATATTTTATCTTCTGCTTCGCGGCCTTCTTCTTCAAAATGCCCTGCATCAGTGATGTTCCGTACATAGCGAACCTGGTAACCAAGAAATTGCAGGTATCTTAGTACAACATCAAAAGTTATGTAGGGGCGTGCGTGTCCTAAATGACTTTCACCACTCACAGTAGGTCCGCATACATACATACCGACATGAGGTGGTGTTATGGGAACGAAGATTTCTTTTTGTTTGGTAAGTGAATTATATAATTTGAGTGGCATAAACATAACTTGTATTAAAAATGCAACAAAATAAAAAATATTTTCAAAAATATTCCGGCAAAGGTATTACTGTATGTCCTGCAGACAACATGTAGTGGAGAAAAAAAGAATAGCGCGCCTGGTGTTCACCCTTCAAATATAAAAACTATTTAGCGTTTTGCGACAGAATCAAATCGGAGAGTATGGGGAAATGGTCACTGAGCCTTTTCTTAACACGCGTAAACTGTGTCACAGTGAATTTTTTATCAGCAAAAATATTATCTATGCGGAGCGTGGGCGATATGGCACTGAAAGTTCGTGCAATACCTGAACCTTTTTCTACAAAGGCATTTTGAAGTCCGGCGCCTATGGTTTCATAGGCATACGAATTAGGGACGTCATTAAAATCACCACAAACTATTACCGGGTATGGGCTGTTATTAATTTCATCTTTTATAAAATTTGCCTGGATAGATCTTTTAATAAAACCCGTTTTTATTTTCGAGATAATATTTTTTGATTCATTAATATTACTATCGCTGTTTAAGCCAGCTTTATCGAGATACGTCAGATTGGCTTTGGTAAATTTTAACGATTGTAAATGGATATTAAAAACGCGGATGGTATCATTGCCGGCCAATACATCAATATACTGGAAGGTGGCATTGTAATCATTGGGATAATTTACCACCGTCTGTTTATTAATAATCGGAAGTTTTGAAAAAATTGTTCTTCCAAAATGATGGTTGTTATCAAAATCATCCTTAATGCTGTAAGAAAAAAAATAATCGCCGAACCGAAGCGCTTTTTGAATAGCGGGGAAATAATTGATTCCTTTTTTTTTATTCCCCGCAACCACTTCCTGGAAACAGGCAATGTCCGGATCATATTGATTAATGAGATCAAACATTTCCTGTTTCACTTCAGGGTGATCCTTATAATGGAGGATATTAAATTGTTCTACATTCCAGCTCATAACCCTAATGGTTCCCACCTTTTTCTGCATTGAAAAAGTGCCAGAAAAATTAAGCGGAAAAATGTTTGTAACCGCTTGCCATCCGGCGACAATAGTAATAAGAGAAATACCGGACCAAAATGATTTTTTAAATAACCAAAATAAAAAGAAACATACAAGGGCCACTAAAAGGTATGCAAGAATGAATGTAAACAGACCAAAGAACCACCATTGGATGGGGTTAAAATATTTTGCGTAGGCCCCGGCCAGGAACAATAAGGCAATAAGACTGTTTACTGCAATAAAAATTTTTTTGGCGAACCTGCGCAGAAATGGTTTATCCATTTAGGAAATAACGGTTTGGTGATGGAAGAGGAAAGCAGAAAAGAACTATTAAAAATCAGTTTCACCGGCTTTTTTCAGAATATTTTTTTCATCTTCCGATAATAAATGGTATCCCTTTTGATTTATTTTATCCAGGATTTCATCTATCCTTTGTTGCGTTACAATGGAGTGTTTTTCGAAAGGTTTATGGCTTCCTGTCTTGTAAAACAGTTTTTCTTTTGTTTTTTGCGGGGTTAATATTTTCTTGTCAGGATTACATAAGTCCATGAACCAGTTATAAAATCCGATCATCCAGGTACTTCCATCATGCCCCTTTCTCAGGCCCACAATAAAAAAGAAGCCGGCAAGGCCGCCTGCCAAATGCGCAAGATGATAGGCAGTTCCGCCTGCACCGATACCTGCAAAATCGATAACTACATATAAAATAGTAAGCACCCAGATAGGAATACCTCCGCTCAACATTCTAAATATCCGATAATCAGGTGCGAGTGCAGTAGTGGCGATTGCCACGGCCATAATAGAAGCATTGGCTCCGCTGAGGGAATACGCGCTAACAAAAGGCCTTATTTGTGGAATAGCATAATTTGAAATTAGAAAGACCACGGCCCCTGCCGCCCCTCCGTATAAATATATTGGAATTAGTTTTTTGTTTCCAGCCATATCCTGCAGAATAGACCCAAACGCCCAAAGCCATAGCATATTGGTAAATGCAGGAATGATGCTGGTATGTACAAACATATAGCTCAAAATAGTCCAGGGTGCTTTAGCGAGTACAGCAAGTTTTGCAGGAAAAATAAACCAGGGTAAAATTTGTGTGGTGAATTCAGCTGAGGAGGAATCTACAAGGAGATAAATGACACGAATGAGGCCTAAAATAATTAGCCCGGCCGCATTGACACTGATGAGCGCCACAAGGGCGTTATTGTCTTCTCCAAAGGTTATCTTTCTTGCACGACGGTCAATATATCTGTCTGATTCTCCCATTTTCCTAGTTCTTTGTTTTATAAGGGACGTGGATATAAAATTAGCATTTTACTTTCACTAAAATCTGTTGAATTAAAATTTAATAAAACGTTTTTTTATCGGTTTTGTTCCAGATAATAACAAGAATAAAACCCATAACCAGTCCACCTAGATGCGCAAAGTGAGCAATGTTATCACCCCCGCCGGAAAAACCGCCAAACAGATCAATTCCCGCATAAATGGCTACCATATATTTTGCTTTAATAGCAAAAGGGAATGGAAATATAAAAAATTCTGTATTCGGAAAAGTGTAGGCAAAAGCAGCCAGCAGTCCCATAATAGCCCCTGACGCGCCAATAGCAGCGCCGGTTGTTACAAAAAACATTTGAGTAAGGCCTGCGGCCAATCCGCAAACCAGGTAAAATATCAGGAATTTTTTTGGTCCCCACAATTTTTCCAATACAGAACCAAATAACCAGAGCGCATACATATTAAAGGCAATATGAAGAAAGCCACCATGCGCAAACATGTGTGTTACCAATTGGTAAGGTTCAAAAAAGCCACTGTTGTAGGGATAAAGTGCCAGGATATTAGTAAGGCCTAACGTACTGTCAAATACCAACTGAGCAACAAAAACAATTGCATTAATTATAATAAGATTTAAAACTACGGGAGGAATTTTTTGAGACGGTCTGTAATTGTTATATGCCATTCATTAAATTGTTTAGCCCGCAAATTTCGTAAATACTTCGCGGAAATAAATTATAAATAGATTTATATTAACAGTTTGATTTTTTTTCTACGCGGCAAAAAACCAGGAACCGGTAAGGATACGGATGCACCAATACAATTCGTGGCTTTAATTTACGTTACACCCAATCGAAATATTGGAGGAATCATTTTCTACAATCAGGATAGTAATTTGTAATTCAGCCAAACCATCTTAATATCATTAAAAATATAAAAATTTTTTGCATACAGGCTGTCTGTTTTGTACAAGCTTTCATCTGGAAGCGTGTTGAACGCGGCAGGTAACCCGGTAGTGGTCAGAATGCCTGGTCTCAGTGTGGGCAGGTTTTTTTCATTTAAAGCATATCCTACCCATGTTTTTTTAAGAAATAAAACACTCAAAACATTTTTAAAAAAAAGGAGTCTTCTTGATTTTATAATACAATGTAATGGGAAACTTATTAGGAACAGGAATGCAATAATAATATCGGCGAGTATTTTATTTCGCCGGCTAACGGGTTGGCCTAAACGAAAATTGGAAAATTTTGAAATATAGTTTGCAGTTTCATTCGCGCCTGCACTGCCAATTAAAGTATGCAGGTTTGCCGCATACAACTTTTTGCGTACGTGAGGGGGCAAGTGAGGCAGTACTTCAATAATCTTTTTAAAAGACAGGGCTCCTTCGCAAAAAATAATTTCTCTAACCGGGTATAAATTTAGAAAGTTGACAAGGTTGTTGAACGAGCCAATTGATTTTGTTTCGGGCAATTCTTCCGGGGTTATTCTTCCCAAAACTCTTTCCTGCATGCCGGTACTTTGTAAAAGTGCACTCACATTATTAAATTCTGCCCTGGTTCCTACAATTATTATTTGATTCATTTCATCGCTTCCTGGTGAATTTTCAATTATGTTCCAATGAAGTAACAACCACCGCTCTATCGTCATAAAAAAGAAAGCCATTATAGCTCCAAAAAATAAAATACCCCTTGAAAAGCGAAGGCTTTCGGGCAATAGGGAATACGTTGCAAGTAATACCAGCATTGCCGTGACAGCAGACCTGTTTAATCTTGATTGACGGTAGCCATTATCATATAAGCCTGCAAAATAAGAGGCTGCGAGAAAAAGAATGGTGAATGCGGGAAATGCAATTACCAGCATATTTGGCGAATAATTCACTTCCCTTTTTACGAAAGCGTTCCAAACAAATTTCACCAGCCAGAAACTTAATAAGATCATGGCTGCATCAATAACCGGAAGCCCTATCCATCGCAGAAAACGCGCAGTCGCCGCCACAGAGGCCCGAAAAAAAATAGCGGCCTGTATTGAGAAATTGAATATCCTGGCGCCGGTTTGCCCATAATGCTTTTTCACAAAAACACTCATCGCTTTATAAAACATCTTTACATAATTGAGGCCCCCTTTCCGGGTACTTTCTCCTTTAAAATGAATAATACTGCTTTCTGCGAAATAAAAATTTTGGTAACCTGCTTTTTGCATCCGGTAGCTGAGATCAATATCTTCAGCATACATAAAAAAACGCTCATCAAATCCACCAACCGTATCAACAATTTCTTTTGGTATCATCATAAAAGCCCCTGCCAGCACGTCCACCACCTGGTTAACATTTTTATCCAGGAAGCCGAGATGGTATTTTGAAAAAATCTTTGATTTTGGAAAAAGTTTGGTAAGCCCGGCAAGTTTATATAACGAAGTCAAAGGTGAAGGAAAAGCCCGTTTGCTTTCTTTTAAATATTTACCTTCTCCATCAATCATTTTAATGCCACATGCTACCTGGTTATTTTGCGATTTGATGAAAGAAATGCATTGTTCGAAACAATCTTCCGGCACAATAGCGTCTGGATTCAAAAAAAGGACATACGCTCCCGAAGCATTCTTAAGCGCTTTGTTATTGGCCTTTGCGAAACCCTCATTCTCGCTGTTCCATATAAAAAATACTCCGGGAAATTTATTGCGAAAAAATTCTTTGCTGTTGTCAGTAGAAAGGTTGTCAACCACGAATATTTCCCCTTCTATGTTTTTCATGGCTTTTTCCACAGAATACAAACAATACTCCAGGAAATATTTTACATTATAATTTACTATGATGACAGAAAGAAGCAATAGCGGTTATATGGTTGAACGGTTAGATAAATAAATAACCCCGCAAAATAAACAAACATTTATAATCTTTGCGGAATGTACAAGCAAACTCTTATCAATGCAACAGAAGCCGGAGCAAAGGAATTAGTGCGATTCTTCGATGGCACTTTTACCATCGGTAATAAAGAAGGTCTCAATAATTTAGTAACCGAAGCGGATTATGCTGCAGACAAAGCCATCCAGGCTGTGATCAAAGAAGCTTTTCCTGATCATGGAATTGTAAGTGAAGAAACTGCCGAAAAAATTTCGGAAAGTGAATACAAATGGATTGTTGATCCAATTGATGGCACCGTAAACTTCGCCAATGGCATTCCCATTTGTTGTGTGAGCATCGGGCTTGAACTTAACGGGAATATACTGATGGGCGCCGTGTATAACCCAATATTTAAAGAATTCTTTTTTGCAGAAAAAGGAAAAGGAGCAACACTTAATGACAAAAAAATTTCAGTAAGCAATAAAACGGAAGTATTGAGAAGCTGTCTTGTTACGGGGTTCCCCTATAACTATTTAGAACAGCCCAACGGACCCCTGGAGGTCTTTTCAAGACTTATAAGAAAGGGCGTTCCGGTTCGACGGCTCGGTAGTGCAGCTATCGACCTGTGCTGGGTTGCGGCCGGCCGGTTTGATGGATTTTATGAGCACCAGTTAAACGCGTGGGATAGCGCTGCGGGGTATTTAATTGTGGAAGAAGCTGGCGGAAAAGTTACCGATCTGAACGGTGACAAGTATTCTCCCTATAAGCCCGGTATTGTTGCCACTAATGGTTTAATTCACGATGAACTGGTGGAATGGGTGAAAGGAAATGTTTGATGTACAACTTAATAATAAGTTTCAAATTACCTACATGTACATATAACATCACAGATCGTACATTACATCCACATTGTGCATTATAAAATAAATTACATTTATGGAACAACGAACAGAAATATCCTCCCTGGGCGAGTTTGGCCTTATTGATCATCTTACCAGGAATAATGAAATAAAAAATGCGTCTACGATACTAAGTGTGGGAGATGACGCAGCCGTAGTAGATCACTTTGGAAAGCAGGTTGTGATAAGTACTGATATGCTGGTGGAAGGAATTCATTTTGATTTAATGTACACACCATTAAAACATTTGGGTTATAAAAGTGTCATCGTAAACCTCAGTGATATTTATGCGATGAATGCCTCTCCTCAGCAACTAACCATGAGCATTGCCTTTAGCAACCGGTTCAGTTTGGAAGCGCTTGATGAATTCTATGACGGCGTTTACGCGGCCTGCGAAAAGTACAATGTTGACCTGGTGGGTGGTGATACCACTTCTTCTCAAAAAGGATTTGTGATTTGCGTTACAGCAATTGGTGAAGTAGCTCCGGATAAATTTGTGAAACGCAGCACGGCAAAAAAAGGAGATCTTATTTGTGTGAGTGGCGACCTGGGTGGCGCTTTCCTCGGGTTGACAATATTAGAAAGAGAAAAGAAAGTATTTCTCGAAACACAAGGCGTGCAGCCGGACCTTGAAAACCAGGATTATATTATCGGGCGGTTTCTGAAACCGGAAGCCAGGAAAGATATTATTGAATTTTTTGCTTCGGATACGATTATGCCAACTGCTATGATTGATATAAGCGATGGGCTGAGTAGTGAATTATTGCATATTTGCAAACAAAGTAAAACAGGTTGTGTATTATACGAAGAAAAAATACCGGTGAATGATATGGCCAGGCAATTCGCTTATAAATTGGAACTGGATCCGACTGCGTGTGCTCTCAGCGGCGGCGAAGATTATGAATTGCTTTTTACCATTGATCAAAATGATTATAATAAAATTGCCGTGAACGAACAGATAAGCGTGGTGGGACATATTACAGAAATGGAAGAAGGTTTAAAAATAATTACCAAGGGGGGCAATGAACATAAACTTACAGCACAGGGCTGGAATGCTTTTGAATAATATAATTTTTAGTAATAAGTTCCCAGTTAAAAACTATACCTGTTGAGTTACAATTTTAATACAGAGTTTTGTACACCATGAGGCGCCTTTTATCCTTGTTTATTTTACCAGTTTTTTTTTCCTGCTCTGTTTCCAGAAATTATAATCCTAATAAGAAATATTCTAAAGAGGCACTGCAACAGGATTATTCGTTGCTCCGGAATATTTTAGAAAAAAAACATCCCTCTCTTTATTGGTACACATCCAAAGACCGTATGGATTATATTTTTGATGAGGGATATAAAGCCATTGCCGATTCAATGACGGAACTGCAATTTGGATGGAAAATACTGGCGCCGCTTACCGCAGCCATACATTGCGGGCATACAAGTTTTAGCATGGGTAAAGGCTGGAATAAATTTATAAAGGGCAGGCATATACCATCTTTCCCCCTGTATTTAAAAATATGGAAAGATACCATGGTGGTAACCTATAACCTCAATAAAAAGGATTCGGTTATAAAAAGAGGAACTCTTATTACTTCCATCAATGGACTTGAAAGTGGTGAAATTATCAACCGCATGTTTGATTTTATGGTTGAAGATGGCTATTCAGATAATGTAAATTACATTCGCCTGAGTACCAGCTTTCCCTATTTTCACCGCAATATTTTTGGGTTGTATAAATCGTACAGCATCGGTTATATTGACAGCAGTGGCACCGAGAAAAATATTTTGATTCCCTTTTATGATCCCCCTATTGACTCATCACGCAAAATAAAAAAGCAGGAAAGGAAAAAGAAGAAATTGACTGTACGCCAAAGACTTGAAGACATTCGTTCATTACAAGTTGATACAACCTATGCACTCATGACGATTAATAGTTTTTCAAAAGCGCATTTAAAGACTTTTTTTAAAAGTTCTTTCCGAAAGCTTCGTAAAGACAGCGTCAAAAACCTGGTAATTGATATAAGAGCCAATGGTGGCGGAGACATCAACAATTATATACTACTCACGAAGTTTTTGAGAAAAAGTTCTTTTAAGGTAGCGGATACGGTATTTGCGAAAAGCAAAAGTTTCCGACCTTTTACCAGGTACATTTCCGCGGGATTTTTTGAAAATATCGGTTTGTTTTTTTTAACCCATAAAGAAAGGGATGGTAAATATCATTTTGGCTTCTGGGAACGACATACGTTTACACCAAAACGCAGAAACCATTTTAATGGAGGCGTTTACGTACTCACCAATGGCTTGACTTTTTCCGCATCATCTCTATTTTGTAATGCTGTAAAGGGTCAGCAAAACGTTACACTACTTGGTGAAGAAACCGGCGGCGGATGGTATGGAAATTCGGGAATCATGATTCCGGATATTACATTACCTGTTACAAAATTGCGGGTAAGGCTTCCTTACTTTCGAATTGTGCAATATCATCACATTTCAGAAAAAGGAACGGGTGTAATACCCGACATTTATATAAAACCTGTTTACAGTGATGTAATAAATGGCGCAGATACTAAAATGGAAAAAGTAAAGGAAATAATTATTGGAAAAGAGAAGTGAAGTTTTTATTTCATTCAAAAAAAAATTATATACAAATGATGTCTTCAAGGTTCTCGTTCATCATCACTAAATCCGCTTTATAGCCCTTCTCAATTTTACCCGTTTCATTATCAAGACCCAGAACTTTGGCGGGGTAAAGGCTTGCCATTCTGAAAGCTTCTTCCAATGGTATATCACACTGCCCGACACAATTTCTTACAGCCTGCATCATTGTTAATGCAGAACCGCTGAGTATATCGTTGGACATATATTTATCACCTGTTAATATATGCGGATACGGCCCCTCGGTTGTTTCAGTAACAGCATCGGTTATTAGAAATAATCTTTCTCCCATTAATTTTTTTGCCATGTTTATCATGGCAAAATCAACATGGTAGCCATCTGCTACAATGCTTGCCATTACCGAAGAATGCAACATGATGGCAACAGGTAACCCCGGAGCACGATGGTGCAACGGGCTCATGGCATTAAATATATGGGTGGCAAAACGAATATCTTTTTTGAAAGTATTCACGGATTCTTCATAGGTGGCGTTGCTATGGCCGGCCGAAACAATTACCCCGTAACTTTTTATGAGATCAATAATGTCAACGGGGCAAACTTCCGGGGCCAGTGTAATCATTTTTATAACGCCCTTCCCGTATTCCAATAAATGTTTTACTTCATCAAATTCAGGGAGATGAATAAATTCTTCGATGTGTGCGCCGCGTTTTATTTTGTTGATCCATGGCCCTTCAATATGTAAACCGGGAACGCCTTCGCCCCCGTTTTTCCAATATTCATGTATGGCATCAATTCCTTTTTTTAAAACTTCAGTTGTGTTGGTTGCTATGGTTGGTAAAAAATATTTGGTACCGCCACTATTACATAGTGCGTTCATTTTATGAAGCGTATCAGATTCAGGATATACAGAAAATAATTTCGATGAGGCGCCGTAGATCTGTATATCAATAAATGCCGGGGCCATCACGGCGGAATGTTGCAACACCGGGACGTCTTTAGAATAATCATTTAACGGTATAATGTCTGCAATTCTATCATTTTTAACGATAACAACTCCATTAGAAAACCAGGTGGCTCCTGTAAAGATCTTGTCGGCAGAATAAGCGGTAAGCATGCATTAGCAGTTTATATGAAAAGAATCAGCATCTTTCCAGAAAGGAAATTTTTCTCTAACATCATTTAATTTTTCTTTTTGCAGGGTATATGTAAAAATATCTTCATCCTCTTTTTTGATGTACAGAATTTCTCCCAACGGATCAATGATCATACTATTTCCATTGTAGTGAATTCCCATTCCATCATCACCGGTTCGGTTTACCCCTACAACGTAACACTGGTTTTCAATGGCCCTGGCAATCAATAAACTTTTCCAGGCATGAATCCTTTGTTCGGGCCAGTTGGCAACATATATGAGCAGGTCATATTCAGGGGCAGGCCTCACTCCCGGCCCCTCTTCAAAAGAGACAGGCGACTGACGACTCCAAACAGGGAAGCGCAAATCATAACAAACCTGCAGATTTATCTTCCAACCTTTTACCGATGCAATTAGTCTTTTGCTGCCGGCAGTATAGTGCGTATGTTCGTTACCGTAAGCAAACAAGTGTTTTTTATCATAGATGCCATATTCACCATTGGGCAACATCCAGATAAGCCGGTTGTAATAGTGGGAGCCGTCTTTAATTATAATACTTCCGGTAAGAACTATTTTTTTTTCTACGGCAATCTTTTTCATCCATTGTACCGTTTTTCCATTCATATCTTCCGCAAGTATTTCCGGCTTCATACTGAATCCGGTGGTGAACATTTCAGGAAGAATGATTATTTCTGTTTTTCCCCGGATACTTTCAATTTTTTTTGAAAGCATATCGAGATTGGCTTTTTTATCTTCCCAATGAAGATTGGTTTGAATAAGTGTAATCGTGAGAGGTGACATTATTTATTAAATGCTTCTGCCTGTAGACCAGATTGTTTTAAAATTGATTTAAAAGTACCGAAAGGAATTTCTTTTCTCTCTGCGGGTACAATTACTGTACGTGTTGGAACTCCTGTTTTGCGGTATTTTTTGTGACTGCCTTTTTGTGAAATAAAAATAAATCCTTGCTGTGTAAGTATCTTTATGATATGATCTGAGGAATATAATTTAGGCATGCTCAATCTGTGCGTAAACAATTTCCGGATCATCGATTTTACTTATGCCTTCAATAGGAGTGTCTTCCAGGTATAATTCAATTGCTTCTTTTAGATTTTCTAATGCCTCTTCTTTAGTATCGCCAAAAGAAGATACCTCAACATTTAAACAAAGAGCAACATAATGTTGGCCTTCTTTCCAGACAATATTTTTAAACTCGGTTGTCATACGTTTTATTTGTTCAAATTTACAAAATTATTATTTTGTTGAGTTGTATACTTCTTTCACAATGAAGATTGGTTTGAATACGTATAATGGTGCTGGAGGACATGATGTAAAGTTATTGGAAAGAAGAATACTTTCTAAAGCAGTGTTTTGGAAAAAGATCTTATAGAATAGTTTTTCGCTTAATAATTTATGCAATATTTTTATATTTGTTTATCCATTTTTTATTGCGTTCATTAAAGCTTTTAAAGTCTGCTACAACACAATCATAGTCAATAAAATAATTACCCTCCTGTATAGGGATTGTGAATATATTTTAACTATTTTCCATCTCCTATATCGGCAAAAATCTTTTAAGAAACAGCGCTTACTATTGATCGTTGCATTTATTTATGGATCACTTTGCTCACTGGAGAGTTTTGGCCAGCCCAAAGAATCATCGCCACCTCCCGGCAGAAAGTGGTGGAAGGAAGCCATCATTTATCAAATATATCCCCGAAGTTTTAAAGACAGCGACGGCGATGGTATCGGTGATTTAAAAGGCATCATTTCTAAACTTGACTATATAAAAAGTCTTGGTGTTACTGCGGTTTGGCTGAATCCTATTTATAGTTCACCCAATGATGACAATGGTTATGACGTAAGTGACTACAGAAACATTATGAAGGATTTTGGAACGATGAAAGATTTTGATTCTTTGCTGGCGGGTATGCACACACGGGGTATTAAGCTGATAATGGATTTGGTAGTAAACCATAGCAGTGATGAACTTGAATGGTTTAAACAGAGTAGGAGTTTAAGAACAAACCCTTACCGTGAGTATTATCATTGGTGGAATGCGGAAAAAGGCCAACCACCTTACCGTTATAGTTTGTTTGATGTTAATCATGATGCATGGAAATATGATTCACTCACCAAAGCATATTACCTTCATTATTTTTCACGTAAGCAACCTGATTTAAATTGGGAAAATCCAAGACTCCGCCAGGAGGTTTACAGCATCATGAAATTTTGGGCAGACAAAGGCATTGATGGTTTTCGGCTGGATGCTTTTCAATTTGCGGCAAAAGATACTACGTTTCCCGCTTTTCCACAGGGCTTTGAAAAAAACTTCACGCAATATTATGTTATGCAGGGAAATCTTCATGGCTATTTGCAGGAGATGTACAATGAAGTCTTCAGTAAATACGATGTGATGAGCGTGGCGGAAGGTGCGGGTAACTCGTTTACTGATGCGCATAACCTTGTAGATTCAAGCCGCCATGAATTAAACATGGCTTATGCATTTGAAGGAGTGGATATCGCAAAGCCCGGTGGCTACAGTCTTTTGCATTTTAAAGAAGTATTCAGCCGCTGGGATAGCGCATTTGCAAACAATGGATGGTTATCCATTTTTCTTGCTAATCATGACCAGGCAAGATTGGTCAGCAGGTTTGGAAATGACAGTCCGACCTTCAGGGAACTTTCTGCTAAAATGCTGGAAACATTTATAATGACGATGCGTGGAACACCCTATTATTAT
>JBDTOV010000001.1:0-84764 GCA_039933035.1 Ginsengibacter sp. | reverse complement strand
GCTATCCGGGGGATTTATAATTGCAGTAAAATCTTCAATATCCATCATGCCCAGGTTCGAAATGGTAAACGTGTTGCCGCTAAATTCTTCAGGTTGTAGTTTTTTATTTCTTGCTTTATCATAAAGGCCCTTTGCATCGGAAGCAATTTGTGACAAAGATTTTTGATCAGCAAATCGAATAACCGGGACAATTAATCCTTCCGGCATGGCAACGGCTGAGCCTATATGCACATGTTTGTTCTGCCGTATAAAGTCGCCCATCCAGCTACTGTTTACGGCAGGATGCTGCCTGAGCGCCATAGCACAGGCTTTTATTACCAGGTCATTAAAAGAAATTTTTACCGGGCTTACTTCATTTAGGGCCATCCGTGAAGTAATGGCATTGTCCATGTTAATTTCCATGGTCAGGTAAAAATGCGGTGCAGTAAATTTGCTTTCACCCAGTCTCCTGGCAATAGTTTTACGCATTAGCGTATTAGGAATGTCTTGATAGCTTTCCTTACCCGTCTGTTCAAATGGCTGAACAGGTTTTGTAGCCGGTGCCGGCTTTTTACTTTCTTCCTGTGGCTTTGCAACGGGAGGCTGATAAGCATCCACATCCTTCTTTATAATTCTCCCGCCATCACCACTTCCCTGTACTTTTGATATATCAATTCCTTTATCAGCTGCAAGTTTTTTAGCTAAAGGAGAAGCTTTGACTCTTCCATCTGCAGAAGCAGTTTCTGCATTTCCCCCGGGAGTTTCATTTTTTTCCGGGGTAACAATGGCATTTTCTTCCGGCGTTTTTTCCTGCCGGGGTTCGGCACCAGTTGCGTTACCACCTCCCTTTTTTTCCGCTTCTACAAAACCACTCACATCAGTTCCTTGCTTGCCTACTATGGCTATGATACCATTTACTTTAGCCGCCCGCCCTGCTTCTACGCCAATATATAAAAGGGTACCTTCTTCGTAACCAACCACTTCCATAGTGGCTTTGTCGGTTTCTACTTCAGCTAATACATCATCGCCCTTTACTTTATCGCCTACTTTTTTATTCCATTGAATTATTTTCCCTTCCGTCATAGTATCGCTCAAAAGAGGCATGCGTATTACTTTGGCATCTTTAGGTAATTCCGCAGCGGATTTATTTTCAGCAGGGTTGGTATTTGATTCGGGGGCGGCTTTTTTCTCTTCTTCTTTTTTAGGAGGGGCTTCTTTTGAAGCACCCTTACCCTCATCCAAAATAGATTGATAATCTTCTCCTTCTTTTCCTACAATAGCAATGATATCATTTACTTTAGCTATTTCATCGGTTTTGACACCAATGTATAAAAGCGTTCCATCTTCATAACCGACCACTTCCATGGTGGCTTTGTCGGTTTCTACTTCAGCTAATACATCATCGCCCTTTACTTTATCGCCTACTTTTTTGTTCCATTGTATAATTTTCCCCTCGGTCATAGTATCACTCAGAAGAGGCATCCTTATCGCTTGCGCCATAAATATTTTCAGTTTTTTTGTAAAATTGAGAGGTGAAATTAATGCAAAATCAGCAAAAGATTTTCTATAGGTCGGACTATGTATCGAAATGGATTTTTTTAACCCGCATTCAACGCGTTTATTTCGCCGTCTCGACGCATTATTTATTTTGAAAAATGCAGGCAAAATGTGGGCTTAAACCGGCTTACATTAAGTCCACCCATTCCACTTCATCAAAACCAAATCTTCTTTCCATTACATCCCTGGTAATAAGTTCTCCTCGTGCAGAAATTCCTTCAATCTTTGTTTCAAAAACAATATTTCCTTTTTTAAGTTTCACGATTTGATTTCGGCAAAAGAGGTTTTCATTATATTCATGAAACAGGTGGTCAAATTCCCCTGATTGTAATATTTCGAGTTTCTTTAGAATAGCCCCGTGAAGTTCGCGGGATAATTGAATAACATCATAATGCTTTTCAGTAATTTGGCGGAGAGAAATTGGCTTTACAATAACATTGTCGAAAGTTTCCTGGTTAATATTGAGCCCGATGCCAATAATGGCCCACTGCCATAAATTACCCTTAATAATATTTTCAATAAGAATGCCACCTGCCTTACTGTCATTTAAAAAAATGTCATTGGGCCATTTTATTTTTATATTTTTTTTAATGTACTTTGAAAAAAAATCAAAACAACCGAGCGCCACAGCCATACTTAGTTGAAACTGTTGTTGCACAGGCAGCCACTGCATTTGAACCATTATAGAAAGAATAATATTTTCACCTTTATGACTCTGCCAGGTTTTTCCCCTTCTGCCTTTCCCTTCTATCTGCTCTATAGCAAATACGGCATCACCACTCATTGCTTCTTTATTCTGAACCATTGCCATGGCATAGTTGTTGGTACTATCCACTCTTTCAAGAATTATCAATTTTTTGGAAGCGAACGGCATTAAAAGGGATTAATAAAGAATTAGTATTTTTGATAAAAAAGTTGCCTGAATAATTTGTAAAAAAACGACAATCTTTCCTAATAAAATTTATTTTCTATTCTACAAAATGCATAGAAATTGACTCAAAATAAACGCATTTGAATAATTTAACCCTATTGGCGTCACGGAAAAAGACAGCTCACACGAGATTAACGAGAAACAGTAAAATTTTCAAAACCATAATACATGCTATACGGGAGAAAAAAGGCGAGAAGATTATTAGCCTTGATCTGAAGAAAATTCCTGAAGCAGTGACCGATTTTTTTATAATTTGTGAAGCTTCCAATAATACGCAACTTAAGGCTATTGCGGATTCCGTTGAAGTAGAGGTTAAAAAGAAGTGTGGCGAATTGCCCTATAAGCATGAGGGAAGACAGGGAGAGCAATGGATTTTAATTGATTATGTAAATGCCGTTGTTCATATTATGCTGCCGGAGCCCCGCAAGTTTTACCGGCTGGAAGAGATGTGGAGCGATGCTTCCACTGCCGAACATTAGTTTAGTAAATTTGTAAAATCATTCATAGAGGTTAATCTCTCTTTTTAAAATCAAAGATTTCCGGTATAATTACTGAACATACAATCAAAATATTGCAAGCAAGCATATATGACAACTGAAGAACAGAAAAAGAAACCCATACAAAAAAGGCTGAACCCGGGTAGCAATAACGGTACAGAAGAAGACCCAAAAAAACGTCCGCGATTAAGTATTTACTGGATATATGGTTTGATCTTCGCCGCGATCATTGGTTATAATCTTTATAGGGGTACTTCAGGAAACGGTTTTGAAATTGCCAACACTCAATTTTTCACTATGCTGAAGCAGGGTGATGTTGACCAGATAAAAACGGTAGGTAACAAAAAAATTGTAAGAGTATTTATCAACCAGCAAGCTCTCCAAAATAATGCTTCCTTCTATCGTATTGTTTTTGGCGATGATTATGAGGCGGCGAAAAAAACACCGCCACCCCAGGCATATTTTCCCATTGTAAAAGATGACGCTTTTGCGGCAGAATTGTTACAGTTCTATAAAGACAACCCGGATACAAAACATGTTGCCGACAAGCCAGGTGACGAAGGTGAATTATTTGGACAAATTGTAAGCACGCTTTTACCTATTTTATTAATAGGTTTATTGTTTATTATGATGATGCGAAAAGTGGGTGCAGGCGGTGGCGGGGGCGGTCCTGGCGGTATTTTTAATATTGGCAAATCCAAAGCGACCTTATTTGATAAAGGAGCCCGGGTGAACATAAATTTTGGTGATGTTGCCGGCCTGGATGAAGCTAAAGTAGAAGTAATGGAGATAGTCGATTTTTTAAAAACTCCTAAAAAATATACCGCGCTTGGTGGTAAAATTCCTAAAGGCGCCTTGCTGATAGGCCCTCCCGGTACGGGTAAAACCTTACTGGCAAAAGCTATGGCAGGCGAGGCCCAGGTACCATTCTTTAGCTTAAGCGGCAGTGATTTTGTGGAAATGTTCGTAGGGGTGGGGGCCAGCAGGGTTCGTGATCTTTTTAAACAGGCGAGAGAAAAAGCGCCCTGTATTATTTTTATTGATGAAATAGATGCAATAGGCCGGGCAAGGGGGAAAAACATGATGATGAGCAACGATGAAAGGGAAAATACCCTTAATCAACTGCTTGTAGAAATGGATGGATTTGGGACCGACCTGGGTATTATAATATTAGCTGCTACCAACAGGCCCGATGTTTTGGATAGTGCTTTACTACGCCCGGGACGATTCGACAGGCAGATCACCATTGACCGCCCCGATCTCGTAGGGCGTGAAGCTATATTTAAAGTGCACCTGTTGCCAATTAAAATTTCACAAACGCTGGATGTTCATAAATTGGCCGAACAAACGCCTGGTTTTGCCGGGGCAGATATTGCCAATGTATGTAATGAAGCTGCCTTGATAGCGGCACGAAAAGGAAAAGATGCTGTAGATATGAGCGATTTCCAGGATGCTATCGACAGGGTAATTGGAGGCCTGGAAAAAAAGAATAAGATTATCTTACCGGAAGAAAAGGAAATTATTGCTTACCATGAGGCGGGCCACGCGATTTGCGGCTGGTTTCTCGAACATGCATACCCGTTATTAAAAGTTACGATCGTGCCGAGAGGCACTGCAGCTTTGGGATATGCGCAATACACCCCCAAAGAGCAATATCTTTATAATACAGACCAATTACTTGACCAGATTTGCATGACACTAGGTGGCAGAGCCGCAGAAACAATTTTCTTTGGAAAAATTTCTACCGGGGCCAGCAATGACCTGCAACAGATAACCAAGATGGCCTATGCCATGGTAACGGTTTATGGAATGAATGATAAAGTGGGCAACATAAGTTTTTATGATCCCCAGCAGGATAATACGTTCACAAAGCCTTTTAGCGAAGAGACAGGAAAAATGATTGACCAGGAAGTCAGGAAATTGGTGGAAAATGCATTTATAAGAACCAAGGAGTTACTTACGGAAAGAAGAAAAGAAGTTGAAATTCTTGCGAAAGAATTATTAAAACGTGAAGTTCTTTTTCAAAGCGATGTGGAAGCATTGATTGGGAAACGCCCTTATGAGGATAAGAAAGCGCTTGACTTTGTTGACAACCCTAAAGATGCCGTTATTGACCCACCGATTTCAGGAGTAATTTCTTAAAATCCTTTATAAAAATGAAAAGGCGATGAAGGTTTCTTCTTCAAAAGAAAAAATATTAAAGAAAATAAGAGAGGCACTGAGCAATCCGGTGCCTTTGCCTTTTCCAAAAAGTGAAGGAACCCATTCCGTTTTTCAGCCACAAAAGGAAGACCTTGAAATTGTATTTGCCGAAGAGTTCACAAAGCTGCTGGGGAAGTTTGCTTTTTGTATAAGTGAAGCGGATATGAAGCGCCAGTTACAACAACTGCTGTCAGAAAAAAAATGGGTAAATATTTTTTGTAAAGAAGAAGGGTTATTAAAGATATTTGATGAAACCCAATTTCCTCACTTCAATAAATCATCACTTGCAGATTGCGATGCGTCTGTAACATCCTGCAAATATCTCGTTGCCCGAACCGGTTCGATCGTTATGACTTCGGCTCAGCAAAGCGGCCGTACCGTAAGCGCCTATGCACCGGTTCATATTTGCATCGCATATATAAACCAACTTGTGTATGATACCAGGGATGCGATTAAATTATTAAAGTCAGCATATGGCAATAAACTGCCCTCTTTTATAACTTTTGCCGCCGGGCCAAGTCGTACGGCTGACATTGAAAAAACATTGGTAGTTGGGGTTCATGGGCCAAAAGAAGTTTATTTATTTTTGATTGATGAATTTAATTCATAAATCTGTTTTAAGCGTTTACATTAACTTTATAGAAATAAATAAGGATAATGAATGAAATAATATTTTTAATCGAAGAAGCATTAGAAGGCGGATATACCGCCAGGGCAATTGGAGAAGGAATTTTCACAGAAGGTGATACATTAGAAGAAACAAAAAAAATATTAAGGAAGCGGTTGAATGCCATTTTGATGAAGGTAAAATGCCGAAGTTGATTCGCCTGCACTTCGTTAAAGAAGAAGTAATGTCAACATGAGACTCCCAAGAGATATATCTTCAAAAGAATTAATCAGACTTTTAAGAAAATTCGATTATAAAATCAGCCGCCAAAGGGGGACCCATATTAGATTAACTGTATTTCCTGAAGGCGAACACCATATTACTGTTCCTAATCATTACCCAATTAGACTAGGTACTTTATCGTCTATGCTTCTTGAAGTTGCAACGCACTTAAAAAAATTAAAGAAGAAATAGCCGATGAAATCTTTTAATTGCTTTTTATAAATCATGCAGATTAATCCGGGTAAAAAAATATATTTCCTTTCTGATTTTCATCTGGGCGCGCCGGATCATGCAGCAAGCTTAGTTAGAGAAAAAAGAATTGTTGCCTTTTTTAATGAAGTAAAAAATGACGCGTCGCATATATTTATCCTTGGCGACCTATTCGACTTTTGGTTTGAATATAAAAAAGTAGTGCCCAAAGGATTCGTAAGAATTTTGGGTAAACTGGCCGAACTTACCGATAGTGGTATCATTATTAAATTCTTTGTAGGCAACCACGATATGTGGATGAATGGATATTTTGAAGAAGAATTGGGGATAGATGTTTTTTACGAACCGCAGGAATATGATTTTAATGGGAAAAAATTTTTAATAGGGCATGGTGATGGCCTTGGTCCTGGCGACCACCGGTATAAGTTAATAAAAAAAATTTTTAGAAATAGGGTATCACAAAAACTTTTCGGAGCATTGCATCCTGCTGCGGGCATTCGCCTTGCCGGTTATTTCAGCCGCAAAAGCAGGGCAGCTACCGGAAAAACAGATGAGGAATTCCTTGGAGAAGATAAAGAATGGCTGATTCTATATTGCAAAGAAATGCTTACGAAAAAACAGTATGATTATTTCATATTCGGTCACCGGCATTTCCCTGTTGATTACAAATTGAGCGACACAAGCAGGTATATAAATCTTGGAGATTGGATAAAGTATAACAGCTTTGCAGTATTTGATGGGAAAAATACTGAATTGAAATATTATGAATTATGAATGCCTGGTTAACAAAATATCCCGTGGTTTACCTGTTGCTTATCATTGCATTTTCTCCGGCAGTAGTAAACGCCCAGGATGATTCTCTTTTTCGGTTTCTTAAAACAATCGAGTACCCGATCTCCTCTTTTACAGTAGATAATCTCGGCGAACTTTACATTATCAATACAGACAACCAGCTAAAAAAATATAATGAAAAAGGTGATTCGGTGGGCGTATTTAACCAGGTTACGAAATATGGAAAATTGAGTTACGTTGAGGCGCAGAACCCCTGGAAAGCCATTCTTTTTTACAAAAATTATTCAACCATTGTATTACTTGATAAATACCTGGATGTGCTTACAAGCATCAATCTCCGGAAGCAAAATATTTTCCGGGTAAATGCAGTGACGACGTCATATGATAATAACATCTGGCTATTTGATGAGCAGGATAATAAATTGAAAAAGATTGATGACGCAGGCAACAAGCTTTTTGAAACTGTAGATTTCCGACTGCTTTTTGATTCCGTTCCTTCTCCTCAAAAAATAATTGATAGCGATGGTTTTGTTTATCTATATGATCCTGAAAAAGGGTTGTATATTTTTGATTATTATGGAAGCTTTAAAAATAAATTACTTTTTTTGCACTGGACGGATATCGCTGTAATTGATAAACAAGTGTATGGATTTGACAAGGAACACCTTTACCGGTATAATGCGCCCTTCCCTGATGTAAAAAAATACAGGCTGCTGCCAGCACTACAGAACAACAATTCAATAAAAGTGAACAACCACCGAATGTACGTTCTGAAAAATCAACAGCTTGAAATTTATTCTCTGCAATAGGGTTAACGTATTTTTTAAATTACATTATGAATTTTCTTGACCGGGTTTATTTCGATAATTCTTTGCGCAGTTACCTTGCTGTTGCGATTGCTATACTGGTTGCACTATTATTAAAAAGGATTATTTCAAGATATGCAACCGCTTTACTTTTTAGATTATTGAAACAGAAATCCGGTAAAAAAGATAAAGCAGAATTTGACAGCCTGATAGTAGCTCCGGTTGAAAGAATATTATTTGTTCTCATAAGTATCTTCTCAATTGACCGGCTGAATTTTCCTCACGAGCTTATGTTTACCATTCACAAAGTTACCAGCCAGGATCTTGTTGAAGGCTTTGCTTCTGCCATTATCATTATTTGCTTTGTGTCGCTGGTGATTCGCTTCATGGATTTTTTGGTCCTGCTAATAAAACATAAGGCGCACGCAGGCAATACACCCGGTGAGCACCAGCTTCTCTTTTTCTTTAAAGATTTTATAAAAGTTATCCTCATAATTATCGGTATAGCATTTATTTTAAAATTTTCTTTCAGGCTCGATATAGGGAACCTGCTTACCGGCCTAAGCATCGTGGGAGCTGCCCTGGCCCTCTCGGCAAGAGAAAGCCTCGAAAATTTAATCGCTTCTTTTATCATATTTTTTGATAAGCCCTTTGAGACAGGTGATCTTGTAAAAGTGAATAATGTAACAGGAACGGTTGAACGCATTGGTTTAAGAAGCACCCGCCTGCGTACCGCGGAAAAATCCATGGTAACGGTACCCAACAAACAAATGGTGGACAGCATCCTGGATAACTGGAGTGTTCGAAACCTTATAAGGAATGAAATAAAAACCCTGTTGTCGCCACATACTTCGGCAGAAAATCTTGCAATTGCTGTCGCCGGTGTCAAAGATATACTTGCCGCTAAAAAAGCAACTGTACAATCTTTTTCAGTGTATTTACAGGAAATAAATAATGACAGCGCTGTTATTATGGTAATTTATTTTACTGACTTTCCCATGGACATAGACAGCCTGAATACACTGCGGGAAGAGATAAATCTTGAAATAAGAAAGATGCAGGAAAAAAATGAAATCACGCCTTCAAGTACCACTTCGGTTACATTGGTAACACCAGGCAAAAAATTGTAAGAGCAATTTATTGATTAATAATATCGGCGAGTTCTTTGTCCCAATGCCCTGTTTTTCCATATTCTACAAGCCGGCCTAATTCTTTTCCGTCTCTCATAACAACAATTGTAGGCGTATGCGTGATGTTCATTGCCCTAGCCATATTGCCCGTTGTATTCATGCGACGGTCAACGGCAAACACAGTTATATGGTCTTCAGGAAAACCGGAAGCTTCCTGTATTTTATAGAATTTAGGTAACACAAAATGAGTATCCATGCACCAGGTTCCTCCAAAAATCAGAAAATATATTTTGTTTGTGTTGTTTTTGAATGCAGCTACAACTTCCGTATCGGGATGTGGATAAATTCGTTGACTTTCTGCATACCATTTAAATGTTGTGTCGCTGGTCAAGTCACTTTTATCAATAACTCCTTTTAGCATTTTGGCGTTATCGTGCGCTGAATCTGCAAGAACAATATAAGAACCTGGTAAACCAGTTTGTGCGGTTGATGTGAAAATTATTGTAAATAAAGTGAAAATGAAGAGCAGCAATTGTTTCATGCTTTTTTATAAATTGGTTTTTAATTCAAGTAAAAAGAATTTTATCCTTTGTAAGGATTCCAGCAGTTCGTGTTTTTCCCCCGCCGATTTATTGTTTTTTAAAAATTCTTTCGCGCCATCGATAGTGTATTTTCTTTCGCGAAGTAAATGATAAATCATCTTTAGATTTTTCACATCTTCGGGCCTGAAAAAGCGATCTCCCTTCCTGTTTTTTTTTGGTTTTAAAATAGCAAATTCTTTTTCCCAATATCTTATTAGAGACGTGTTTTCTTTAAACATGGCGGCTACATCACCAATTGAATAATATTGTTTTTGAAAAAGGATTTCATCAGCGGGAATTTCAATAAGATCGGCGCCAAGTCCCATTTCTTTCAGGCTTTTTCTTCCCCTTTTTTGTTTTATTGCACCGGTACCTGCGGAGATAGTGCTAGTATCCTCATTTTTCTTTTGAGAAGCATCTTCAAATTCAAATGTTATTTGCGATAGTGGCATCAGTCCAAACTTTTTGCACTTCCCGAGGATGCGATTTTTAATATCCTGTCAAATTGTTCAGGCGTAAGATCATTATAAAAAAAGTAAACCGGATCTACCTCCCGCCCATTAATATGCACTTCATAATGGCAATGAGGCCCCGTGCTTTTTCCGGTACTACCTACCCATCCGATCACTTCACCCCTTTTTACGTTTTGCCCTGGCCGTACTTTCACTTTTACCATATGGCCATATAAAGTTTCGTATCCATATCCATGGTTGATCACTACATGATTGCCAAATCCATCACCCGTTTTTCCGGCAACTTCTATTCTTCCATTCCCGGTTGCATAAATAGGTGTACCCTGCGGTGCGGTAAAGTCAAGGCCTTTATGCAATTTAGGAGTTCCATATACAGGGTCAATCCTCATGCCAAAACCTGAAGCTATCCTGTCAAGGTCTTTATTACTGACCGGTTGAATAGCCGGAATACAAGCGAGTTTTTCCCCCTGGTTTTTTATAAGATTTTCTATTTTGTTATAGCTTGCAAACTGGTAAGTTACACGCGCGCTTATATTATTAAGCGTTTTGGCGAGTTCGTTCCCAAGTTGCTCGTCATTGATTGCCGCTACTTTTTGTAATTCATTTTTCTTTTCGGTAAGTTTGGCCCGGGCGCTGTCTGGTAAAGGATTAGCTTCAAAAATAGAGCGATATACCTGGTTATCTCTTTTTTCAAGTGATGCCATATCCTGCTGCAGCATTTTTGCCTGGGATACCAGTATATCATAATTTTCTTTCATTTTATCGTATTTCGCTTCGACAAGCTTTGCCTGCGGCGAAGGAATAAAACGAAAGGCAAGCGATACCAACACAAAAGCGGTTACGATGGCCGCCGCTATAAACCCAAAAAAACGCAATAGTTGCACCCGCAGCGGGGTTACCAGTTTTTCGTAACGCAACGTATTGGTATTATAGTAGTATTTTATTTTTTTCATTCCTTTACGAACCGCGAAATTAATTAGTTGCAATTTTTTTTAAGCAATCGATACTGATTGTAAATGCGGCAAACAAAATACCTTTGCTCTCTTAATTTTTTTATATCAATCAAAGATAAGTTCATAATATCCACAATACGATAGTTATCAGATCAATCATAAATTTTAACAGGAAATGATGCAGAGTGAAACCATACGACAACGTTTTTTTGATTTTTTTAACTCGAAGGGACACAAGATCATTCCTTCTGCGCCTATTGTAATTAAGGATGATCCTACCTTACTTTTTACCAACGCGGGAATGAACCAGTTTAAGGAATTTTTCTTAGGAAATAAACCAGCCCCTTTTTCCCGGGTAGCGGATACCCAAAAATGTCTTCGTGTAAGTGGTAAACACAATGACCTGGAAGAGGTAGGCGTAGATACCTATCACCACACGATGTTTGAAATGTTGGGTAATTGGAGCTTTGGAAATGCCACTGAAGATCCTGCACCTTATTTTAAAGAAGAAGCCATTGAATGGGCCTGGGAACTGCTTACTGAAGTATATAAAATAAAAAAAGATCAATTATACGTAACCGTTTTTGAAGGAGATGAAAAAGAAGGTTTGCCTAAAGATGAAGAAGCTATTTCATTCTGGAAAAAGTGGATACCAGAAGACAGAATTATCATGGGGAAGAAAAAAGACAATTTTTGGGAAATGGGCGACAGCGGTCCTTGCGGGCCATGTACAGAAATACATATTGATTCAAGAACTGAACAAGAAAGAAAAAAAACGAATGGAAAAACTTTAGTGAACAATGATCATCCGCAGGTGATAGAAATATGGAACATTGTATTCATTCAGTATAACCGTAAAAAAGATGGAAGCCTTGAGCATTTACCGGCAAGACATGTGGATACAGGAATGGGATTTGAAAGATTGGTTAGGGTTTTACAAAATAAACACAGCAATTACGATACAGATATTTTTAGTGGGACCATTGAGGAAATAGGAAAACTAGCTAATAAAAAATATACCAAGACAGATAGTAAGCGGGATGTTGCTTTTCGCGTAATTGCCGATCATATAAGAGCTATTTGTTTTACCATTACTGATGGACAAATGCCTTCGAATACGGGCGCTGGTTACGTTATACGCCGTATTTTACGAAGAGCCGTGAGGTACTATTTTTCCTACCTGGATGTAAAAGAGCCAATGTTTTATAAATTGATTCCTCTGATTGCAGAACAGTTTAAAAATGTGTTTCCTGAATTGGATAAGCAGAAAGATTTTGTTGGGAAAGTTGTTCATGAAGAAGAACAGAATTTTTTAAGGACGTTGGATAAAGGGTTACAAAGATTTGAAGTGTTCAGGCAGTTTGACGGGTATGAAAAATTAAAAGTTGGTGATAAAGATATCTCTATCTTGCCCGGTAGCGTTGTATTCGAGCTTTATGACACTTTTGGATTTCCTATTGATTTAACAAGATTGGTGGCATCAGAAGAAGGTTTTCAGGTTGATGAAAAAGGCTTCGAAAAAGAAATGCTCCAACAAAAAAATCGCTCCCGTGCTGCATCAGTTGTTGATACCGAAGATTGGATTACCCTAAACGAAAACGGCTCTTCAAAATTTATTGGCTATGATACTTATGAAACAGAAAGCAAAGTTTTAAAATATCGCAAAACAAAATCACAGGGAAAAGAATTGTATCAAATTGTTTTAGACACAACACCTTTCTATGCTGAAGGTGGCGGACAGGTCGGCGATACAGGATTGTTGATTTTTGATAGCGAGAAAATTCCTGTTGTCAACACTAAAAAAGAAAATGATCTTATCATTCATTTTACAGAAAAGCTTCCCGGAAATATTGATGCAAAAGTTATAGCAAAAATTGATATTGATAAAAGAAGAAAGACTGCTGTTCATCACAGCGCTACGCATTTACTGCATGCAGCATTACGCAAAGTTTTAGGAACACATGTTCAGCAAAAAGGAAGCCTGGTCAATGACGAATATTTACGTTTCGACTTTTCTCATTTTGCGAAAGTCACAGAAGAAGAAATAATAAAAATTGAATCACTGGTCAATGAAAAGATCCGAGAAAATATTCCTGTTGTAATAAGGGAAATGCAAAAAGACGAAGCATTGGCTACAGGCGCTATGGCCCTGTTTGGTGAAAAGTACGGTGATACTGTACGTGTGGTGACTATCGATCCCAACTATTCTATCGAACTCTGCGGAGGTACTCATGTGGGCAATACCGGTGAATTAGGCTTTTTTAAAATCATTGCTGAAACGGCTGTTGGAGCGGGCATCCGGAGAATTGAAGCGTTAAGCGGGAAACCTGCTGAAGATTATGTGCAGGATGAATTGCATGTTTTACAACATATTCGGGATAGCCTGAAAAATCCAAAAGATATTAATAAGGGAATAGAAAATCTTATTGCCGAAAACAGTGATATAAAAAAACAATTGCAGAAGTTAGAAGCAAAACAAATGGCTTCTTTACAAAAAGTGCTTTTGGGAAAAGTTGAGAACCTTCATGATATAAATTTTATTGGGCAGGTGGTTGACGTTCCCAATGCTGAGGCATTAAAAAGGATTTGCTTTTCATTAAAAAATGAACTCAAAGACTATGTAATTGCCCTGGCAGCAAATATTGATGGCAAAGCTTCAGTGGCTGTTATGATCGATGAAAATGTTTCTTCTTCATTGAATCTTGAAGCGCCAAAAATTATTAAGGAACATATTGCTCCCTTAATTAAAGGTGGCGGTGGAGGACAAAAGACGCTTGCCACCGCTGGTGGACAAGATGTTTCAAAGCTTACAGAAGTAATAGAAAAAGTAAAATCATTGCTTTAACAGATTATATTTTGTAAAAGATAAATAGAATTTTTATTTTATTGGATCGTCATAATTTGATCAGTTTTATGTTTTTTTTTGCTGCCATTATTTTTTATTTATACCTTACGAATGCTAAGAAATTTTATTCTTCTAAACGATAAGTATGAAAAAGATTTTTTACGTCTTCTTACCTATTTTAGTTTACGCCACCTCACTTAAAGCACAAACCGTTATCGTTTCGGGTCAGTGTATTATGGGAACTATTACATTAAAATCCATCGGTGATGTTAACGGGAAGCCTGCATACGAGGATACAGGAACCGTGCAGGGGGTATCCGGAATACAAATAGACGTGTATTGGTTAAGTGCTCCCGATAATCTATGGGTGCTTGCTTTTAGTGGCCAGCCCTATTTTCAAAATACATGCAATATCACCACGCCACCTCCCACAGGCGAATCATGCGTGTGGGCTGCTGTTCCCGGGCAAACATGCACAGGAGCAAATCCTTTGTTAATAGCAGGTACAGGTACCCTGGCTGTAAAAATTGCCGGTTTTACAGCCAGCAAAAAAGATAACGGAGTTGTATTAAACTGGCAAACTGCTACTGAACTAAATAATAAGGGATTTGATATTCAAAGAAGCCCGGATGCTATTAACTGGAATAAAATTGGTTTTGTAAATGGTGGCATTAATTCTTCAATAGAAAGAAGGTATCGGTTTAACGATGCCCATCCACTTTCTGGCCAAAACTTCTACAGGCTGATTCAACTTGACTTAGACAATAAAGCGACCTACTCTTCAATCGTATCGGTTAAGGTTTTGTCATCGGGGTTTTATTCTATTTCGAACAACCCCGGATCGGGCCTGTATCGTTTACATATTGAGCCTATAACCGAAAAGATCAATTACTTTGTTATTGATGCAGATGGTAGAAAAATTATGAGTAAAATCTACAATGGTTTGGGAGATGAAATTATTGATATAAGCCATTATGCTTCCGGAATATATTTGCTCCGGATTCAAGTAGGGAATAACGTATTTAATGAAAGACTCATCAAATTATAACCCATGCTGATTCACCAAAACAGCCGCAGAAATTTTTTAAGCAGTATGGCCATCTTATCGGCTGCCGTTGTATGTAAGCCGGTAATAAAAAACTTAGCTTCTGTAAAAGAAGAAGACGATCTGCGAAAAAAATGGAGATCATTCTGGGAAAAATCGGGCGGCCAAAAGTGTCATACTTCTCTTAATCTACAGGCGCAGGATAATTTTTCAGGAACTTGCGGCCACTCCTATCGGAATGGAGAAACTATTTATTTTCCCCGTGAAAATATTGTAGCTCACCCCACCTGGATTTATTGGGAAACCCATATATCGAAGCCCGCTGATGCGGTAATTACTTTGATTGATGGTACTTCGTTAAAAAAAATTTCCCGTTTAAACCGTTTTGAAATGGATGCTTTGTATAAAGTATCAAAAGACAACCCTAAAGACAATTTACTGACTGCTCACTGCAATAGTCAAAAACAAGTTGCCAATATTAGCGAACCCATTATGGAAAGCAAAACAATTTTTACGGAAAACAAACAAATACTACAGTTGTCTTATCGTAAAATGAATGTTTTTATAACAAACAAAAAATATATTTATCACTTCTAATTTTTTTAATTATGGATCCCTTACTCGCGAGCATTCTTCTTTTTGCCGGAAATTTCGCACCACGTGGCTGGGCTTTATGCGATGGCCAAATTTTGGCTATAAATCAAAACCAGGCATTATTTTCATTATTGGGTACAACCTACGGTGGCGATGGGCAAACTACTTTTGCGCTGCCAGATCTTCGTGGCAGAGTGCCCATTCACATGGGCCAGGGCCCGGGATTAACAAATTATGTCATTGGAGAAACAGGAGGCGTAGAGAACACGACTTTACTTGAAACCCATTTGCCATCGCATACACATCCCCTGATAGCGACAACAGAAGCAGGAAGCACTTCAGACCCTACCGGGGCTTATTTAGGTAATACAGGCGCCCTTGACAGGGAATACAATATTTCCGGCACCAGAGTACAAATGAATGCCGGAGCTATCGGCTTTACGCCTGGTGGTTCACAACCGTTTAAAATCATCCAACCTTACCTCACAGTTAATTATATAATCGCATTACAGGGAGTTTTCCCCGCCCGAAACTAGTATCGCAACCGTTTTAAATTGACAGATATTATTATTCCCCGAAATTGGTGGAAAGACCTGGAGCTACAGTGGAAACAGGCATTTGGTTTATCTGTAACAATAGATCAGCCAGAGCCCGACGCTGCGGAGTTGAAAGAAATTTTTTCTATGCAGACCATTCGTCTTGCCGGTCCAAAAGCTCCGTTTCCAAATATGCCGTTTGAGCTGAGCAACCTTAGTGGCTTACAACATCTGTGTAGCTTAACTATTGTAATTGTTACACACCATAAGATAGAGAATATTGAAGTATTACGAAATCTTACGAATGTAAAATCTTTGTTCCTGTTTAATAATAATATTGAAAGCCTAACCGGTATTGAAGAACTCACTCAACTGGAACAATTGTATGTTCAATGCAATCAAATATCTTCTCTTAAACCTGTTGAAAAACTTGTAAATCTGAAGGAACTGTATATAAATGATAATCGTATTGAAAGCCTGAATGGATTAACAGAAATGCATTCGGAAAAGTTAACCATGTTTGTTTGCAGGCCAAATAAACAGTTGAGACAAAAGGAAATTATCAGGGCAGAACGAGATTTAGGAATTATGTGCAGGTAATTATTCCAAAATAAATTATTCGGCAACAAAAATAAAAGCATTGGTATCCTGATGGAAAATACGGGTTCTTTTTCAGCACGGGAATTAAATAGCTGGATTCCATGGAGGGTTTCTGACTCTTTATGCGAATGGCTCTATGTCGGTCATAAAAAATTTACGGAACCTTTTTTCACTGATACTATTTCTGCCTGCAGGAATATGGACGAAAACCGTCAACCTTATAAAGTCATTTCTGATTTGCAGATAATGGCTAAATGGGCCGAAGATATAAAAGCACTACCACCAACCGCCATTATATTTCATGTATCCCGCTGCGGATCTACACTTTTGTCCCAGTTACTTGCTTTAGATGAAAAACATATTGTACTTTCTGAAGTTCCATTTTTTGATGAGTTACTTCGGCTGCCTTTTAAAGAAAACCCTGGAAAAGCAAAATTTGCCCATGATTATTTAGCAGCCGCAATTAAATATTATGGACGAAAACGAACCGGGAAAGAAGAACATCTTTTTATAAAAACAGATAGCTGGCATTTACATTTTTATGAACAGCTACGCAATTTATTCCCATCTGTGCCATGTATCCTGTTATATAGAAATCCCCTGGAAGTAATGTTTTCACAAAAAAGGCAAAGAGGAATGCAATCTGTGCCTGGCATGATAGAGCCAGAAGTTTTTGGCCTTTCCAGGCAGCAGTTAAATGAAACCAATCTTGACGCATACATGGCTACAATACTGGAGAACTATTATAAAAAAATAATAGAAATAATAACCATGGACCCGCTTACACTTCCTGTAAATTATAAGGAAGGAATCAAAAATATCATGTCAAAAGTGTATGCTTTTCTGGGTATGGAACTTACGGAGAAAACTGAGATCTTATTTAAAGAAAGAAGTCGTTTCCATGCGAAACACCCTCAACACGTATTTGAAGAAGCGTATGAAGAATTTTCAAAATCAGGTCATATGGAACCAGTGATGCGATTGTACAATAATTTGGAGGAGATGCCATTATTGAAGCCTATGCTATAGTGGTCCATAATTTTTAACAGATCAAATAATCCCGGCTTGCATTGTATCCGCCAGGTCATTTGATGCGAATGTATTCATCATACGAAGCTGTTGTATGATCTTGATTTTTTCGGGAATGCTATAATTATTGACTTCATTTTTCTCGTCTATCCTTTCCGTTAGTTCAGCTTCTTCTTCTAATAGATTTTTTATCCAGTCATTTACTGTGCAATCAATAACCAGGTGGATCCGGTTTGTGTCACCGAAATTATTCACCCTGTGTTTTAATGATAAATTTAAATACCAGCATTCCCCTTCAACCAAGGGAATTTTTTCATCTTCAATAAAAAAAGCAACATCCGGGTTGGTGAATATCGGAATGTGAAACCTTGCCTCGCCTTTTTCAAAATTCATATCATGATCGGTGTGCTCTTTAATAATTGCGCCTGCATTAAGGTTCATCAACCTTACCGACATTTTTTCGCATGAAAAGGAATTGATCAAAGACGTGAGATACCTGCATTTCTCCAAAAGAATGGTGTTTTTGTAAGACATATTTTTCTGCAGGGAGGAGCCTTGTACCGCTATGCCATTTTCAATATTTCCATTGATAGAACGAAGTGGCAAAGTAGTCCAGTTTCCTTCATAGTGTTTGGCGTTGTAATGAGGGGTCCATAAGCCTGGTGCCAATGAGCAAACTTCCTGTTGCATTTGCGTTACATCAAACCGTTTTTTCAATCGAACGAATTTTATCATAAAAATTGTTAAGGTTTTATGTAAACTAAAGCAATACCTCCTCTCCCCTAATCTTAAATTCCCGTCACGTGTAACCTACGAATTGTCTTCTATTTCAATACCGGGCAGATCCATGTTTGAAAAGGTAAATAATTTGAATTAATTTTTGGAAAAATATTCGTCATCATGCAGGTAGTTTTTGAAACGCCCAGACTTTTCTTAAGACGCTTCACTGAAGCTGACGCCCCCCTGATTTTTGCATTAAACAGTGATCCTGAAATTGTAAAATATGTACATGAGCCTGTGCTTCAAAACGAAGCAGCTGCAAAAAAAATTCTTATCAACAGCATACTTCCTCAATATAAAATAAACCTTGGCAGGTGGGCCATACTTACCAAATCTGATTATGAATTTATCGGTTGGTGCGGTTTAAAATATATGGAAGAAACAGGAATAATTGATCTTGGCTATCGCTTGCTGAAAGCCGCCTGGGGAAAGGGATATGCCACGGAAGCTGCGCAATACACCGTTATTTATGGGTTAAAAAATTTAAAGATTGAAATGATAACCGGTAGGGCACATATTGATAACATAGCTTCAATAAAAGTGCTTGAAAAAATTGGAATGAGATACGTCGGGGATGAAGCTGTGGACGGAATTCCTGTAAAAGTATATGCGCTTTCCCTGCCGGGCTTGCCAGGTTTTTGTTAAACAAAAGCAATTATTTGCGAAAGATTTCGTAGTTCGTTGAAACTTGCTACATTTGTTCTACTAAACATTTCGTATTTAAAATTTTTGACAATGAAAAAGAATATTTTTTTTACCGGCATTGTAATAGCCTGTATCATGTTATCAACCAAATCTTTCGCACAGCAGCCTGCTCCGAAAGAGAAAAAAACAGAGGAGATCATCATTCGTAAGAATGGGGATAAGGATACAAAAATGACCATTGAAATTAACGGCGATAGTGTTACCGTTAATGGAAAGCCATTGGCTGATTACAATGGTGATGTAACCGTAAGGCAAAGGGATTTTATGAACCGGGATTCACATAATTTTTTATACGCTCCCCGCAATGAAAACATGAATGTTGAACTTTTTAAAAATGATGTGAATGATTCAAAACCCCGGGCATTTTTAGGAGTTCTGACAGATAAATCCGGCGATGGCGTCGCCATAACCGAGGTTGTAAAAGGTAGTAGTGCTGAAAAGTCAGGATTATTGGCCGGAGATATTATCACCAAACTGGATGATAAAATAATTGCTTCGCCCGCAGATTTAATGGATGCCGTAAAGGCTCATAAACCTGGTGATGCAGTGAAAGTTTATTATGTAAGAGATAATAAAAAGAAAGATACAGAAGCGAAGCTCGGAGAAACAAAACAAGATGAAAGAACCCTTGGCTTCGGGGGCAATCCGGGAATGAACGGAAATAATTTTAATTTCAAAATGCCTGAAATGCAGCGCTTACCCGGAATGCAAAATCACGATTTCCATTTCTTTTACAACCAGGACAACAAGCCAAAGTTGGGGGTAAAAATAGAAGATACCGAAAACGGTACAGGTGTGAAGATATTACATGTTGAAGAAGGGTCGCCAGCAGACAAAGCCGGTATGAAGCCAGATGATATTATTACAGAATTGAACGGTGAAAAAGTAAATGATGTTAATGAAGCAGTTGATCAACTAAATGGATCTGAAGAGAAAGAAACTGTCCATGTTAAGGCGATGCGCAATAATGCCGAAATGAATTTTGAATTTACCATTCCAAAGAAACTTAACAGCACCAATTTATAGAGTTACTTAAATAATCCAATAACTTAAAAATTTCTCACGGTTTTTAGTTTTGTCAATAAGCCTTTATGGTGGCTTTTTTAAGTTTATGTTTTCTTATATACAATTGGAAATGTCTTTTCATACCTTCGCACCATGTTGTCTTTAGGAAAATATGAAGCTGTGATTGGTCTCGAGGTACATGCCCAACTACTTACGAAGAGTAAATTATTTTGTGGCGATAGTACGACTTTTGGCAGCGAGCCTAATACCAACATCAGCCCGGTTTCATTGGCACATCCCGGTACCCTGCCGGTAATGAATAGAAAAGCCATTGACTACGCCATTAAACTTGGGCTTGCCTTCAACTGCGAGATAGTCCGCGACAATTATTTTGCAAGAAAGAATTATTTCTACCCTGATCTTCCGAAAGGTTACCAGGTTTCACAACATACGACACCTGTTTGCAAAAATGGGTACGTGGCCATTCATCTGGAAGGCGTTCAAAGAAATATTTTACTGAACAGGATTCACCTCGAGGAAGATGCCGGCAAAAGCATTCACGATGCGGACGAAGACTATACCTGTATTGATCTGAACAGGGCCGGTGTTCCCTTGTTGGAAATTGTGTCTGAACCGGACATGCATACTGCTGAAGAAGCTTTTGCTTACGTAACAGAAATAAGAAAAATAGTTCGCTACCTGCAAATCTGTGATGGTAATATGGAAGAAGGAAGCATGCGCTGCGATGCAAATATTTCTATCAGGTTGCGCGGCGAACAAAAGTTGGGTACCAAGGTGGAAGTTAAAAATCTCAACTCAATCCGGAATGTAAAAAGAGCAATTGATTTTGAGATAAACAGGCTTATAAATATAGTGGAAAACGGGCAACAGGTAATCCAGCAAACAAGGAGTTTTGATGCGGCAAACAACAATACATTTTCTTTGAGAACCAAAGAAGAAGCAAACGATTACCGCTATTTTCCGGAACCGGATCTTACGCCATTTTTTATTACGGATGAAAAAATTGAAACAATAAAAAAATCGCTACCTCCTTTGCCCGAAGCCCTTGAAAAGAGGTTTATAGAACAATATTGCCTGCCTGTTGCAGATGCAAGAGTTTTATGCGATGACAGGGCAACGGCAACATTTTTTGAAGATATTATTAGCCATACAAAGAATTACAAAGCCGCGGCCAACTGGATTCTCGGCCCCGTTAAATCCTATTTGAATGAAAACCATGCTACTATTGAAAATTTTTTGGTGAATTCAAAAACATTTGCAAAACTTATAGCAATAGTTGACGATGGAAGTGTGAGCTTTGGGGTAGCTTCATCAAGAATTTTTCCGGTTCTTATAAAACATCCGGAACGTGAGCCAATGGAAATCGCCAAAGAATTAAATGTATTGCTGGAAAAAGATGATGATTCACTTAACAACTGGGTCGAAGAAGTGTTATCCAAAATGCCTGGTAAGGTTTTAGAATATAAAAAAGGTAAGAAGAATCTGCTGGGACTATTTTCCGGTGAAGTAAAAAAAATAAGTAAAGGAAAGGCAGATATGCAGGCTGTCAGTAAATTGCTCAATCAAAAATTAAATCAATAATTTCAATCTCCATGAAAAGAGTATTCATTTTTATAAGCATGTTATTTTTGTTGTCGTGTAATGGTCAGGAAAAAAAAGGCGGATTTACGGTAAACGGTGCATTAAAAAATGCCCCGAACCAGAAAGTTTACCTCGAACAAATTTCTTTCAACCAGCAGGCGCCACTGGTGCTGGATACCGTGGAAATGAACAAAGGTAACTTCACAGTAAAGGCACTGGCTGCTGAAGAAGGACTTTACAGGCTCAGGTTCGAAAAAAATGCGGGATTTATTTTTATCAATGATAAATCCGAAATTGAATTCAGTGCTGATGCCAATGATTCTACGCTTCAATCGGCAAGATTCAATACTCCTGCAAATGTTTCGTTGACGAAATTTATTATCTTACTGGATTCTATACACACGATACTTATCGGGGAAGACCGGAATTTGAAAGCCATCGCTCAGCAAAATAACGATAGCCTTACCCTGGCAGCCCAAAACAATTTTAATGAAACAGACGGGTGGTATAAAAATTTTCTTTTTAAATATGTTGATACCACTAAAAGCCCGGTAGTAGCTCTTTTTGCGTTAAGCTATTCCCAGGAAATCGGCATTGATTCAATAAAATCATTGATTACCGGGTTAACAAAAAAATACCCCAACAACACAGCGATTGCGAATGTGGTAAAACAGTTTGAGCAGTACACTACAACGCAAGCACAGCAGACCCAGTCTCCATCAGCATCCGGCCAGGTTGCCAAAGGACAGATGGCCCCGGATTTTACTTTACCCGATGTTGACGGAAAGCCTTTTACGTTAAGTTCCTTACGTGGAAAATACGTATTGCTCGATTTTTGGGCAAGCTGGTGTGGCCCGTGCAGGCAAGAAAATCCTAATGTGGTAGCTACTTACAAACAATATAAAGATAAAAATTTCACCGTGCTGGGTGTGTCTCTTGATAAAGAAAAAAATGCATGGCTTACAGCAATAAAAGATGACGGTCTTGTATGGAAACAAGTAAGTGATTTGAAATTTTGGAACAGTGAAGCCGCGGCGTTATATAATGTGGAAGGAATTCCTTATAACGTTTTAATCGATCCGAAGGGTATGGTAATTGGTACCTCTCTCCGGGGTACCGATTTGCGAAATAAACTTCAGCAGGTTTTGAAGTAAACAAATGAAAAAGAAAAAAAATTCTACATAATTCTCAATGCTTTGCTAAATGTAGTGACTACAAAAGGTAGCGCCATCCAAAAATATTCTCTTATAAATACAAGCATTAAAATAATTCCTATGGCTGAAATAAAAAAAGATACCCAGTATTTTGCAACAGATTGTGTTTCATTCATCAGATAAAAATTTATGCAAATATATATGCAATGACTTATTTATTAAAATTCTGTCAAAAATATATCGGTCCGACTGGTTAAAATTGATTCGGAATCTAACCCTGTGATTTATTAGATGCAAATCTTTAATAGATAATCAATCAGTTAGAAGGGTTTTCTAAAAAAATCTACCGAAATTAGGTTAATGTATCCTTGTTTCCCCCTACCTTTGCCATCCTTTAAAAAAATTGCCGGGATAGCGGCAGATAAATAACCGGTTTCCCTTGCCTGATTAAAGCGGGGAACCACGAAAAAAATAAAATGAGCAAATTACATTTCACCACTAAACATGCGAGCGAGGCTACCGTGCAGCGTAATTGGTACGTTGTTGACGGCACTAATCAAACCGTTGGTCGCATGTGCGCTAAAATAGCGTCCGTTCTCCGTGGTAAGAACAAACCTTATTACACACCTCATGTTGATTGTGGGGACTTTATTGTGGTTACCAACTGCGATAAAGTAAAATTCACCGGGAAAAAGCTTGATGATAAAATTTACATCAATTACAGCGGTTATCCGGGGGGTAAAAAAGAAGAAACTGCCGGTGACCTTTTGAAGCGTCGCCCGGATGCCATTATCGAAAGAGCAGTAAAAGGCATGTTGCCTAAAAATCGTCTCGGGCGCAAGATGTATAAGAAGTTATACGTTTACGCCGGATCTGAACATCCGCATACTGCACAAAAACCCCAAACCTTAACTTTCTAATTTATTAATAATGGAAAAACAAAAAAATGCAGTAGGCCGTAGAAAAGCTGCGGTAACAAGAGTTTTCCTTTCTAAAGGAGATGGAGCTATCACTGTTAACGGAAAGGATTATAAAACTTATTTCCCTTTGGTGTACCTGCAAAACCAGGTGGAAGCTCCCTTTAAAAGTATTCAAGCCTCAGATAAATTTGACGTGGTTGTGAATGCAACAGGAGGCGGCGTGAAAGGACAGGCAGAAGCGGTAAAATTAGGCATTGCCAGGGCATTGTTGCAAGTCAATCCGGAATATCGCCCGGCTTTGAAAGATGCAGGGCTTCTTACCCGTGATCCACGTTCTGTTGAGCGCAAAAAACCAGGTAAGAAAAAAGCAAGAAAAAGCTTCCAGTTCAGCAAGCGATAATACCGGAGGTAAGATATCAGCACTTATTATTAAGGCGCTGGTCCCTGATACTACTATTACAAAAACAATCTTAATAAAAACTAAATGGAAAATAATACTTCTTTACAACAGCAGCTTTTGGAAGCAGGTGTTCACTTTGGTCACTTAAAAAAGAAGTGGAATCCTAAAATGTTGCCTTATATTTTTGCTGAGAAAAAAGGTATTCACATTATTGACCTTAATAAAACAGTAGAAGGTATGCAGGAAGCCGCTGCAGCCTTAAAATCTATTGCGAAGAGTGGTAAAAAAATCATGTTTGTCGCCACTAAAAAACAGGCTAAAGAAATTGTAACTGAGGCTGCAAAAAGAGTGAACATGCCTTTTGTAACAGAACGCTGGCTTGGCGGGATGCTAACTAACTTTAATACCGTTCGTAAAAGTGTAAAGAAAATGCAGAGCATTGAAAAAATGCTGAATGACGGCACCCTGGACAGTATTACAAAAAAAGAGCGCCTTACCCTTACACGCGACCGTGATAAAATGGAAAAAGTATTGGGCGGTATTGCGCAAATAAGCCGGGTTCCGGCAGCCCTGTTCCTGGTTGATATAGGACACGAGCACATTGCTCTTTCAGAAGCAAAAAAATTGAATATTACTACATTTGGTATGGTTGATACCAACTGCGATCCTAATAAAGTAGAATTTGCCATTCCTGCAAATGATGATGCTACAAAATCAATTGCTATTGTAACCAACTATATTGTCGCAGCGATAGCAGAAGGCCTGGCAGAAAGACAGGCAGAAAAGGCTGAAGAAACTGACGATACTGATGATGGCGGCACAGATGCCATAAAATTTGATTTGGGTACAGATGAAGACAAAGAGCGCCGCAGGGGTTCAGGTGGACCAGGCGGTGGTAAAGGTCGTGGACCGGCGGGCCCTCAAAAGCGCCGGGTAGCAGGTCCCGGAGCAGGCAGCAACAGGCCGGGTGGTCCGGGTGGACGCAGGTAATTCCCGATGCCCCATCCCATGTAAGTGTTGGAAATTAATTATCGAACATTAATTATTCGGCTTCAACATTTTTTAATTTAAAGTATACGTAAATGACAACAACAATAACAGCAGCAGATATTAATAAATTGCGCCAACAAACAGGCGCCGGTATGATGGATTGCCGAAAAGCATTGACTGAATCCAACGGGGATTTCGAAGCGGCCATCGATTATTTAAGAAAAAAAGGACAAAAAGTGGCCGCTCTTCGTGGCGATCGTGAGGCTAAAGAAGGCGTTATAATTGCACAAACTTCCAAAGATCATCGAACAGGTTATATAATTAATGTAAGCTGTGAAACTGATTTTGTGAGTAAGAATGCTGACTATATTCAGTTTGCACAATCCATTATGGATGCCGCCATTGCCAATAATGTAAAAAGCACTGAAGAACTGAATAAAGTGAAAGTCGGTGATGAATCTATTGCTGATAAATTTAATGAACAGGTAGCAAAAATTGGCGAAAAAATAAGTGTTTCCCGGTTTGAAAGATTGGAGGCACCGTTCGTAGCAGCCTATATCCATGGCTCATATCGAATGGGTGTACTGGTGGGTTTAAACAAAGAAGCGGCAGAAGCGGGCAAAGATGTTGCCATGCAAATTGCCGCGATGAATCCCATCGCTGTCGATGCAGATTCGGTTCCGTCAGAAACTTTGGCCCGTGAAAAGAATATTGCGATTGAGCAGGTAAAAGCTGAAGGTAAACCGGCAGAAATGGCAGAGAAAATCGCAATGGGTAAAATCAATAAGTTTTTTAAAGACAGTACCCTGCTGGCTCAACCTTTTGTAAAAGACAATAACAAATCTGTGGCAGACTACCTGAAAAGCATAGACGCAGATTTAAAAATTATAGAATTCAAAAGGGTTGCCCTTGGATAATATTGCCGGCAGCCAGGTAATCATGTAAGTTTTTGAGAAGGTAAAAATATTGAGCCGCGTATGCGGTTCATTTTTTTACAGGATATGTGGTAAAATAAAAACGTGAATTTTTACTCTTATAAATCCATTATCTTCGCCCCGCAAAATCAAATATTACTTCTGCATGCTTCCAAGATTCAAACGAATACTTCTCAAACTTTCCGGTGAATCTTTAATGGGTGACAATAACTTCGGGCTCAACTCCCAGGTAATTTCTCAATATGCCCAGGATATAAAACTGATAACAGAACTGGGCGTGCAGGTGGCTATAGTAATTGGTGGTGGCAATATTTATCGAGGCATGAACGAGGCTGAAACCGGCATTGAACGGGCACAGGGTGATTATATGGGTATGCTGGCAACGGTAATTAATGGTATGGCACTGCAAAGCGGCCTGGAAAGGGCCGGCGTGTATACGAGGTTGCAGAGCGCTATTAAAATGGAACAAGTTGCCGAGCCATATATCCGTCGCCGCGCCATCAGGCATTTGGAAAAAGGCAGGGTAGTGATTTTCGGTGCGGGCACCGGCAATCCCTATTTCACTACCGATACTGCGGGTTCTTTACGGGCCATAGAAATAAAAGCGGATATAATTCTAAAAGGCACACGGGTAGATGGCATTTATTCATCAGATCCTGAAAAAGATAAAATGGCAAGCAAGTTTGAGAGCATAACTTTTGCTGAATGTATATCCAGGAATCTAAAAGTAATGGATATGACCGCGTTCACACTTTGCATGGAAAATCAGCTTCCCATAATTGTTTTTGATATGAATACCCCGGGTACATTACTTCGTGTAGTTACCGGCGAAAAAGTGGGAACGTTGGTTTCCGGGTAATATTGCTTAACTTACATGCTTGCTTTCCTTCCTTTATTTCCATCCGGCAGGTTCAGGGATTAATACCTTTGAAATCCATCAGGACATAATCCCTAAAATTTTTAATGTATTACTATGTTATTTTTATTTTTTAAAATAATTATTTATGTGGATATGGTGGATAGCATCCCTCATTAGCCTTATTGCCTGCGCCATATTTACCTATCGTATGATCGTAAGCTCTTATGAATTTTTGCCTTCATATAAAAGATATTTTTGGAAATTTAACAGGGACGTACGTAGGTCCGAAACAGGCTTGGTTCAAAATGATTCGCTTACAATATTAAAAAATAAAGTACAGTTTGTTGAAGATAATACTACATTTTACCAGGTTCAATTTTCAAAATTCCAGGAAAGACTAAAAGCGCTTGAAGAAGGAAGATCAGTAAAAGTTTCTGCTCCTGAAAAAAATTCTCTTCAAGAAACAGCAGCATCAGAAGAAGAAGACTGGAAAGAAATGTATTACGAAGAAAATGCGGCAAAGGAAAAGCTTGAAAATGATCTCGACGTTACAAGACAAATGCTGGCACAGTTAGAAAATAAGTTCAAAGAATCATCCGAAAAAAGTACCCCATGGGTTGAACTGCAAAGTAATTACGAGGCCCGGCTGCATGATCTGCAATCACAACAAAATCAGATAGAACTTTTGGAAAGGCAACTTATGGCGTCGGCGCAGCGCGAAAAAGAACTGGAACAATTATTAATGTCAGAAATAATTATACGTGAAAAATATTCATTGGTGCAACGTGAATATATTGCGCTACAAAGTGAAGCAGATGATATGACCAAAAGAATTGTGGAAATTAGTAAGCGAGATGCGAACCTGGAAATACGTCTTATTCATCTTGCCGAAATTGAAAGCAAACTTGCTTTATGCGAAGAAGAAAAATCAAAACTGAAATCCGGTACCAGTAACCAACTAATGGAATAGAGATGATAGTACGTGTCAGATTTCTGCGAATATTTTTTGTTAAATTATTATAGTTAACAATTATTATTGCGGGCATAAGTAAACTGTAATACGACAAATTTTTTTTCCTACAAGAGTTGCTTTTATTTCCCGTATATGCATCCAGTGAATAAAAATTAAAAGAAGCAGTAAAGGAGCATACATTTTTATGCTTTCGATGAAGCACCGTGAATAAGTAATAAGACTATCGATTAAAACCACAAATAGGACAGTCAATACCAAACAAGGATTTATAAGTACAGGGAAATAAAAAGATTCAAAAAAATTCTTCATGATTTAAAGATAAAAGCAGTGTATTAAAACGCCACCTTAAAGAAAATTAATACACCTGGCGAAGTGAAAACGCTGTGCCTAAAAGTATGGCGACGACAATTAACCAGTAAATTGTATAGACACCGCTAAGCGCGGTACTGATTACAGACATTATATACCCGGCATTGAATTGTATATAACCCTCATACAATTGCGTCCCTGGAATAGACTTTTGGTGTATAATTGCGCTACAACCTTTGTGATTTTCAAAAGCCAGCGTTACGAAATAGTGCTAAAAAATAAACGCTCTTGCTTGTTTTGTCAGAAACAATTTTTTAATTTTCAGAACCGATCTATGCTTCATACCTGCTTGGTTTAATTTACATGTCAATTACTCACGATTTAAAACTTTCAGTTATGAACTTTCAAACAATGAACAAACAAAGAAAATTTGTCTTACTTGCTTCTGCTGTCGGTGTTATTGCTATGTTTTTACCCTGGGTCTCTTTTCTGGGATATACTGTTAACGGTATGCACGGCAGTGGAATTTTCGTGTTTTTATGTTTTGTTGCGAGTGGTATTGTTGCCGGTATGGGTGAACAAACTAAAAATTTAGATTCGAAAATGTGGGCCATCACCTTAATCGCTGGAACCATAGCGCTACTTATTATTTTGTATTTTTTTTCGGAAGCATCCGGCAGTGGCAGCATTTTTGGCTCTGTAGCCGGTTTCGGAATGTACTTAAGTGGGATTGCGGCTATTGGCGTTCTTCTTTCCGCTTATCTTTTTCGTGCGGCAACGGATAATTTAAAAGATAGTTTCAACAGTATGAAAAAAGGATTTGAAAATAAAATAAACACGCCAGAAAATACAACAACCCATACGACCGACGCCGAAGACAAAATGAATAATCCGGGTAATACTAATCTACCCGTCTAATCCATGTTGTATTTGTTCAAAAGGCATCTCTCATGAGATGTTTTTTATTAACAGTATTGTTTTTAAAGAAATTATTTCTCCCTACTGCAAATTTTTATTGAAAGAAATATAAATTCTTCCCCTGTTAAAATTGTAAATTTATTCTTTTCAAAAAAAAATGATATAAACATTATGCCGGTAACTTCTGATGTAGGGAATATAAGAAAAGAGTATAGTATGGAATCTCTTCTTGAAAAAAATGTGGATACCGACCCTCTTAAGCAATTTGAAATATGGTGGCAGCAGGCAATAGAAAGTAAAATTGATGAACCCAATGCTATGACGCTCGCAACCTGCGCTCATTCCGGGAAGCCATCAGCACGCATTGTTTTATTAAAAGGAATTAAAGAAGACGGGTTTGTTTTTTTTACAAATTATAATAGCAGTAAAGGAAAGCAAGTAGAAGAAAACCCTTTTGTATCGCTCGTTTTTTTCTGGAAAGAACTGGAGCGCCAAATAAGGATAGAGGGTCAAATAAAAAAAATAAGTGCGCTGGAAAGTGATGAATATTTTTCGACAAGACCACTTGAAAGTCGCATTGGTGCCTGGAGTTCTCCCCAAAGTGAGGTGATTGAAAGCCGGGAGGTACTCGAAAAAAAAGTGGCTGAATACACCCAAAAATTTGTATCACAAGATATTCCCAGGCCTCCCGATTGGGGCGGGTATCTTGTAATACCTCACCTCGTTGAGTTCTGGCAGGGACGCCCCGGAAGACTTCACGATCGTTTACAATATACGGTTAATGAAAATGCGTCCTGGAAAATAGAAAGGCTCGCTCCTTAAATCAGGCTTCCTTTTTTGCAACAGCTTTTTCACCCGGTTTTTTCGCTGCATCAACCGGTTTGGAAGGCCTTGACTTTCCAAAAGAGCCTTTGAATATTTTTCCTTTTTTTGTTTTTTTATCTCCACGTCCCATGAATTCGGATTTATTTTTTAAATTAAATATTGAGGTATCATTTATAGGCAGTCACTAAATACCTGCATAAAAAAAGCAAGATACACAAATGCATCTTGCTTTGTAAAAATTTTACCAAGAATCAGATTTTTGCTGATAATTCTTTCCCGGCCTTAAACTTCGCTACTTTCTTAGCTTTAATCTTAATAACAGCGCCAGTTTGAGGATTGCGGCCATTACGGGCTGCTCTTTTACTTACAGAAAAAGTACCGAAACCAACAAGGGTTACTTTGCCTCCGCCTTTAAGGGTTTTCGTAACGGCTTCTACAAAAGAATCTAAAGAAGCATTTGCCTGTGTCTTGGTAACTCCTGCATCATCGGCCATTTTGGCGATTAATTCAGCTTTGTTCATAATAATTTTTATTTGATTTTTTAACTGCAACAAATATAGAAGGTTTTTCATTGCGATAGAATATTTTGCAATTTTTTTTTGCACTTATTTTGCTGAGACCCGCAATTGGCAAAGGTTTTAAAATGAATTTCAGCTAGTGAAATTTAATTCAGCAAGTTGTAAATATCCCCAAACTCAAGCCCGGTAAGGCTTTTAGGTTTTATGCCAATAAAATTTTAAGGGAAAGTCTTTACAGGCACAACTTTCATCGTAATCAGAAATAAATCAGAATATTATGAACAATTACTACACAGCCTGAAGTAATGTGCTAAATGCAATAAAACGATCTCCCCATTTACGTAAGACCTTATTATGAAAACCAGTTGCATAATGTTGAATATAATGGTCGTAATCCTTTCGGATTTTTGCAAAAAATTGCAAAACAAAAGTTTGCCCTTCCGATTCATCCTGCTCAAGCAATTTAAAAAAGCGATGATCATAAAAGAAACCGGTAGCCATCACGCCGGGAATATAAACATCCTCCTGCCATTGAATCCATTCCGTGACGATCCCGTTATCTATTTTCGAAGTGATATTATATATGAACATAGCTTATGGCTTAATTTCAAGATATACCGGGCAATGGTCACTGTGCTTTACTTCGGGATAAATTTTTACATCTTTAATCATGTCCCGAAGATTGGTTGAGACATTAATATAATCTATTCTCCAACCTTTATTCTCCAGGCGGGTGCCGGGTCGCATCACACTCCACCAGGTATATTGATCAGGTTCTGTATTGAGATGGCGGAACCCATCGACAAAATCATTATTAAGAAATTTATCGAGCCATGCTCTCTCTCCAGGCAAAAATCCCGAGCTCTTTTTATTAGAGACAGGGTTATGAATGTCAATTTCTTTATGAGCAATATTATAGTCGCCGCATACAATAATTTTTTTTCTTGTTTCCCTCAGCTTGTCGAGGTAACTAACAAATTCATCCAGCCAGGCATATTTGTAAGACTGGCGCTGTTCGCCGCTGGTTCCCGATGGAAAGTAAGCATTTATTAATGTGATATCATTAAAATCTGCTCTCAGTACCCTTCCCTCAAAATCGCTTTGTTTATTACCATGTCCATACTCAACATTGTCCGGTAAAATTTTGCTCAGGATGGCAACGCCGCTGTATCCTTTCTTTTGTGATGAAAACCACCAGGAACGGTATCCTGATGATTCTATCGAAGTTATATCTATATCATCTTTATGGGCTTTTATTTCCTGGAGGCAGATAATATCTGCAGGATCAGTCGCAAGCCAGTCAATAAATCCCTTTTTTATTGCTGATCTTATACCGTTTACGTTGTATGTGATAATTCGCATAATGCCATTTACTCTTTTTGGTTTTCCATTTCTTTTAAAATCGTTTCCTGTGCTGCTTTCATTCGCCCTTCGGATAGATGAAGTTTTTTTCTGGTGAAATTGATGTCATCAGCGTTATTGATAGGAACAAGATGCAGGTGTGCATGGGGTACCTCGAGGCCAACGACGCTGAGCCCACACCTGTTGCAATCAAAAGATTTTTCAATAGCTTTTGCGATGGGCTTTGCAAATACAAGAATATCTGTAAGGTACTCACCAGGCATATCAAAAAAATTGTCAATTTCAAGTTTAGGAACTACGAGCGTATGTCCTTCTGCCAGCGGACTGATATCGAGAAATGCAAAAAATTTTCCATCTTCCGCAATCTTATAGCAGGAAATTTCACCTGAAATTATTTTTGAAAAAATAGTCATAGCATGTATTGTTTGGGGTTTTGCTTACTTCCATTATTACATCTTACAGTGGGCCGCCAACTCTTCATCACGATGTTATGTTGTCTATTTTAAACTGTATCATGCCCGCAGGTATTTTTATTTCGGCTGTTTCTCCCACAGATTTACCGAGTAACCCTTTTCCAATCGGGGATGCAGCAGATATTTTTTGCAATTTCAGGTCAGCTTCTTTTTCTGACACAATCTGGTAAGTAACCTGCTTTTTTGTAGCGAGATTGGTAAGTGTGACCTTCGTAAGAATAGATACCCTGCTGGTATCAATAGCACTTTCATCTACAATCCTGGCGGTCGCGATTATAGTTTCCAACTGCTTTATTTTAGCTTCAAGTATTCCCTGGGCTTCTTTTGCTGCATCGTATTCAGCATTTTCTTTAAGATCACCTTTTTCCCTTGCTTCACCGATAGCTTTCGAAGCCGCAGGTCTTTCAACGCCTTTCATCTGCTGAAGCTCAGCTTTCATTTGATCAAATGTATTTTTTGTTACATAATTAATCTGGCTCATATCCTCATTTTAATATTTAAAAAATTTCTTTAGGGTAAACGAAAAAAAATACAACGCCCCATTATTACTGAGACGTTGTATGATTACAAATATAAAAAAATTGAATTGTTATTCCAACTCCAGTTTTTTTAATAAAACTTTTGCCATTTTATAAAAAGCTTCCACACTGTACCCCGCAATATGAGGCGTCAATATAACATTTGGCTGCGACAAGAGAGCATTCAGGCGTTGGTTCTCTTCCCTGTTATAGGATTCGAAATTTTCATTTTCCAAAACGTCGAGCCCCGCACCCGCAATTTTCTTATTTTTCAAAGCGGCCAGCAACGCACTGGTATCTGTCACCTTCCCCCGGCAGGTAGATATAAAATAAGGAGATCTTTCTAATGAATTAAAAAACTTTTCATTGGCCATAAATTGGGTTTCCCGGGTAAGCGGTACATGCATGCTAATTACATCCGCGTACCTGCATACTTGTTCAAAATTGGCCTCTCTTATGTGGTCACCTCCAAATCCGAAATTATATTTATCATAAGCAAGAACCGTAACGTCAAAAGAAGACAGCAATTTAGCAAAGGCAGATCCTGTATTGCCATAGCCTATAATGCCAATTGTTTTTTCACTCAACTCCACTCCCCGGTTAGGTTCTCTTATCCATTTCCTGTCTTTTATTTCCTCAAAACTTGAGCTTATTTTATTAGTGAGATTCAGCAGCAGGCCCAGTGCATGTTCCGCTACCGCATTCCGGTTTCCTTCCGGGCTGCTAACACAACGAATGCCCTTTGAAGTGGCATATTCCACATCAATTAATTCCATGCCACTTCCCAATCTTCCAATCCAGTTAAGACGGGTAGCTTTATCAATAAGTGCTTTGTCAATTGATAGCCGGGTAGTCACAATAATTCCTTCCGCCTGGCTTATCGTAGCGCTTAGTTCCTCATAACTTATTTTCTCAGAATGAAGCACAGAATATCCTTTCTGCTGAAGAATATCTATTAAATAATTGTGTACTTTGGATGTTATAATTACCTGCCTGTTCAAAATTATTTTTTTAATAATACTGCAGCTACCATGCTTATTTCCACATTCGCATCTTTGGGCAGGCCTTTCACTGCTACGGTTTCCCGTGCCGGAAAACCGGATTCAAAATACTTTCCATACACCTCATTAACGGGCGCAAACAAGCTCATTTCTTTTAAAAAAATGGTTGTTTTTACCACTTGTTCAAACCCAAGCCCTGCTTCGGTCAAAATTGCTTTTAAATTATTCATTACCTGTTCTGTCTCCTCACTTATATCGGCTATAATAAGTTCAGAACTTCCCGGTTTTAGCGCAACCTGGCCTGAGATAAAAAGCAGGCCGGACGCTTGTACCGCCTGGTTGTAGGGGCCTATTGGAGCAGGGGCATTGGGTGTGTTAATAATTTGCTTGTCCATTTATTTTTTGAATGAGGAGGATAAAATTGCAAAACTTTCCATCAATCAACAAACCTATTTTTGTAAAAAATAAAATATGAAGGTTATTGTTGTGGCAAATGTAGATCAACGGGAGGAAATTATATCAAAGAATACAAACCCGTTAGCAGATCTCGTATTCCTAAAAAGTTTTTCAGACCATAGGGAGATCCATGAAAATTATGATGCTCTTTTCGTTCTATCGGGCGATATAGATTTTTCAGACAGGAAATTACATAACGGGAAACCTGTTTTTATTAATTCTGTTATAGAAACGCTGGAACAAAAAAAAGCGCCCCTTAATGTCAGCAGGATAAATGGCTGGCCCGGATTTTTAAAAAGGCAAACATGGGAAGTGGCTTCTCACCATAAAATTATTGCCGGTAAAATATTTGAAGCAATGGATTGGGCAGCAGTTTTTGTTAAAGATGAGCCGGGCATGATAGCTGCACGAGTAATCAGCATGATTATAAACGAAGCTTTTTTCGCACTGGAAGAGGGCGTAAGTACTATAGAAGAAATTGACCTGGCGATGAAACTGGGAACCAATTATCCATACGGCCCTTTTGAATGGCAACAAAAGATAGGGTTGCAAAATATTTACCGGCTTTTACAAAATCTATCGGTAAAGGATAAACGCTATTTGATAGCGCCTTTACTGGAAAAAAAATATTTTGAATTAACTTCCAGCCAAATAAATTGATGACTTACATTGTAAATATTCATACATCCACAGATACAGCTATTGTTACCCTGTCAGCCGGGGCTGAGATCCTTGGCACTTCCTGCAATCATGAAACAAAACAACACGCGGCTTTTCTGCATACGGCTATTTACGAATTATTGGAAAGCCAGGGGGTTGACATAAAAGCATTAAAGGCGATAGGAGTTAGTTCCGGTCCCGGTTCCTACACGGGCATACGCGTCGGGCTTGCCACAGCAAAAGGATTGTGCTATGCTTTAAAAATTCCTTTGATTAGTTACAGTTCCCTGGAAGCTATGGCCGTTACCGCGACAAATATTGTAAAAGATCCGAATGGACTCTATTGCCCGGTAATTGATGCCAGGCGCATGGAAGTTTATACCGCCATGTATAAGTTCGATATGGAGGAAGTGGCAGCACCTTCATCAGTGATCCTGGAGGAAAATTCATTTGCCGAAATTCTATTTTGCGGCAAAGTTTATTTTATAGGAAGTGGTATTGAAAAATTTCAACAACTCACCAAAAACAAGAATGCGGTTTTTTTAAACGGTGAGATATCTTCGGAGTCCCTTGCCGCCATAGCATGGGGAAAATTCAAAAAACATGAATTTGAAAACATATCCCACGCGCAGCCGATATATATAAAAGAATTTCATACTATTATACAAAAACAGGTACCCTAACCGCAAAAGACGTTTTTGTTTTTTTCCTGTTTGTTGCTAAAAATTTCTAACTTCAATATGTATCTTTGTGAAACAGAATGAAAAACATAAAATCAACTAAAATCTATTTATTATGACCTTTCCAGAGCCCATACAATCCTTAAATAGGCAGGGGCCAGGAGCAGAATATGACAGTCTTCCCGATATTGATTATTATAACATTAAAAAAGCTGCTTTGGTTCTCCGGGCGCTAAATCATAAACTTCGTCAGCAAATAATAAAAACAATTCATGAGAATAAGAAGCTTACTGTTACTGAACTTTATGTAAAATTAAGACTTGAGCAATCCGTTGCTTCCCAGCACCTCGCTATTTTGAGAAAGGCCGGCATTGTATCCACACAACGCGATGGAAAATTTATTTTTTATACCATCAATTCTTTACGTATTGAAGCCATCAATGAGTTTGTGAAAAATCTTATCGGATGATTTTTAACGCAAATTTTTATCCCTTCCTTCCCAGCTATTTTTTTCTAAATTTACTTTAATTTACCTTTGCAATTAGCTATTAATCACTTATTTTATACCTGGTTCAGGTATAAAATATATTGATTAAAGATTATTTAAAAAAAAATTGATATGTATCTGGAGCAAATTTACACTGGCTGTCTTAGCGAGGCGGCTTATTTTATAGAAAGTAACGGCGAGGCAGCGGTAATAGATCCGTTAAGAGATATCGCGACATATGTAAAACTTGCGGAAGAACACACATCAAAAATTAAGTACATTTTTGAAACTCATTTTTGTGCCGATTTTATAAGTGAACACCTCGACCTAACAAAAAAAACTGGCGCACCCATAGTATACGGGCCAAATACGGAAGCTAACTTCCCGTTCCATCTTGCCAAAGATGGTGAGCTTTTTACAATTGGAGATATTACTGTGGAGGTGCTACATACTCCCGGGCATACGCTGGAATCAACCTGTTATCTTTTAAAAGATGAAAAGGGTAAGCCGGTGTGCATTTTTACCGGCGATACTTTACTGGCAGGAGATATCGGTCGTCCTGACTTGAGCAGCGGCGATATGACCAGCGAAGAATTGGCTTCTGTGATGTATGATACCATCCAGGCTAAACTTATGCCTTTGGCTGACGATGTAATTGTATATCCGGCACATGGTTCGGGAACAAGCTGCGGGAAAAATCCCGGTTCGGCAACCGTTACAACTATTGGTGAACAAAAGAAGAATAACTATGCTTTGCAATCACAAACAAGAGAAGAATTCGTTTCTGCACTGACAGACGGGCTATATGCCGCTCCCGCTTATTTTTCAGTAAATGCGAAGATTAACAAGGAAGGATATGGCAGCCTGGAAGAAATAAAAAGAAAGGGCCTGGTGCCTTTACAGGTAACAGATTTTAAGTTGAAAATAAATGAGGATGCATTGGTGCTGGATACACGAACGGCGGCTGAATTTTCAAATGGATTTGTTCCGGGTTCTATATTTATAGGGCTTGAAGGAAGGTTTGCTGAATGGGCAGGAAGCCTTTTGTCATTTCACCAGCGTATCGTCCTGGTTACAGAACCTGGCCAGGAAGAAGAAGCCATTGTAAGGCTTGCCAGGGTTGGTTTTGACAATGTAGAGGGTTACCTGGAGGGTGGGTTTGGAGAATGGGAAAAAGCCGGAGAAACTGTTGACCTGGTTATAAATGTGGAAGCTGACGAACTTGCTATGGATATTCCTTACGATGACAACTTGGTGATAATGGATGTACGGAAAGAAATGGAATTTACGGAAGGACATGCAAAAGATGCTATGAACATTCCGCTTGGCAACCTGGCCGACATTGTACAAATTGCTCAATTGGAAGAAAATCAAAATATTTATATTCATTGTGGAAGTGGCTACGGGAGTTTAATAGCAGCCTCAATTTTAAAAAAACATGGTTACCACAATCTACGTAATATAGCAGGCGGCTGGGCGAAAATGAAAGAACAAAAAAATATTAAAATTGAAAAAGAAGCCAGTGTATTGAATTAAAACATTACAGAAATATGGCGTGAGATTTTATGAAAATCCATTCTTTGTTATAAATTTGTATTCTGGACGTTAATTACTCCTGCGAAAGCATTCCCTCCACAGCAAACGCTAATATGCGCTATTATCCAATGTATAATCCGATATCGTATTAAGAACGACTGATTGTATCGCCTCTAATTCCTGGTGTTTCGTTATCCTATTGAAAATTATATTTAACGTAACAGTTGTGTTATATATGCTTAAATGAAAACCCCTTAAAGTTTTGTCGTTTGATTTTTTTTCTGAAAAAATAAAACTTTACATATGAGGTATAAATATCTTTTGACTATGATGCTCTTCCCACTAAGCATCTATGTACATGCACAGTCTTTACAGACCTGGACGTGGGATACTTACAAAATTAAATTTAAGGCCCCTGATAACCTGGTAGTTCAGATAAACGATGCAACAGTTTACGAAGCAGGAAATAACAATATGTACCTGGATATTTACCCGCGTAAAAGAGAAAATCTTACATATGATGGAATGAAAAATGCTATTGTCAAATGGGCAAACAGTTTACATCTTTCTTACAACACGACAAATTCTTCCGGCAATACGCAGCCGATTTATCTTAAAGATATTAACGGTTACTGGGGCTGTGCCATTGATGGTACAAGCAAAGGTCTTCCGGCCACAGTAATGCTCATAGTTAATCCTGATGATCCTGAACTTAGTTTTTATATTTGGATAAATTACGCTGAAGAATATTATCATGATGCTGTAGCCATTTTAAGAAGTTTTACACCTATGTAAGGAAGAGATAGTTATAAGAATAAAATCTGCAATTTTTTAATTTCGATTATTATAGCGGGTTAGCTTAGTTGCAATATTTACAACATTTGCTTCACTGGCGGACGATACTTTCGTGAATAACCAGTTACAATAAAAAATCTCCCAAAAATACCGGGAGATCATTATATTAAATGCATATAAACAAAATAAAAACGACTACTCTTTTATCCACTTAACAACTTCACCATTGCTGAGTTTTATTATATAATTTCCGGTAGCAAGTTGCGAAATATTAACCTGCTGCTGCGTTGAAGTTACTATGCCACTCTTTACAGTTCTACCTGACATATCGGTCAGCATATAAGTATTCGACCGGTTTACCGGAAGATCAGACCGTAAAGTAAAACTGCTGCCGGTTACCGGATTAGGATATATAGTTGCCTTGTAAAACCTCCCGAACATGTTTATTGTTCTTACCCCAAGCTGTTTTACATTCCCGTCTTTATCTACTTCAACCAGGCGATAATAATTGGTACCTGCTGATGGTGTATTATCAGTAAATCCATAATTCAAAGTAGCACTACTGTTTCCGCTTGCTACTACACTACCTGCTTGCTGAAAATTTCTTCCGTCAATACTTTTTTCAATAATAAAACTGGCGGTATTATTTTCATAAGCAGTCTGCCAGCTTAGTCTAACTTTATTATCAGCCTGCAGGCTGGCAGTATAAGAAAGTAATGACAGAGGTAATACCGCCTGGGGAACCCATGTAAAATTATCTATGGCTATGTAATTAAAATTACCCTGTAGGCGAAACTCAATTTCATCAATGCTTTTGCTACTGTTATTCATACCGGATTCTGTAGCGAAATTAATATTAATAAATCCGTTATCAGGAACAAAAGAGGCGGTAAAGCCACTCGTTTTACTTATAATAAACTGCACCACACCTCCCAATTTCCCTTGTATAATTAAGGAACCATCTACAGTAGGATTACTACCTCCGTCGGAAGAAAGATATATCCACAGATTTTTTATCGTGAATGGGTAAGCGTTGGTAGTTTTTATAGAATTGACCTGGTTTATAGCAACGTTGGCAGCATTATCAATAAAGCGGTTGGAATGTTGATAACCATACCCTCCTCTTGAACTAAAAATAAGGAAGCTGTGGGTGAGTGTAAACAATTGTCCATTGCTGTTAAAGTAGTTCGCAACGGGCGATTGGGATTCGAAAGTTTCCGTGTATTGTGCATTTGCGCATAGAGCAAAAAATGCAAGCTGGCAGAGGGTAAACGCCTGTTTGATAAAATGTGGTTTCATAAGGGAGGTTTGTAAAATTTAGCAATAAAATTTATAGATTAAATGGATGATTAATTGTTTTAATTGTTGATAATATTATACAATAATGCATGAGTGGCCGGATGAAGAGATCGAAGGTAAATATAGCTTTTACCTGGAAGTGAAATAGCATACAAAAGTAGATAAAGAAATCTAATATCCTCATTTTACTTTCAATCTTTTAGAAGCAGAACAATCATTTTTAAAACAGGGAATTTATTAGCCCGCAATTTCCAGGGAGTACATTCCTTAATAAAATAATAATTAACCATATTAGCGCTTGATATAGCAATAACTGTAACTGCCGGGCGTTTTATGGAATATATAAACCATCCTGGCACAGTTTTCCCTAAATAGGGGGTATATAAGGGTAAACCTGATGTATGCTGCTAAAAAATCAGGATGGCACAAAATTAGACAATTATGAAAAAATTATTAATGGTTATGACAATTGCGTCATTGTTTGCAGCGTGCAAAAGTGGCTCAAATTCAGATCTAAAAACAAACAAAGTGATGCTGACCGATACTACCGGAGTTTATCAGAATAGTGCGTCTTCAGATACAGGTACGGCCTTGCAAAGAGGAGAGAAACCTTCTGCAGTTTCTAAAAGCCAGACCCAGGGAAGTAGCACAACTTCTACTAAAACACCCAACGGTAATACAACATCAACAAGCAACGCAACTACCACTACTACCACCACTGAAAAGAAAGGGTGGAGTAACAGGGCAAAAGGCGCAGTAATTGGTGGAGCAGCGGGTGCTGTAGGTGGTGCTATCATTAGTAAACACAAGGGAACAGGAGCCGTAGTGGGTGGGCTCGCCGGCGCAGCAGGGGGTTATATCATCGGGAACGAAATAGATAAAAAGAAGGGCAGGTAAACAAACATTTGCATATAAATTTCAAAATACTACCACCTTTCTGTTGCGTTATGCAAAAGAGAGGTGGTAGTATTGTCTGTATGAATCCCGCGATTTTAAGATTTAATTTTACTGCCGGCTGTTATTTTTTACAATCTTTAAAGAATTAATTCTTCTTGGAATTATTGTGTCAATGACTACAGCCATTTGCCGGCTCGTCTTTTAAAAGACCAATAGTTTATATTTAATATAATTTTGAAAGATTTTATTTTACTGTGACATACGGTATGGCAAAAAATCCTGATATTTATTGATTCTATTCAACCTTTAAAATATAATGTAATGAAAAAATTTCTTGGAATCCCGGCGTTACTCCTAATGGGATTGATTTCATGTAACTCAGGCACTGGCAGTGAAACTTCCGGCACAGATTCTACAGGCATGAGTACTGATGCATCCACTATGAATACAGATACCTCTCATTCTACAATGACTACCACTACGGTAGACGCTATGTCTGCAATTCCGGGCGGCGCTAAAGTCTCTTTTAAAAATCTGAAAGATGGACAAACCGTTTCTTCGCCATTAAAGGTTGAAATGAGTGCAACAAATATCTCAGTTGATTCAGCAGGAACTATAAAACCGAATTCCGGTCATTTCCATTTAATAATTGATGATGGAGATTCAACGGCAACAGGTATTGTTATACCAAAGGATAGTACGCACATCCATTTTGGCAACGCCCAGAAAGAGGCAACTATCTCCTTATCGCCCGGTAAACATAAATTAGCATTACAATTCGCGGATGGAATTCATCGTTCATATGGCAGCAAATTATCCGATGCCATAACGGTGAATGTAAAAAAATAATTCAGTCGATACATTTTATAAAAAAACTCCGATAAGTTGCCGGAGTTTTTTATTTTACGACTGGATGTATTTTTTTAACCCCAAAAAATAATTAATATTTTTTGGCCCTGTCATATTGAACAGGCCATGTAACGTCCACTCCCAGCTCTTTCGCTGCGTGTAGCGGAAAGTAGGGATTTCTTAAGAATTCCCTTGCTAACATGATAAGATCGGCACCTTCATCTTTAAGAATTTGTTCCGATTCTTCCGCGGTTGTTATTAAACCTACCGCGCCCGTAAGCATGCCGGTTTCTTTTTTAATTTTTTTTGAAAAAGGAACCTGGTAGAGAGGTTTTACTGGTATTACCTGGTCGGGCGAATTTCCGCCGGAAGAGCAATCAATAAGATCAACGGACTTATCTTTTAATATCTTTGAAAGCTTAACTGAGTCCTCAATATCCCAGCCGCCTGCCACCCAGTCAGATGCGGAAATTCTTACAAACAAGGGCAACTGGTCTGTTATTATTTTTCTCACGGCTTCTACGATTTCTACCAAAAATTTAACCCGGTTTTCAAAATTTCCACCATATTCATCACTGCGATGATTGGTGAGCGGCGACAAAAATTCATTAAGTAAATAACCATGAGCGGCGTGAATTTCGAATACTTTAAACCCTGCTCTCAACGCCCGCTCTGCCGCGCTACCAAAATCATTAATTGTTTTTTTTATCTCATCTCCCGTCATTTCATGAGGAACAGGTTCCCCCTCTTTATAAGGTATAGCGCCTGGCGCTACAGTTTGCCAGGACTCTTCATCCTCTTTTAAAAACTTCCCTCCCTTCCATGGGCTAAAATGACTCGCCTTGCGTCCGGCATGGGCTAGTTGAATACCGGGAATGCTTCCTTGTTCACTGATGAACGTTGTTATAACTTTTAGGAAATCGATATGCTCATCTTTCCAAATGCCAAGGTCATCAGGCGTAATTCTGCCTTCCGGTGATACAGCGGTAGCTTCCGTTAATATTAATCCTGCACCGCCAACAGCCCTGCTGCCTAAATGAACCAGGTGCCAATTGTTAGCAAAGCCATCTTCACTGGAATATTCGCACATCGGTGATACTACCATCCGATTTTTTAGTTCAACGTTTCGTATTTTAATTGAGTCAAAGAGTAAAGGCATTTGTAAAATTTATCTATTGATTATTTGTGGTTGCAAATCTATCAACTCCATATTTGCATAAAAGTTCATTGTAGATCATTAATTCCCCAAAGGGACTGCCTGATTGTTATTCCTCACTTATATCATAATGAACATATCCCTGTCCTGAATAATTAGATAAAACCGTTTGTGCAGTTAGAGAAACTTTCACGCCGGGAAATAGCTCTTCTTTCTTTATTTCAAGAAATCTCATTGCCTGCCCGCAAGCGATAAACTTCACGCCGTTTTTCATCAAATCTTCAATAAGCTGACTGTTAGGATTATCCTTTTTATATTTTTCCTGGAAAAATTGGTTATTTCTGATTGAAAATAAAGATGGTCCGTGCGTCGCTATAACGGCATGGATATTCGAAATCGGGATACCTGAAGCAACATGCAGGTTGAGGACGCGGGCTATTTCCACCAGGCCCGGATTTAATTTTTCGTGGGTGCTGTCTTTAAAGTTTAGTGTAAACTCAAACAGTAATTTATATTCCCTTGTTGGGTCAGGTATTTCATCTACTCCTTCTACAGGCAATACCCCTGAAAAGGTGCCCGCTTTAATCAGCGGATAGTAGGCAAGGCCCGATAATTTCGACCATTTGATACTGTCTTTTTGAGCTGCCGTTAAGCTGTCATTCTTTAATTTATTGCCAGTCGTTTGGGAAAATAAAGGCACAAGAGCGTACAAACTCAACACTACGAAAAAGAGAAATTTTTTTATCATAATATACTTTTGGTAATAAATAATCTCCCAAAAATTGCATTTTATATCAGTAGAAAAAAATAATCTTTGACTTTCTCAGGTGTAATACTCCTTGATTGACTATCCGCCGGTGTGTTCGCGGAATATTACCGGATGACGAGATGCCGAAACATTATCGTGCCTGTCAAAACCTTTTAAGTGTTAGTTTTGTTATCTAAAAAAATTGAAGATATGTCAGAAATAAAAGCTTATGCCGCCAAAAGTGCGACAACATCAATTGAACCATGGAGTATAAACAGGAGAGATACGAAACCTCATGACGTTCAGATTGATATTTTGTATTGTGGTGTTTGTCACAGTGATTTGCATACTGCCCGCAACGAATGGGGAAATACCATTTACCCTGTAGTTCCCGGCCACGAAATTGTTGGCCGTGTAACAAAAGTGGGAGACCATGTGAAGAAATATAAAACAGGTGACCTTGTTGGTGTTGGCTGCCTGGTAGATAGTTGTCGTGAATGTGACAACTGCAAAGAAGGCCTCGAGCAATATTGTTCAGGTGGATGGGTGGGAACTTACAATGGGCAGGAAAGAGATGGAAGTGGCGTTACCTATGGCGGCTATAGTAAACAAATTGTAGTAACAGAAGATTTCGTATTAAAAGTGTCTGAAAAATTACCCCTCGAAGGAGTTGCTCCGTTGCTTTGTGCAGGCATCACCACCTATTCCCCATTGAGACATTGGAAGGTTGGTAAGGATGATAAAGTAGGTGTTCTTGGCCTGGGTGGTTTGGGACACATGGGCGTAAAATTGGCCGTATCCTTTGGAGCGGAAGTTACTATGCTCAGTCATTCGCCATCAAAAGAAGCAGACGCAAAACGATTAGGCGCTCATAAATTTCTTTTGACGAGCGACAAAGAGCAGGTAAAAAGCGTAAATAATTATTTTGATTTTATTTTAGATACTGTTTCGGCCCCGCACGATTATAACATGTATCTTAATTTGCTCAACACTAATGGTGTAATGGTTTGTGTTGGCGCTCCTTCCGAGCCTGCAGTTGTACCTGCGTTCAACCTTATATTTCAACGAAGAAGTATCGCGGGTTCTTTAATAGGTGGCATTCCGGAAACCCAGGAAATGCTTGATTACTGTGCGGAACATAATATTACATCAGACGTGGAGGTTATCAATATTAAAGATATTAATGAAAGTTATGAGCGCATGTTAAAAGGTGATGTGCGTTACCGGTTCGTAATTGATATGGCTACCTTGTAGCGTTACATGCTTTGAATTAAAACATAACCTTTATTCAAAATACAATTACATAAAAAAACCGTCTCATATTTTGAGACGGTTTTTTTTATAAAGTAAAGTAACTTTTAGGTTTTTATATCAAGCGGTTGCTAATTTACCTGTAGCTTTTTCAAAATGTTCGGCCACTTTTTGCCAGTTAACTACGTTCCAAAAAGCTTTTAAATAATCAGCCCTTTTATTTTGATATTTTAAATAATAAGCATGCTCCCAAACATCGCAACCCAGGATTGGTTTGCATTTGCAGTCTGCTACATCCATTAGTGGATTATCCTGGTTAGGAGTTGAGCAAATAGCAAGCTTTCCATCGAGTACACCAAGCCATGCCCAGCCACTGCCAAACCTGGTCGCACCTGCTGTATTGAATTTATCTTTCATTTCATCAAACGAACTAAAAGCTTCGTCAATAGCTTCCGCTAATTTTCCGGTTGGTTTTCCACCTCCGTCCGGAGAAAGGATTTCCCAGAAAAAGCTATGATTCCAATGTCCGCCGCCGTTGTTGCGAACCGCAGGGCCAATACTTCCTGCATTTGCAACCAATTCTTCAATTGTTTTATTTTCATTGGGTGTGCCCGCAATGGCTTTATTAAGGTTATCTACATAACCCTGGTGATGCTTATCGTGATGAATTTGCATAGTTTCTTTGTCGATGTTTGGCTCCAAAGCATCAAAGCTGTAAGGAAGAGCCGGTAATGTAAATGGCATAATTTATAATTTAAAAAGTGAACGAATATTTCTTTGTAACAAATTTAGGTACTATCTGTTTACAAAGCTTAGAGTCATTATAATAATTCCTCATAGCGAAAACAAGACAAACTCCATATTTTACCTTTTCTTTATGAAAAAACGCTTCATCAGTAACAGGCAATCATCTGCAAGAATATTTTTGATAACTACTGTTTTGGGATGAAGGTTCACCTTGCCGGTACCGCCGTGTTTTGGATCAGGAGCGCCATACACCAATCTGCCGATTTTACTCCAGTATAAGGCACCGCAACACATTGGGCAAGGTTCTATTGTTACATACATAGTCGCATCAGGTAAATATTTTGAACCGAGATAATTAAACGCTGACGTGAGGGCAATTATTTCGGCATGGGCCGTCGAATCGGTAAGTATTTCCACCTGGTTATGTCCGCGGCCAATTATTTTATTTTGCATTACAATCACTGCACCAATCGGAACTTCACCCGCATCAAATGCTGTTTGTGCTTCTCTTAACGCCTGCCTCATGTAGTGTTCATCATCCATGGCCCCGGGAATTATATTGGTCGCATTAATTGCTTTTTCTAACAGTTGCGACTATCTTGAGGAACAAATGTAGCCGTTATGAATGATTTACATTCCAGTCTTATAAACCTTCGCAGTTTTTACAGTAGTGGCGCAACCTTGTCTTATGATTTTAGAATAACCCAATTAAAATCTTTTGCAAAGGCCATCATACAACATAACGATGAAATTAATGCTGCCTTGTATACCGATCTTAAAAAAAGCCCGGAAGAAGCCTGGGCTTCAGAAACAGGTTTATTAATGAGTGAAATAAGAAATGCAATTAATAATTTGCATAAATGGATGAGGCCTGAAAAAGTTTCGTCAAGCCTGGTAACATTCCCTTCAACAGCAAAAATCTACAGGGATCCGTTGGGAGTTGTTTTTATTATAGCACCATGGAATTATCCTTTACAATTATTATTAATCCCGTTAGTGGGTGCTATTGCCGGTGGCAATTGTATTGTGTTAAAACCATCGGAACTTGCGCCGGCAACTGAAAAAATTATTCAAAAAATTATTCAAAAAATCTTTCCTGAAAATTATGTGAAAGTGATCACTGGTAACGGTTCTGATGTAGTACCTGCTATGATGACTCAATTTCATTTCGACCATGTTTTTTATACGGGGAGTACTACAGTAGGCAGGGAAATTTATATGCTTGCTGCGAATAATTTAGTTCCGGTTACACTGGAGCTGGGAGGTAAAAGTCCATGCATCGTTTATGAAGATGCTGATATACCCGTAGCGGCAAAGAGAATTGTTCTTGGTAAATTTTTAAATGCCGGGCAAACCTGTATTGCACCGGACTACATATTGGTGCAGGAAGCCGTTCGGGAAATTTTTTTAAATAGTTTACAAAATACTATTCAAAAATTTTATACAGCCGAGGCATCTTCCAGTGGTGATTATGGAAAAATAATTAATGAAACCCGTTTTAATAAGTTAACTGGTTACCTGAATGAAGGGGAAATATTTTATGGTGGTAAAAATGATATCGATTCTTTATACATTGAACCAACCATACTTACCAATATTTCGCCGGATAGCGATGTGATGAAAGAAGAAATTTTTGGTCCTATACTTCCGGTGTTATCTTTTAACACAACGAAAGAAGCAATGAATATAGTTCAGCAAAATAAAAATCCATTGGCTTTTTATTTATTTACAAAGAACAAAAACACCGAAAAAGAATGGATTCAAAAAGTTGCGTTTGGCGGTGGTTGCATCAATAATACGGTTTGGCATTTTGCCAATGAAAAATTTCCCTTTGGGGGCGTTGGCGACAGTGGTATGGGTGCGTATCACGGCAAAAATACTTTCAATGTTTTTACACATGCGAAGCCTGTTTTAAAAACATCAACGGTTATAGATCCTTCTTTAAAGTATCCGCCATTCAAAGGAAAACTGAAATGGTTTACAAAATTGATTAGGTAAACTAAATGATACAACGGTCGCATTAACGGTACCCGGTTTAAAGAGATTAAAAATTGTAAATTTGTTTAAATAAAAAATCATGGAAAAACCATGAGGTGATCATATATTCTATTCATAATTGTTATCAGGCATCCTGACAAGCGTTTCAGAAAATAAGGTATCCTATTTTTATAAATCTCATGTCTATTCTGAAAAAACTCTTTTCTTCTACCTATTCTCTTCGAATGAAGCTTTCGAAACTGACAGGCGTGGGGATTACTATCAATGCAAATAAATCAAACAAAATGGCGCCTATAAATTTTTATTCTTTACAGGCAACAACAAATGCGAATGAAGAAGTTTTATTTGAAAAGTACCGTGGCAAAAAAGTTTTGCTCGTAAATCTTGCCAGCCAATGCGGGTTTACGCCTCAATATGCTGAACTGGAACAAATGCATGAGCAAAATAAAAATATTATCATTCTTGGCTTCCCTTCCAATAATTTCGGAGCACAGGAGCCGGGTAGCGATGAAGAGATTGCCGAATTCTGCAAAATAAATTATGGCGTAACCTTCCAGCTTTTTAAAAAAGATAATGTAAAGGGGAACGACAAACAACCCGTTTACCAATGGTTAAGCGATGAAAATAAAAATGGGTGGAACCATAAAGAGCCGGAATGGAATTTCTATAAATATTTGGTTAGCGAAAATGGGGATCTTTTAAATGTATTTTCTTCTTCAGTTTCGCCACTTGATATTCCTATATGAAGGTTTGGAAAACCTGTAACGTTTCAAAATGTTACCGGCAGGATTTACACCGCACATTTTTCATGATAGTTAATCAACTGAATTACTGATTTTTCAAATTCATACCCACTGTACCGGGAAACAACGTCATCAAGCACTTCAAGTATTTCAGCGACCTCCGTTAAGGTTACCAGTTTTAACCGGTATTCTTTTATATTAGGCATTCCCTTCAGATAATTCGTATAATGCCTGCGCATTTCGTTAATGCCAACCACCGGGCCTTTCCACTCGAGCGATTTTAACAAATGTTTTTTGCATACAGCCACTCTCTCTTCAACAGTAGGTGGAGGAAGCATTTCGCCTGTTTTCACGTAGTGTGTTATTTCTTTAAAAATCCATGGATAGCCAATAGCAGCACGGCCTATCATGATGCCATCCACACCATAGCGGTTCTTATATTCCAGGGCCTTTTGGGGAGAATCAATATCACCATTACCAAAAACAGGGATGGTAATTCTTGGATTTTCTTTCACTTTTGCAATCAACGTCCAGTCTGCTTCCCCTTTATACATTTGGGCCCGGGTGCGGCCATGAATGGCTAGCGCCTGTATACCTACGTCCTGCAAACGTTCTGCAACTTCTTCAATATTCCTGGTGTTATCATCCCAGCCCAGCCTGGTTTTTACTGTTACGGGGAGAGACGTACTCTTTACAACGGCATCGGTTAAACGCACCATAAGAGGCACATCCTTTAATACACCGGCGCCGGCGCCACGACAGGCAACTTTTTTCACAGGACATCCAAAATTAATGTCAAGCAGATCAGGATTGGTAGCATCAACAATTTTTGCAGCCAGCGAAAGGCTCTCTTCATCACCGCCAAAAATTTGAATACCAACAGGCTTCTCATAATCATAAATATCCAGCTTCTTACGGCTTTTAATGGCATCGCGTATTAATCCTTCGCTACTTATGAATTCAGTGTACATGAGGTGAGCGCCATTGTCTTTACACACGGCACGAAAAGGAGGATCGCTCACGTCTTCCATGGGCGCAAGCAATAAGGGAAAATCGGGAAGTTGTATGTTGCCTATCGAGGACATTATTTTTGAATTTTGCTCAACAAAAGGCAGTCTGACGGCTATAGTGGTGCGGACTGCTTAGCTTCTTGTCTGTTTAAGTTTATTTGGCTGTAAATTTACGCACTTAAAAATTGGTAGTATCATGATTGACAGAAATTCTAAGAACATTAGCTACGTTACGCAAATTGGAATTCTAATTGGGTTGATTGGAGCAGGTCTTGTTATTGGCACGTTAGTCTCCGTAGCTGTGTGGCTGATGATGACGGGGAGGCCTGTTTCTGCAATGGCAACTGATATGTTCAAACCTCAATATTATAATGCGGTTATGGTTGTACAGGCTATTTCTACTGTACTCCTGTTTTTTTTACCCGTTTATTTTTTAGCGCTTATCTGTTACCGCAAGCCACTAAAATTTATGGGATTTAACACAAACATCAATTATAAACAGGTGCTTATATTATTAGGAATTCTTATGCTCACCTTCCCCTTGTCAGGGGCATTGGCGGAACTGAATAAGATTATTCCGATTCCCGCCAACCTGGCAATAAAGTTTAAAGGCATGGAAGATTCCCGGGCCGCCCAGGAAGCGGCACTTATTAATATCAATTCATTTCCCAGGTATATTATTTCCCTGGTGGTGATTGGGTTATTACCAGGCCTCGTGGAGGAAGTATTTTTCCGGGCCGGGCTGCAGAATATTCTTGTCCGCTGGTTTAAAGGGCCATGGATCGCAATAATTTTAACTGCCATTGTTTTTAGCCTGGTTCATGTTTCATACTATGGGTTTTTAGTCCGTTTTGCTTTGGGCGTGATTCTCGGGCTGATTTTTTATTACAGTAGCACCATATGGCTGGCCGTTCTTTTTCATTTTTTATATAATGGCCTCCAGGTTACTGCATTGTATATATTCACACTTTCCGGAACAAAAGATCCAAAAGATATTGAAGAAAATTTTCCTATATGGGCGGGAATTGTAGCCCTTGTATTCATTTTCTACCTGTTTATGCAATTCAGGAAAAATTCTTTATCGCAAAAAATAAAATCAGAAGAAGACAATTTGCCTGACGATGATTTGCATGACTGGATAACTGCTCAATCTTAATTGTACACATGGCGTTTGATGCAAAGACTTTTAGAACACGAACATTAACTTCAATTGTTTTTGTTGCCGTAATGTTGGCAGGCCTGTTATGGAACCAATGGAGCTTTATACTTCTTTTTACGATTATACATTTTGGCTGCTGGTACGAATTTGTAAAACTTATGAAGAAAATAAATCCTAAAAAATACCTGTATTATGTTCTTTTTGGTTTGTTGTATATAACGCTTCCTGTTGTAATAATGATCTATGTAAGGTATACGGGAAATGTTTATAAAGGTAATCTTGATTTTATTGAATTTGGGAAGGTACTACCTTGTGGAATTATTTTTTCTATATGGATCAATGATACCATGGCATATATTGTCGGCTCGTTTATTGGTAAAACACCTTTGTCAAAAATATCACCCAAAAAGACATGGGAAGGTACTATTGGTGGGGCTATACTTTGTATTGTTACTATTACTTTAGTTGGCAATGCAACCGGGTTCTATAATTATCATGACTGGATAGCCATTGCTTTCTGCTGCGCAGTTTTTGGCACAATAGGCGACCTCATGGAAAGTAAATTAAAAAGAATGGCACAGGTAAAAGATAGCGGGACCCTTATGCCGGGCCATGGAGGATTTTTAGATAGGTTTGATTCTTTGCTGGTGGCTATACCCTTTGTAGGCTTATATTATTTTTTATGTATGTGACTTTTTAAGTATGCGACCAGTCAAAATAAATACACTTTTCTTCCCGCTCAATTTTTATATTTGCGGTTAAACTTATTGAATGAACATTCATAAAGAGGGCTATAAATCCATTGCGCTGAGCGCGCTTGTTTTTGGCGCTCTCAATATTATTTTTTTTTATTTCTTCAGCGCTTCATTACCCATCGTATCATGGATCGTTTTTGGCGTAAGCCTCATCACGTTGCTTTTTATTATTTCATTTTTCCGTTCTCCGAAAAGAATTTTTACTGTTGCACATCACCAGGTGATATGTCCCGCTGATGGTAAGGTGGTGGTGATAGAGGAGATAACTGATGTGGAATATTTTCATGATAAACGCATACAGGTTTCTATATTTATGAGCCCCGCCAATGTACATCTCAACAGGATCCCCATGACGGGCGAGGTGCGATACAGCCAATATCATAAAGGGAAATACCTGGTTGCCTGGCACCCTAAATCATCTGTTGAAAATGAACGGCATTGCGTTGTGATAAAAAGCGACAGTGCAGAAATAATGGTAAAGCAAATTGCCGGGGCAGTTGCCAAACGCATCGTAAACTATCTGAATGTAGGCCAGGGAGTAGTGCAGGGAGCTGAAATGGGTTTCATTAAGTTTGGCAGTCGCGTAGATGTATTGTTACCTATCGGCACGGAATTGAATGTACAACTCAATCAAAATGTAAAAGGAGGCGTAACGGTTCTGGCTACTATTGATACACTGGTACCAGTGGACGTAGAAGAAATCGAAGATGTTGACAAAATAAAATAGTTTAGTGCTGATGTCATGGCGAACGGATGGGTAACCAAATTCAGCACAACTTCTTTATAAAATAGCTTCGAGTTCTTTTAAATGGTAAATGGTGTGGGTAGGTGTTACTTTGGAATTTGCCTTAATGTGATTTACAAAAATAGTATCCATTCCGGCATTGATTGCGCCTTGTATGTCGGCATTGGGATTATCCCCTATCATAATACATTCATCGATATTTCCCCTGGTTTTTTTCACGGCGTATTCAAAAATTTCTTTTTGAGGTTTCATAGAATTTGAAACTTCAGAAGTAATAACATGCGTAAAATATTTTGCAAGTTTTGAATTGTTCAGTTTACTCCATTGCGTCTTTTCGAAACCGTTAGTAATAAGATGAATGGAATATTCTTTTTCAGTTAGATAGTCCAGTATCTCAAAAGTATATGCAAAGACTTTCTTTTTGGTAGGGAGAATTTCCAGGAATTTGGCGCTCATTTCTTTAGCCAGTTCTTCATCTCCGATTCCAAAATCTACCAGGGAACGCCACATGCGTTTCCATTTTAATTCTGCACTACTTATATATCCTTTTTCAAATCGATCCCATAAAACAGCATTGTGTTTTAAATAAGTGGTGTAGAAACCTTCAAAAGGATAAATAAATTTTTTTTCTAACTGAAACAGGTTATAGAGTTCATATAAGGATTCCTTTGCATTGGCATCAAAATCCCATAAGGTATGATCGAGGTCAAAAAAAAGATGACGGTATTTTAAATGATCCCCTTTCACAGTTTGTGTAGTTTTGTTGTTTATCTTCAAAATACTTCAACGAAATAAAGTTATGAATATTGTAATAACCGGTGCAGGCAAAGGTATGGGAAAAGCCTTAGCGGAAAAGTTCGCGATCCCGGGAAATGAAATCTTTATATGTGCCCGAAATGAAAATGAGCTGGCCCGTACCGCACGGGAAATAGGGAAAGCGAAGAATACCAGGATATCCTGGTTGGCAACGGACCTTGGCGAAAAAACCGGTGCGGATAATTTTGTAAAATGGTTATCGGCCGAAAAAAGAATTACGCCCGACATTTTGATCAATAATGCAGGACAATTTATCCCCGGAAGTGTTTATAATGAACCAGGTGGCACACTTGAAAAAATGATTTCGGTAAATTTGTACAGCGCTTATTATGTAACAAGAGGATTGCTGCCGTCTATGATGAAAAATAAAAGGGGGCACATTTTTAATATGTGCTCTATAGCATCATTGCAGGCCTACCATAACGGTGGATCCTATAGTATCAGCAAATTCGCATTAATGGGTTTTAGCAAAAATTTACGGGAAGAAATGAAGCCATATAATATAAAAGTGACCGCGGTGTTTCCGGGCGCTGTATTTACCTCTTCGTGGGAAGGTAGCGGCATTGCACCGTCCAGGATCATGGAAGTAAAGGACATCGCTGAAATAATATTTGCCGCTTCCTTACTTTCGCCACAGGCTTGCGTGGAGGATATTGTTATCAGGCCGCTGGCAGGTGATCTTCCCTGAGCTATTTAAAAGTTTTTTAACAACGGCATATATTTTTTAACTTCCCGGCAGGTTCATTATGAAGTAAATTTGTTGATCACAATATTTACAGAAGGCATGATTAAATATTTACAAAAAGGCATTACCAAACTTTTATTGGTTTTCATTTTTACAATTGCCGCCGGCAGCTATACAATTTCGTTTGGGCAGGCAAATTTTACGGTAGTTTGTCCACAAAAGCAAATTGGGAAAAATGATTACCTGCAGGTTCAGTTCAAAGTGGCTAACGCAAGCAGCGTAGAATCTATTGACCCTCCCTCCTTTAAAAACTTTTCTGTTGTAAGTGGTCCAAACCAGGAAAGTGGCATGACCAATATTAATGGCAAAGTTGACCAATATGTTTCCATTGGTTTTGTGCTGAAGCCAAATGCAACAGGTAAATTTACTATTGGTTCCGCTACGGCAAAAGCTGATGGAAAAGAATTGCAAAGCAGTCCTTTGCATGTAGAAGTAAACAATACTTCTTCTACAGCATCTTCTTCTTCGGCCGCAAACAACCCGGCGAATCCTTTTCCGTCTTTGCCAAATTTAAGCTTTGATTTTCCAACAGAACCCACCACACACAGGTTCGACGATTATATTTTAAAGAAAGGAGAGAATATAACGGAGAAAGTAAAAAAGAATCTTTTTGTAAGGCTGGATGTAAGCAAAACAAGTTGCTACGTAGGTGAGCCTATTGTGGCGTCCTATAAATTATATACCAGGCTGCGCTCTGAATCAACCATTACCGATGCGCCTTCGTTCAATGGTTTTTCAGTAAGTGATCTTGATGTAAACAATAATAATAATTCCGCCGTTGAAAAATACAACGGGCGTGATTACAACGTATATACACTTAGGAAAGTACAATTGTACCCGCTACAGCCCGGGAGTATCACCCTTGATCCGGTAGTAGCTGATAACAAAGTTACTTTTATAAAAGCTGAGTATGCTGGCAATCAAAGAGGAGACATGTTTTTCGATATGCTCCAGAATTTTGCTGATGCTACGTCTCCACAGGACGCGGTAATTCAGCAAAACGTTACTTTGCGAAGCAAACCTGTAGAAATAACTGTTAAACCATTGCCGGAAGAAAATAAACCGGCCGATTTTAAAGGTACGGTAGGAAGTTTTACCATACAGGCATCCTTACAAAAAGATAAAATATCGACTGATGATGCCGGTAATTTTAAAATTGTTATCAATGGTGCCGGCAATATTCAGTTAATAAATGCTCCAAAAATTAACTGGCCGCGGGGAATCGATGGTTATGATGCAAAAACAACAGATAGTGTCAATAAGTTTTCCGTACCCATGAACGGGAGTAAAGCTTTCACCTACCCGTTCACCGTTTCGGCGGGCGGTACTTATACGATTCCACCTGTATCATTTTCATATTTCGATCCGGCATCTGTTGAGTATAAAACGTTATCTACTGCACCGCTTGTAATTCATGCCAGGCGTGGAACCGGCGTCCCTAATAGTTCTTACGCAAAGGGTACAATAGTTCATAATAAACAACCAGCCAATAGTTTGGAAGAATATGGCTTGTATTTTATTGGAGGAATATTTTTATTTGCAGTCACTATTTTCTGGTCGATGCAAAAAACAAATGCAAAGAAAAAAAACGCACTTGCCAAATTAAATGCTGAGAAAGAGCAGGAAGTTGATCCCGTAGAAAAAGAACCGGAATTTGTAATTCCCGAGAGCCCTTTACAGGAAGCGTATGATAAACTAATGGAAGAGAATAACACCGCATTTTACCACGTACTGGATACTTCTTTTAAAAAATATTTATCTGCCAAATTCAAGGTGCCGGCTGAGGAGCTTAGCAAAAAAAGATTACATGAGGAACTTGATAAATGCAATGTAGGCCTCGGCACATCTCTAAGGCTTTCATCACTGATGGAAAATATAGAATTGAATTTATACGCTCCGCCATCCAATATAAACCAACTAAAAGAGGTATACGAACAAGCTTCGGAAGTAGTTTCCCTGCTTGATAAACAGGTATGCTAATTATCAGTAAACTTATACCCGATACCTCTTATAGAATGAAAGTATTTGGGATTGCGGCTGTCGTCCTCAAAATATTTGCGAAAGCTTAGAATAAAATTATCAACTGTCCGCGTGGTAGGGTAAACATTGTAGCCCCATACTGCCTGTAATATTTTTTCGCGGGTAACCACTTCGTTTTTATTTTCGATAAGCAACTTGAGGAGCATCGCTTCTTTTTTTGTTAGCGCTACCCTGTCACCCAATTTGGTTGTACATTCCAGCGCCTTGAAATTGATATTGTTTTTACCGAAATTAAAAATTTCGGCAATGGGGTGTTTAGAAGAAATGAGTTTGCTTTTATTAATGAGTTTCCTGACTCTTATGAGTAACTCAGTCAGGTCAAATGGTTTTGTAAGATAATCGTCCGCGCCTTTTTGCAAACCCATCACCCTGTCTGCACTGTTATTTTTGGCGCTTAAAATCAGGATGGGAATTTCAGAATTAAAAAGTCTTATATTTTCACAAACCGTTATTCCATCTATTTCGGGCAGCATTACATCCAATATGATAAGATCGAAATATTCATTGTGAACCGCCTTTAACGCTTCGGCACCATCATAGGCGGAGGTAACCTCATAGCCTTCCATTTCAAAATTTAATCTCAGGGCATCCTGTAAATTTTCTTCGTCTTCAACAAGAAGAATAGAAAGTTTGTTTTGCATGGTGTTATTTTAAGTAGAAAGAAAAGATCTCTTTTGTTCTTTAAGTGTTATTTCAAAAATACTTCCGCGTGAAAGATTATCAGCAATTTTGATTTCACCTCCATGTGTATGCACTATCTTTTTTGTAAGATACAAACCAAGCCCCGTACCCTTTGTAGGTGTGTTTCGGCCACGGTAATGCTTTTGAAAAATTTTTTCTTTTTCACCATCGGGAACGCCCGGACCCTCATCAACAACCTGTACATGTATTTCTTTGCCCGTCTGAAACACTTTTAGCAAAACTATGTCGTCTTTACCGGAATACTTAATTGCATTATCTAAAAGATTGTTAACAGCAAGCTCCAGTAACAGCAGGTCTCCATTAATGAAAGCTTCGTCTTCTAGTTGTATTTCGATCCTCCGGGCCGGGTAACGAATCGTAAAATCCCTGGCACATTCTTTCAGCAGAAGGGATAAGTCAACCTGTTCTTTCATGATTTTATAACCACCCGCTTCTATCTGGTTTGTCAGCAACATATTATTACATAAGGCATTCAGCCGGTTAGCTTCCTGTATCGTAGTGCTGATAAGCTTTTGACGTTGCTCCTCACTGAGTACTCTTTTTTGCAGTGTTTCCAGATTGAGTTTGGTTACGGCAATAGGCGTTTTGAGTTCATGAGTAATGGCCATCATAAAATTTTCCTGTTGTTGTGATTGTTTAAACTGCCTGTTTATGGCCCTGAAAACAAAAATGGCGCCGGCACTTATCAGTAATAGAAAGGCTATGCCTTCGCCGGTATATTGTGCGGTTTTACGACTTTTTTCCCTGGCTATGTTTGCCTGTTTTTGATGATGCAACGTGTCGTCCACATCAATCACATCAAGGCGGTATTTGGTAAGTTGCGTATTTTGATTAATTAGCGCAATGTACCAGAATATCAGCGCCGCCAATATATAAGAAAGCAGGAACCAATATAAAATGTAAATGGTCTGATGTCTCTTTATTTTGAAGCGGTTTTTAAACACTGTATCATAAGGCATACTTTAAAAATTTGTATTTGAAATCACAGCCAGATAAGTTTTTAAACACAGACTTTGTAATTTATCGGTTACTTATTGATTCACTCTTTCTACTCTCAATCCAATATCCAGGATATGTTTTAATGGATTTTCCCGCATGATCTGCGAAACAGTAAATGTATATTCACCTGGCTTTTTGAAAGGAACAGGACCTGGTGTTATATTTTTTCGGACTTCAAAAATATCGTCGGTGCCGGTGCCATCCCATCCGTTGGCATCACTGGCTAGAGACAGGTTAATATTTTGAAAGTGCATGGTGTCGCCAGGTACCTCTGAGCCCAGACGCAGCCAGATATTGTTATAGCCATAGGCATCAGTATGGCGCAACACGATATATAAATTATATAGAGAAGCGGTGTCGGTAATTTGGAAGGTAAAGGAAGGATTGTTATTGTAAAACCATTCCTGGGAAGGTATTGCTGCCTGTTGTTCAAACACGTCAACCTTTGCGCATGAAACAATTGATAATGGTAGCAGTAGTATTATTATGATTTTTTTCAGGTAATTTTTTTTCAAAAATAGTGTGTTTTATATTGCGGAGATTGTGGAATTACAGAACGTTAAAAATCTGTTCCTTCGCTTTTTCAAGCTCGTCCTTCATGTGCACTACACATTTTTGAATATCAGAATCATAAGCTTTTGATCCTGTAGTATTGATCTCCCGGCCAATTTCCTGGATTACGAATGCAAGCTTCTTGCCCTTGGCTTCTTCTTTATCATTTAAGATAGATGTAAAATATTCGCAATGATTTTTTAACCGAACCTGCTCTTCCCTGATATCAATTTTTTCAATATAATAAATAAGCTCCTGTTCCATACGATTCGCATCATAGTTTTCTTTGCCTACATTTTCTTCCAGCATACTGATGAGTTCTTCCTTCATTCTCTCCTTTCTTCGTGGCTCCAGCTTTAGTATTTCGTCTTCCTGGTCGTTGATATTTTTTATCCGTAAGTGCAACTCTTTTTCCAGGGAAAGTCCCTCGTCTACACGATGGTCATTCAGTTCCTTTAAAGCAGCCTGTATCACCTTCTTTAATTCGGCCCAATCATTTTCTTCCAGCACTTCGTTGCTGGGCGACACTACTTCGGGTAGCCGCAGCAATGCACTTAATACAGAGTTGGTATCAATTTTTAAATCGGCTGCCAATTCCTCTATTTGTTTATAATAGGATTTTATCAGATCAGTATTTATTACCACTGGTTTTGAACTTCCATTTTGCCTAATGATAATAAAACATTCTATCGTACCACGGAGTAAATTTTCCTGCAGAAGGCTCCTTACGTCAAATTCATAAGGCTTCAGTAATGGTGGAATTTTTAAATTTATTTCAAGTTGCTTCCCATTGAGAGATTTTATTTCAACCAAATATGTTTTGTCATTTACTGTTTGTTCTGCCCTGCCGAAACCGGTCATTGATTTTACCATGTGGATTATTTTTTTGAATTTGCAGCAAGGTATACAATTCTGCCTGAGATAGCATTTTCATTTCACCGGGTAGTAAATGTTCTATAGTAATTTTTTCAATACGACTGCGAATAAGCCTGAGCGTTGGAAACCCTGTTTTAGCCGTCATCTTACGAACCTGCCTGTTTTTGCCTTCATGCAAAACTATTTTTATCCAGCTATCCGGAATATTTTTTCTTAACCGGATAGGAGGATTCCTTTCTGTAATTGCCGCAGGTTGAGAAATCAGGGATGCCATACATTTTTTGGTGCAATACATTTTTCCATTCACGTTAATCGTCACGCCATTTTGTAAGTCGGCAATTGCCTCCGGCGTTACCTTACCTTCTACCTGTGCCCAGTATTCTCTTTCATGCTTGTGCATAGGGTTCAGGAGCACCTCATTCAAATACCTGTCGTCCGTGAGTATCAGCAATCCTTCGCTATCATAATCAAGCCGGCCAACCGGATACACATGAGGCGGAACATCAAAAAAATCTTTCAATGTTTTCTTTGCTTCCTGTGAAGTAAACTGCGAAAGCACGTGAAATGGTTTGTAAGCAACAAAATATTTATGCAATAAAAATGATTAAAAAATTTGATAAAATTAAATTAAGTTGATGGGCCGTTAAAAATAATAAAGCCCGTCTTTATCAGCACGGGCCTTGTTATATGGATGGGTTAGTAAGTACAGGAATAAAATTCCTTACACAATATTAAAAATAATTTCTTCTAACAAGAAAATTTTTATCACTTTTTTTATCAACATTTAAAATTGCTCTGTGGATAAGGGGGCTTCTTTTTCCAATTTCAATTTTAATTTTCATGTTATTATTGGTCTTAAAAAATAATTCATCCTTGAAAATTAAAAGACGAACATCCATACAACTCAATGTACATAGCACTTTGAGAGGGACTATAGATTTTTTAAATTTCGTATTTAACCAGGTAGCTAATAACGTAACTTTTATTTTTTTATTATATATGGTCGCAACGGGTCTTCAAATATTTGTTCATAAATAAAATTATTTTTTTATGCCAGGTTTCTAAATCACACTAAAACTACCCTACACATCAAACCGGCAAGGTTTATCTTTGTTGGCTAAATTATTTTTTATGCAATTTCCTTCACCTGTTTCAGCTCAATGGATCGCCCGTTTTATTAATGCTGAGATCACGGGCAATGAAGATGCTTCAGCAACAGGTGTCAATGAATTACATGAAGTGAGTGAAGGTGATATTGTTTTTGTTGACCATCCAAAATATTACGACACCTGTCTTAACAGCGCCGCGACATTTATTATTATTGACAAAAAAACGGAAGCGCCTCCTGGTAAAACTTTGCTTATAGTTGATGAGCCCTTTGAAGCATATTCAAAAATTGTTCAACACTTCCGTCCGTTTACTACTTCCAATAAAATGATAAGTGATACGGCAACTACGGGAACGAATTCCATAATAATGCCTAATGTTTTTTTAGGCAATCATGTAACGGTGGGTGATAATTGTATCATTCATCCTAATGTTTCCATTTACGATTACAGCATCATTGGCAACAATGTAGAAATACATTCCGGCACGGTTATCGGTAGTGATCCATTTTATTTAAATACTAAAAAAAATCGTAAAGCCTGGTATAAAAAAATGCCTGCCTGTGGTAATGTAGTGATTGAAGATAATGTGGAAATAGGCGCCAACTGTACTATTGACAGGGGTGTAAGTAATAAAACTAAAATTGGTATGGGTACCAAACTCGACAACCTGGTACACATAGGCCATGAGGTAGTGATTGGCAAAAACTGTATTCTTGCCGCACAGGTTGGTATTGCCGGCGGCACTACTTTAGGTGATGGCGTCATACTTTGGGGGCAGGTTGGTGTCAATAAAACAATTACCATTGGCGACAATGCTGTGGTAATGGGCCAGGCAGGAATTACTTCCAGCATAGAAGGAAATAAAGCATATTGGGGAACTCCTATCCAGGAATTTTATAGCAAAAGAAAAGAACTGGTGTTGATAAAAAGGCTTCCGGAAATTTGGGAAAAAATAAAAGGGCTGACGGGTAACAGCTGAATGATTGTATAATGTGCGATGTACGAAATTCGATGTAACACTATTTCATCAACCGGCAACTTCGAGGCACCAGGCATCAATTTTCATGACATCAATCCGCCACATAATCATAATCATACGGCAGCATATCTCCAATCTTTTTAAATCCGAGGTATCCGTTCGCGGTAATATCCGTTTGATCATAGTAATATCCATTTTGTTCTATAACAATCGATTCGCCCGGGGCAAAAAATAACGTGGATAATTGAAAATCCTTTTTTACGGTAGAGTCAGCATCGAGGTAAGCATTTTCTGGCTTTGCATCCTTATAGATAACGGCCACTTCATTCTGATTCGGCATGAACTCTACTGTACGGGTGCTGTCATCTTTATCATAGTTCAATGCACCGTAAAGATTTTGCAGGGGTATAGGAATTTCTTCGCCGTTATTTTTTATAATGAACTGCAGCTCGAACCCGTCTTTTTGCAATGTGCGGTTATAGACGCTTCTCATCAACTGTAGCATGGACCCCTTATAGGCAAGAACCCTGTTAGATGCCCATGTTTGCTGTTGTTCGGGCGTTCCCTGCATCTCTTCAAAAAGCGGGTAGCCTATAAATAAGTTTATATCGGTATTGTAATCATTCGTAAAGGAGTCAATGGCAAATTTCAAATTATATCCCAGTGCAAAATTATTTACTATCAATGGTTCTGTTGCCAATACCTTTAGCCGGTTTCTTTTTTTACTGAAATAAAAATGCAATACTTCCGGATTTTTAATGACACATTGCTTCGCAAAGTTTGACTGGCCAATAAAATTTTGTGTGAAGAACTGGCCATACTTCTGCCAGCCATCTTTCACTTCGTTGCTGAAAGTAATGGTAACGGCTTCCAGTGATTTTTCTTTAGGACTTAACTCAAAAACAAGACTGTCATTTTGCGACGTGGTATTGCTGATACGTATATTTCCTGTTTCGTAACCCGTATAGGTCGCCACCAGGGAATAACCACCACCGGGAAGCCTGATAGTAAAATTTCCTTCGGCATCACTTGCCACACCGAAAGTAGTATTCTGGGCAAATATCGAAGCGCCCGGTAAAGGACTTTTGGTGTCCTTATCAATTACCTGCCCCTTAACAATATAATAAGTAAGTTGGGAGAAAAGCGGCCCGCTTGCCAGGAGAAGGGTTACGATAAAAAAAGGGATTGTAATAAGGGATTTCTTTGTCATGCGATTTTTTTTCAGAGGATAATTACAATTAAAGATGGTACTTTTCTTTTAAAATGGCGCAGGTATCCATAACAGACTTTCGAACCCGGGTAAAATGAAAACCGGGTAAAGCATGTAAAATTTTCCCGTTGTTAAATTTTATGGTTGCCTGTGCGGTTCGGGCTGTCTCTTTTGTAAGCAAATGTTTTTTGCCGGTAAAAGCGCTCTTAATTACTTCGAGCCTCCACACAATTTCTCCCATAAACGGAGTTACTTTTTTGGGAGGTGGATATTTACCAAAACATTCCGCCATTAAATAAAATATTTCTTTGTAAGATAAGTTTTCAGCGTTTACTATAAACCGCTCACCTGTTATATTACTATTCATTAACAAAATCATAGCACGGGCTACATCCCTTACGTCAACGAAGCCACTAATCCCTTCGGAATACCATTTGAATTCGCTGTAAGCAGATTTAAATAAAGCGGAAGAACCACTATCCCAGTTACTGCCGCCAAGTATAATAGATGGATTTACGATTACGGCCTCCAAACCTTCACCAATACCCCGCCATACTTCCAGTTCTCCCAGGTATTTTGATTTGCCATAAATACTGTTACTGGTTTCTTCAGTCCAATTCATTTGTTCCGTTACGGTTTCACCAGTTCTTAGCCTCCCCAATGCCGCTACTGAACTTACATGAACCAGCTTTTGCACATGGGCGTTAAGGCATGCGTTTACGACATTTTCAGTTCCTTCTATATTTATTTTTAAAAGGCGATATTTATCTTTTGGCTCATAGGAAACAATTGCCGCACAATGATACACATGAGTAATTCCCTTCATCACCTCTTCAAGAGAAGTAGTATCAAGTATATCACATTGCTGAATGATTAAACGGGGATGCGTGATGGTAAGTAGTGAAGTGTGATACATTGCGTTGACATGATAACCCGCATCAAGCAATTGCTTTACCAATTCTTCGCCAACAAGCCCGGCAGCGCCCGTTACTAATATTTTTTTATTTTCAATCGAATCCACTGGTAAACCTGTTACTTCCTGCATCAATATATTTTGACATTTTTATTAATCATAAAAATTGTGTCGCGAAGAATTTTTTATGTTTTTTGATTTTAATAATTATAAAATCCTTTACCGTTTTTTTTACCCAGGGCACCATTTTTTACTTTCTCCTCCTGGAGAGCCGAAGGTTTAAAACGTTCCGCTTTATCATATGCTTCATACATACTTTGCGAAACGGCCAGGTTAATATCCATGCCAATAAGGTCCATTAATTTAAATGGTCCCATCTTAAAACCGGTTGCTTCCAAAATTGAATCCACCTCTTCATAAGATGCGATGCCTTCTTCAACTATTTTTAGTGATTCAAGGTAATAATGCCGTGCAATACGATTCACAATGAAGCCCGCTGCATCTTTGCACATCACAGGCGCCTTGCCCATTTGTTTGGCAATGTCATAAATAGCCATTGCTATTTCATCATTGGTTTGCTGTCCTTTTACTACTTCCACCAGTCTCATAATATAAGCAGGATTAAAAAAATGCATACCTACTACTCTTTGAGGGAAGATAATTTTTTCCTGCAGGGCCGTAATTGAAAGCGAAGAAGTATTGGTCGCAAAAATTACTTCTTCATTATTATATTTTGCCAGTTCATTAAAGAGAGAAACTTTTGCTTCTCCTGTTTCTGCGATGGCCTCAATAATTACTTCGCCGGTGCATGTTTCAATATCGGTGGTAAATTGAATACGGTTATAAATTTCTATTTTTTCTAAAAGAGAAATTTTCTCTTTATCCACTAAATATTGAAGATTCTTTTCAATAGTACATTTTGCTTTATCAATCGCAGGTATATTTACGTCAAAAAGTATGGTTTGGAAATTACTTTGTGCGGCTACCTGAGCAATACTACTTCCCATTGTGCCCGCCCCGCAAATGCAAATGGTGATTATCATGATTATTGTTAAATGGAATTCGTTTATACAGCACTTGTAAACTGCTTCAAAAACCTCAAATCATTCTCACTGAACAGCCTCAAATCTTTTATATTGTATTTGAGCATGGTAATTCTTTCAATGCCCATTCCAAAGGCAAATCCGGAATATTTATTACTATCGATGCCGCAATTTTCCAGCACATTTGGATGAACCATACCACTCCCTAAAATTTCTACCCATCCGGAGTGCTTACAAACATTACATCCTGCACCTCCGCAAATAAGACACGTGATATCCATTTCCGCACTCGGCTCGGTAAATGGAAAATACGAAGGACGGAAACGAAGTTTTATGGTATCTCCAAACATCTCCTGCACAAAGAAATAGAGGGTTTGCTTGAGATCAGCAAATGAAACATCGTTGGCTATGTATAAGCCTTCTACCTGGTGAAAAAAGCAATGGGCCCTTGCACTGATGGTCTCATTGCGGTAAACACGCCCGGGACAAATAATCCGGATGGGTAATTTACCTTTTTCCATTTCGCGTACCTGCACGCTGCTCGTATGCGTGCGCAACATCCAATCCGGGTTTTGTGCAACATAAAAAGTGTCCTGCATATCCCTGGCAGGATGATTCTCGGGTAAGTTGAGCGCCGTAAAATTGTGCCAGTCATCTTCTATCTCCGGGCCTTCGGCAACGGCAAAGCCTAAACGCTGAAAAATAGAAATAATTTTATTCCTTACAATACTTATCGGGTGCCTGCTCCCTAAGGGAAGTGCCTCTCCCGGTAAGGTTACATCTGTCTCATTATCGCCTGCCGGTTCGCTTCTGTCAATCATCCTGTTTAGTTCTTCATACTTATTTTCGGCCAATATTTTCAGCTCATTTAACACCTGACCCATTTCTCTCCTGCTTTCGGATGGAACATTTTTCATCCCGCTCATCAAAGATTTTATCAATCCCTTTGTACCGAGAAATTGTATGCGGAATGCTTCCGCGGGATTTTTATCCGTTGTTGAAAAATGTATTATTTTTTCTTTTGAATCTTCAGCCTGTTGTAACAAATTATTCATACCTGCAAAAGTAAGCGAATCCCATATTTAAAAAGTTTATTGATGCGGCCATCAAAAAAAAGCGATACTATATTTCAATTATGCTTTTAATCTTATAGGTTTGCCTCAAAATGAATTAAGAATGTATGACCTGTATGAATTTCTGTCTCCCATAAACAAATTAGCTATAAATGATGATAAAGGATACAATGACAGCCAGCTTGCCGCTTTTATAAAAATGTACGAGGAGGAAATGCCGGATCTTACAGGTGTAGATATCGTTATTGCCGGCATAAATGAATTTCGCGGTGATGGTTTCATTGCTGAACAAAATGCAGCAAATGCGGTACGGAGGCAATTGTATCAATTGCATTATTGGCATAATGATATTTCTATTGCTGACGTAGGAAATATACAATGTGGCGCTGCACTTGGCGATAGTTATGCAGCCGCAAAAACAGTAATTGGTGAATTACTGCAAATGGCTAAAACTGTTATTATTATAGGGGGCTCGCACGACAATACCCTGGCTCAGTATTATGCATATAAAGACCTCAAAAAAATTATTGAGGCTACCGTTATTGACGCGACTATTGATCTAAAAAGTGAATCGCCGGTAAGAAGCCAGAATTTTTTAATGGAAATGCTTACCAGCGAACCGAATATGATTAAGCATTACAATCATATTGGTTTTCAAAGTTATTTTGTGCATCCCCGTATGCTGGAAACTATGGATAAGCTGCACTTCGATTGCTACCGGGTAGGTACAGCAAAAGAGCAACTGGAAGAAATGGAGCCGGTGATAAGAAATACGAATATGCTGAGTTTTGATATCGCGGCAATAAAGCACAGTGATGCACCCGCATCCGGCTGCAGCCCCAATGGTTTTACGGGAGAAGAAGCGTGTAATCTCGCCCGTTATGCAGGGTTAAGCCCACTTCTGTCTTCATTTGGCATATATGGTTATAATGCTGAACAGGATACTAATGATATAACCGCTATGCAGATAGCCCAGATGCTGTGGTATTTTATCGATGGAAAAAGCAGGAGCAATCATGAGGCCGACCTGGACGAAAGACAACACTTCAATGAGTACCATACCGTCTTTGCAGAAGTAGATACCATTTTTATACAGAGCAAAAAAACCGGCAGGTGGTGGATGCAGTTGCCGGATAAAAAACTAATTGCCTGTAGCTACAATGACTACCTGTTTGCCAGCAATAATGAGATCCCCGAACGATGGCTGAGGGCACAGGAAAGAGAGGCTTAGCGGGCCTGCGCCAATACGTTGGGTTTTAATATCTGAATTATTTAACACTTCCCCAACCCTTTTCATTAATAATTTAGCAACATTACAATGCTACATTTTCAATATACCTGGTATCTTTTGTCATTAGCAGCTTTACCTGTCATGATATTGCTCTATTTTTTGCTGGTGCGCTGGAAAAGAAACGCCGCGAAAAAAATTGGCGACCCCGTCCTGGTTCATCAATTAACACGAGGATATTCTTCAAAAAAATTTACAGGAAAGCTTCTTCTTTTTATAATTGGATTTGCCTTATGCTGCTTTGCAGTTGCCGGCCTGGTGAAGCCGGATGGAACGCAGAAAATAAACCGGAAAGGCATTGATATAATGATAGCGCTTGACGTGAGCAAAAGCATGCTGGCCCAGGATATAAAACCTTCGAGGCTGGAGCGTGCCAAGCAGGTGATATCAAGAATAATTGACAACGCGCCCGACGATAAAATCGGGCTGGTGATTTTCGCGGGGCGCGCTTACCTGCAAATGCCCATGACTGTTGACCATGAGGCTGCAAAAATGTATCTTGCGTCGGCTACCCCTGATGATGTTCCAACGCAGGGTACCGTAATCAGCGATGCATTAAAAATGTGCTATGCAGCGTTCAATCCCAAAGAAAAAACATATAAATCCATCATTTTAATCAGTGATGGCGAGGATCACGACGATAATGCAATAAAAATTGCCAAACAACTGGGAAAGGAAGGTATAATGGTAAATACTATTGGCATTGGTTCACCGCAGGGCGCCCCCATTATGGATCCCGCAACCAATGGCTATAAAGTAGACGATAAAGGCAACACGGTTATTACCAAACTCAATGAAGATGCGTTAAGCAATATTGCAAAAAATGGCAATGGATTGTATCAATTGTACACATCTACAAACGAGGTAGCTGGCAACGTTCTTAAAAGGTTATCCGGGATAGGGAACGCCTCCGTCAGCGATAGTTCATACGAAGGGTTTAAGCAATATTTTCAATATTTATTAGCATCAGCCCTGTTATTATTGGTAGTAGAATTCTTTATTTCAGAGAAAAGGAAAATGAGCAAAAAGATTGCTACGGCATTTGTATTCTTCCTGTTTACAAGCAATTGTTGTGTCGCTCAAAATGCAAAGAATGAAATTGTGAAAGGTAATGAGGCGTATAAAAAAAATAATTTTGACGCTGCTGAAAATGCGTACAAAGACGCTTTAAAAATTGCTGACAATAATACTACTGCATCTTATAATCTTGGCAATGCACTTTTTAGAAAGGATAATGCAGATGAAGCTGTTAAAGCTTTTGATAATACGATCCAAAACAGCGCCGACAATGCCACCAAAGAAAAAGCCTATTATAATAAAGGGGTCACCTATCAAAAAGCAAAGAAACTCCCGGAATGTATTAATGCTTATGAAAACGCCTTAATGCTAAATCCACAGGATGAAGAAGCGCGGCAAAATCTGCAACGCGCATTAAAGGAACAAAAGCAACAACAACAGCAGCAACAGCAAAATCAGAAAAATAAAAAACAGGACCCGAAAAAGGACCAGCAAAAACAGGACCAGCAGAATAAACAAGCCCAGCAAAAGCAGGATGAGCAACCTAAGCCAAAGCCTTCGAAATTATCTAAACAGGAAGCGGAAGAAAGACTAAAATCACTTTTGGAAAATGAAAAAGCCCTCCAGGATAAATTACATAAAATAAGGGGAGCCGCCTCTGCCGATAAACCGGAAAAGGACTGGTAAAATCATACATCCTTTTAATCGTATTTTTGCTGAATAATTTATTGTCATTTATGGAACTCTATGCTGAATCTTTAACAGAATATAAAAGGATCGCAACGCTTGAAGTGAAAGTGGGTGACCTCCTTTTGGGAAATTTCCATCCCATACTTATTCAAACCATGACTACAACAGATACCATGGATACAGAAGCTACTGTGGAGCAAAGTATCCGTTGTATTGAAGCAGGTGCTGAATTGGTGCGCATTACGGCACCCTCTAAAAAAGAAGCTGAAAATTTATTGAACATAAAAAATGAATTGCGAAGACGCGGCTACACGACACCGTTAGTTGCCGATATTCATTTCACGCCCAATGCCGCAGAGATTGCTGCACGGATAGTGGAAAAAGTGAGGGTGAATCCCGGTAATTATGTCGATAAAAAAAAGTTTGAACTCATTGAATATTCTGATGCGGATTACCGGGAAGAAATAGAGCGCATAAGAAACCGTTTTACACCTCTAGTAAAAATTTGTAAAGAATATGGAACTGCCATGCGTATTGGAACCAATCATGGATCTTTGAGCGATCGCATCATGAGCCGTTATGGCGACACACCCATTGGCATGGTAGAAAGCGCTATGGAATTTTTACGCATTGCGGAAAGTGAAAACTATTACAATATTGTACTAAGCATGAAGAGTAGCAATCCGCAGGTAATGGTACAGGCTTACCGCTTGCTTATTGAAAATATGCGGGGAGAACTGGGGCACTGCTACCCGCTGCACCTCGGTGTTACTGAAGCCGGTGATGGTGAAGACGGGCGAATTAAATCTGCTATGGGCATTGGTACTTTGCTGGAAGATGGCATTGGTGATACCATCCGTGTTTCCTTAACCGAAGACCCTGAATTTGAAATACCGGTTTGTAAGGACATTGTGAAAAGATATGTTGATGTGAAAAGTATTTCTATTCCTTCAATGGATAAGTCTTCATTGGCTTTGTTAAGCAGCCGTGTCAGAAGAGCTTCATTTGAAATTGAAAACATCGGTGGAAAACACGTGCCGGTAATCATAGCTGATTTCAGTAAGAAAAATAAAATTTTACCTGGAGATTTGGAAGATATTGGTTATAAATATGATGCGCTTACTGATAAGTGGCATATTGACGACCTGGCGGCTGATTATATTTTTTGCGCCAACACATCCGTTGAATTTGCCTTGCCGGGAACTTTACAAGTGATCAATTATTATGAGGCCTGGAAGCAATCGGCAGATAAAGAAAAATGCTCCCCGATATTTGATGAGAATACATACCTGGACGAGAAAATTATACAATCCGGAAGTTTATATTTTGTCATGATCGATTGTTATTCCGATGGCTATCCTTCATTTGATAAAAAAGCATTATTTGAAAAAATAAAACACGACGATACCGCTGTTCTTTGCCTGGGCTCTTCTAATAAAAATGCCATGCAAAGCATTCGCCGGATGTTTCTTGAACTGGAAGAAAATGAGATTAAAAATCCTGCAATAATAAACTGCAATAGCGATGATGATACTATGGAGCAAAGTCTCATTCACTACGCTATTGAAAGTGGCGCCTTGTTTCTTGATGGTTTTGGAAATGGCATTTGCTTAGGCTTCCACGATACGAATAGAAATAAAATTCCCGACTTTAAGTTGATGAATTCAGTTGCCTTCGGAATATTACAGGCAGCGCGTACGCGAATTTCAAAAACAGAATATATCAGTTGCCCGAGTTGTGGAAGAACCTTATTTGACCTCCAGGAAACTACGGCAAAAATAAGAGCCGTAACCAATCATTTAAAAGGCGTTAAGATTGCCATCATGGGCTGCATCGTAAATGGTCCCGGGGAAATGGCTGATGCTGATTTTGGTTATGTAGGCAGCGGCCCGGGGAAAATAACGCTGTACAAAGGAAAGGAGGTTATAAAGAGATCAGTACCTGAACATATTGCGGTAGAAGAACTCATCAATCTTTTAAAGGAAAACGAGGCTTGGGTGGAACCGCAGTTAGTTATTGCTTAAAACGATACCGATTGCTAAAACCTCCTGAAAATTTTAATATCATGAGGTTGTAATTTTTGCTATAAAAAGAATTAAAAATTGTAAATGAAAACAGACTTCCTGGTTATAGGCAGTGGAATTGCCGGCCTTACTTATGCCCTTAAAGTTGCGCAGGATTGCCCCGGTAAAACGATCACCGTACTTACCAAAACCTTCAGTGATGAAACTAATACCAAGTATGCGCAGGGAGGTGTTGCCGGCGTTACTGATTTTGATAAAGATAGTTTTGAAAAACATATTGAGGATACCCTGATTGCAGGTGATGGCTTGTGCAATCCTGAAGTGGTGGAGATCGTAGTAAAAGAGGGCGTGGAAAGAATACAGGAAATTATAAACTGGGGCGCCCATTTCGATAAAGACAACTCCGGTGAATATGCATTGGGTAAAGAAGGTGGCCATAGTGAATTTCGCATCCTGCATCATAAAGACATAACCGGCAAAGAAATAGAAGACACGTTGCTTGAAGCCATTGCTTCCAAACCAAATATTAATTTGATTAGCCATTGTTTTGTCGTGGATATTATTACACAGCATCATCTTGGTTTTTTGGTTACAAAATCAACCCAGAACATTGAATGTTTTGGTGTGTATGTGCTGAATCAACAGAACAATGAAATTGAAAAAATTATTTCAAAAATTACCCTCTTTGCCACCGGGGGAAACGGGCAGGTGTATCGCACCACCACTAATCCCTCTATTGCAACAGGTGATGGTGTTGCTATGATGTACCGGGCAAAGGGTAGAATTGAAAATATGGAGTTCATACAGTTTCATCCAACCGCTTTGTATGAAGCGGGTGTTAGCGGCCAGGCTTTTTTAATCACCGAAGCAGTGCGGGGCGACGGGGGCATCTTGCGCAACCTGGATGGCGAAGCGTTTATGGAAAAATACGATGAAAGAAAAGACCTCGCTCCCCGCGATATTGTTGCACGCGCCATAGATAGTGAAATGAAGATAAATGGTACCGAGCATGTTTTCCTTGATTGTACCAATATGGATATGGAAAAATTCCATCACCATTTTCCTAACATCACTGAAAAATGTTTATCAGTAGGAATTGACGTATCAAAGCAATTTATCCCGGTAGCACCTGCTGCACATTACAGTTGTGGCGGCATCAAAACCGATGAATGGGGAAGGTCATCCGTCAGGAATTTATATGCCTGCGGGGAATGCGCCAGCACAGGCCTTCACGGCGCCAATCGCCTTGCCAGCAATTCATTATTAGAAGCCATGGTCTTTGCCCACAGGTGTTACCTTGATGCAGTACAAAAAATTTCTTTCCTGGAATTTAATGAATCCATTCCGGATTGGGATGCAAAGGGAACCACAGCGCCTAAAGAAATGATCCTGATAACCCAAAGCCTGAAAGAATTGCAGTTGGTTATGACCGATTATGTTGGTATTGTACGTACTAATGTAAGGTTACAGCGGGCCATGAAACGTATTGATCTGCTACATGAAGAAACCGAACAATTATACCAGGCAACTTATGTTTCGCCACAGCTTTGTGAATTAAGAAACCTTATAACGGTGGGTTATTTAATCGTAAAAGAAGCACAACTTCGTCATGAAAGCCGCGGCCTCCATTTCAATACCGATTACCCGTTTAAAACTGAAATTGTACAGAATATAGTTTTGTAGATCACGATTTGAATGTACATCACCACATGTTTCAGCCGATCGTGAATCATCATAATATTGTACAACCACTACACAATATTTGATTTATACATAAATTCTGTTTTACTTTACTTACTTTCCTCGATTTCACCAACCCGCTAATTACTGTAATCACTTCACTGTTATATAACAAGTAAATATTCATTAATCAAAAAAAATTAAAATGAAAAAGATTATTTTCTTTTCTCTTGCATTATGCTTGTATCTTATTGCCTGTGATTCCAAAAAGGAAGATACAACCGCGACAACGACAGCAAGCACTGTTTCTTTACCTTACACAGCGTCGTATTCAACCGAATTCAACAATAATGTAAGTGATTCAGATTTATTAACCGTTTTGAATTCCTACAAAGCATGGGAAAACGGGGATATGAAAGCATTGAGAGCTACGCTGGATGATAGCTCCTACGTGGACGGCGCCGATGGGTTTAAATTTAGAGGCCTGACTGATTCCTTAATGACTGAATGGACAAAACATCGGGACAGCATTAGTTCTGTAAAGATCACCATGGATGTTTGGCTGAAAAGTCATGCTGTAAAAGACGGCGCAAATTTCATAAATGTATGGTATAAAGAAATTGATACTTATAAAAATGGCAAAGTCGATTCTGCCAACTTTGAGGATGATAATGGGATGAAAAATGGTAAAATAATCTGGTATTCATCACACAGGCAAACGCTAAAATAGTTTGAAATAATTCAATATCCCGGTTGAACACCAACCGGGATATTGAAAATTTTATTTTGCTTCTGTGCAATGCAACCTATCTTTCGTAACCTCTTTCCATGATGTACATCCCGCAAGCCCCATCGTTAAATCAATATCCGCCAATAAATTTGCAATTACTTCTTTTACACCCTGTTCACCTGCAAGCGCCAGTCCATAGACGTACGGACGACCAACCAACACTGCTTTAGCTCCCAAAGCCATTGCTTTAAAAACGTCAGCCCCCCTTCGGATGCCGCTATCAAACAAAATTGTTGTTTTACTGGCAACTTCCTCCGCTATACCTGCAAGAGTATCTATCGCACCAATAGCCCCGTCCAGTTGACGGCCGCCATGGTTAGATACTACCATTCCATCAACACCATGGTCTATTGCTTTTTTTGCATCGTCAGGGTGTTGAATACCTTTAACGATCACCGGAAGTTTAGTACATTCTCTTATAACGGCAAGGTCTTCCCACGTAGACGAAGGGTTGGAAAAACAATTGGCAAAATGCAACATGGTCTGCATTGCATCTTTCGCAGGATCGCCAACCTCCGCAAGAAAAACGGGGTCAGAAAAATAATTGGCTAATCCTTCATTATACAAAAAAGGCAAATATGCATTTTTAATATCCCGTTCCCGCCAGGCAAATAATCTTGTATCAATTGTAACCACTATGGCAGTATACCCTGCTTTTTCAGCACGGCCGATAATGCTGCGGGTAAAGTCATTGTTACGCCCCCAATATAATTGAAACCAATGTGGATGTTCACCATGTACTGCCCCAATCTCTTCAATGGTTTTAGAAGATACGGTACTAACTATTTGGGGTACACGCAGATTTTTGGATGCCCGGGCAACGGCGAGTTCCGCCTCCGGATGCGCAATGGATAAAACACCAACAGGTGCCAGTAAAACCGGCGTGGGCAATTGTACTCCAAACAATTCAATAGCAATACTACGTTGAGACACATCTCCCATCATGCGGGGAACAATCTGCCAGTGATTAAAGGCTTCCCTGTTATTATCGCTTGTTATTTCTGAGCCGGCGCTTCCGGCTATATACCCAAAAGCATCCGGCTTCATTACTTCAGACGCCTTTTGTTCAAGCTCTTTAAATGATACCGGTATTTGAGGTTTCACATTTCGCGTTCCGGCAAAATAGATCTGCAGTTGGTATTGCATGCCGCCGGATAATTGTTCAGTGGTAGTCGTGTTCATGTTGTATGGTTTACCGCTTACACTAGTTTTCTTTTTTCGTGTATACGTTCCCGTAAATTATGAAAAAAAAGCTGCCGGTCTTTTTCACTTGTCTCGCTGACAAGCGTTGATTTTTTAAGTAAAATTTTAAGTGTGTCAAAGGTATAATTAATAAAATCAGCATTTTTTGTCAACATATAATTTATCACATTATGATTGATGAAAACCAGTCTTGTTCCATCCATTTCGACCAACGTGGTATTATCTCCTAAAAAGAAATCATTAATATAAAAACTGTATTTCGCCTTGTTTTCCTGTGCAGGTTTTCCGTATGGAAATTTATGACCATATTCCACCTGCAATTCAATATGGTCTACCAGTTTTTCAAGGCAGTCATAAACAGTCTTAATATCTTCCTGTGATTTAAAAATTCTTGTTTCCCGGTAATAATCTATCTGCCGTATCGTGGTATTGATACAATCCATATTCCATATTTCAACTGAAGGGATCTGGAGGTACAAGTCAGATATTTTCTTGCCAGTTATATTAAAAATGTCTATAAAATCATCTATTAAAAACTGGCCTTTGTTAAACTTCGGATAATCCAGGTTATAACGGCTCCAGAAATAACATTTGAATGCAGCCAGTTCAGGAAACATGAAATGATGAAAAATCGGGATATCCTTATTCAGGCTATACATTTGTTTTTCCCTGGCTGGTATAAAAAATTCTAACTGGTTTACTATGCCCTGCAAATAGTTTTCGAAATCAAACTCGTTCCTGTCTATATTTTTACCCCAGAAAATTAGTGCATCGTTTTGCAGATGCAGGAAACTATCTAATGAAATTTTAAAATGAGATGCGAGAATTTGTATTTCATCAAACGTGAGATGCTTTTCTCCCCGAAGGCGCCGGTAGGCGCTGTCGTTACTTAGGTTTAACAGGTCGGCAACGGCATCAACCAATGCAAGGTGCTGTGGTAAAAAGGTTTTTATTTGTTTCAAAAAGGCTGTTTGAAGTTCGGCTGCATTCACGATTGTAAATTTTATTTATTAAATATAGCTACTTCAAAGCTTCCTCGCAATAGCTGCAATTGACAGATTTTTTTATTTTTCACTAAATGGCCATGAGGAATAATTTAATGTTTTACTTTTTCAATGGAGGTTTTTGCGGGTAGGCTCATATTTAATAAGCTTGCCCGGTGTTTTGGCAGAAAATGTCTTTACTTCTTTTTGCGAAGTAGCCATTTGCAGGAATCATGAAACTTATATAGAAATCTCAACTCCATTTGCTAAAAGATCATTGAAGTATTAACTATTTAAATTGTTGAAAATGCTGCCTTTTTGATCAACTATCCGTATAAGGGCTTAAGCCACATTCCTGTTATTTGCCGGGACAAAATGACCATCTCCTTTTTCTGCTCCGCTTGTTTTCTTTTATTTCGAAAATAAAAAATCATCCGGGGCAACCTTTCATTTTGTTATAACGATACATTAACCGGGCCCCTTACAAAATATTACTTCTGAGATATACAGGAAAAAAGAGATATAAACGATTGCAATAAATGGATGCATCTCTCAATTTTCGAATCTTAATCATTCAATCTTAAATCATTTTTTATGCAAAAAACTATTCGGCCAAACAAGAGCAGGCCACTGGCACTGGTCGGTTTATTTTTAATTCCATTTTTGTTAAGTATGGAGAGTTGTAAGAAAGAGCCCAAAGAGCTTGCAGATTTTAACCAGGTAAATCTTGTTGCTAACAACAACGAATATGGAGCAACAACCCGTGTAGACCCCACTTTTATAAATGGATGGGGAATCGCATTCAGTTCCGGGGGCACAGCATGGGTATCCGCTGAAGGCAGCGGGTTAAGTGAAGTGTGGAATAGCGCAGGTAATGTAGCAATTCCCGCAGTGACCATACCTTCAGCGGGAGATATTCCGACAGGTGGCCATCCTTCAGGTCAGTTGTTTAACGGTACTACAGATTTCGTACTTGCCAACGGCAAGCCCGCCCGGTTTATTTTCGCCGGCCTCGATGGGGTCATTTCCGGGTGGAATGGAGGAACCGCGGCGGTAAGCGCCATTGATGACTCTAAGAGCGGCGCCGTTTATACAGGCATTACGCTGGCATCAGATGGGGGAGCTAATTTTTTATATGTTGCCAATTTTAGCGCCGGTAAAATTGACGTATATGATAAAAACTGGGCCGAAGTATGGAAGTCATTTAAAGATCCATGGGTTCCCCGCGGCTATTCCCCTTTCAACATACAAAACATAGGAGGTATGCTGTACGTGATGTATGCTAAATTGGGCCCGGGCGGAGACGAAGAAAAAGGCGCCGGAAACGGCTACGTTGCTATATTCAATACGGGCGGCTCACTGGTAAAACATTTTATTTCCAGGGGAGCCCTCAATGCACCGTGGGGTGTAGCCCAGGCGCCTGCCGGATTTTTTACACAGGACATGGGTATGGGCAACACACAAAATGCAATTCTTGTCGGCAATTTTGGCGATGGACGTATCAATGTGTATGACGAAAACGGTAGGTTTATCGGGCCACTTCGTTCAAAAAACAGGCCATTGGTGATAGACGGGCTTTGGGCTATTTCATTTGCGCCGGTAACTGCTACCACTATCAACCCAAACTGGCTCTTTTTCGCAGCAGGTCCCGATGATGAAGCGGACGGCCTCTTTGGATATATCACAAAATAGATCATTGTGTGGGTTCAAATAAGGGCCGGATTTCCGGCCTTTTTTATATATAAATAATACCGCCGGCCATTTTATACTTATGTCGCATAAACTTCATAATTATAACCCCAAAAAATTTCATTTACAGAAAAAGAATTTTTATCCTTAATGTTCACCAAAAACATTTTTATGAAACAAATCTTTTTTATGGTATTTGCTGTGTTGCTTTGCATTTCATGTAACAACAACCCGCTGTCAATGACCGGCGATACGGGTAAAGATTCCACTGTACAAAAAAATCTTGAGGCATTTGATGCGGTCATCCAGACCTTTCAAACAGGCGATGCCAGCAAAATAGACAATGTAGTCGCTGCTGATTTTGTTGACCATACTGAAAGTGGTGATAAGGGAAGAGATAGTCTGAAGGCAGAAATTGTTATGATGCACGATAAATTTCCAAATATGAAAACGGAAGTAATAAATGAAACTGCCGGTGATGATTATGTATATGGGTGGATGCGTTATAGCGGCACCAGTGATGGCGGCATGGGTATGCCTAAAGGGCCTTTTAATATGACTGGAATTGAGCTCGTAAAATTTAAAGACGGCAAAGCCACAGAACATTGGTATTTTATGCAGCCACAGGATATGATGAATATGATGGGTCCTCAACCCGGTATGGAACCTAAAGATTCAACTAAGTAATAATCGTGATGATTTTATAAAGGCCGGGCTGTATGCCCGGCTTTTTGGTGCCCGCCTGGTCAAAACAGGAGATGCTTTACTATACAACCGTTTCGATAATAAACAGGTTCTGCCTAACTATTGTCAATACAAAGCATGATTTTCTTCATAAAGCATTAATTAAATTTGACCGACTTTTGCCAACAAAAAATAAGGACAATACACTTACTTAATGTCAAAAGCAATCTACATAGCATCCTCCGAATCAGATAGCGGCAAATCGGTAATTGCCCTCGGATTGATGAACATACTGGTCGGCAAGATTAAAAAAATGGCCTATTTTAAACCCGTCATCAGGGACCATAGCCGGGGGAGTAAGGATATTAATATTGAGACCATGATCAATCATTTTGATCTTAATATACACTATGAAGATTCCTTTGCTTTTACCTACAGCGAATTGCTGAAATACCGGAGTGAGGGTAATTATGCGTACATTATTGATACGATCATTACGAAATATAAAAAGCTGGAAGACACCCATGATTTTGTATTGGTAGATGGGATGGATTTTGAAGGTGATGGCGCTTCATTCGAATTTTCTTCCAATGTGGAAATTGCAAAAAATCTTTCTATTCCATTAATATTGGTAGTGAGAGGTGAAAGCTATACGCCGGATGAGGTAACGAAAAATGTGTTATCCACCTTACAGGTATTATCAGACAAAGAAGTACGGCTGGTGGCTGTGATAGCCAACAAAGTAGCACCTGCTTACCAGGAAGAATTGAAAAATTTATTCCTGCAGCGTTTGCCGGTAAAGCTTTTACGATCCGTTATACCCTTTACAATGGAATTAAGCAGTCCGACCATGAAGGAGATTGTGGAAGCAGTGAATGGCAAAATATTATTTGGACAAAATTACCTTTCCAACAGGGTGGACCACTTCATTGTAGGTGCTATGCAATTACGCAATTGCCTTACTCATTTGGACGAAAATACATTGATTGTAACGCCCGGAGATCGTGGCGATATTATCATTGCTATGATACAGGCCAACCTATCGAAAAATTATCCCAAAGTAGCAGGCATGATTCTGTCCGGCGGACTGGAACCCGACGAACCCATCGTAAAGCTGGTTGAAGGACTCGAAACGGTAGTACCTATTGTGCAGGTGACAACAGGTACTTTTGAAACAGTGAAAAAAGTAGGTGCAGTTAAATCGAGAATTTATTTTGACAATCCCCTTAAGATAGAGCTGGCCATTAATACTTTTGAGGAATATGCCGATACCAATGCGATTGTCGATGAGATCGTCACTTCCCAACCGGAAGGGATGACACCAAGGATGTTTCAATACCAAATGGTAAAACGGGCCAGGCAGGCAAAGAAGCATATTGTACTGCCTGAAGGAAACGATGACCGCATATTAGTTGCGGCAGAAAAACTCTTAAAACAAGGAGTCGTGCAACTTACTATACTTGGCAGGAAAGATGATATAGAAGCCTCTTTGAAACGACTCAACCTGGAACTCGATTCCGCTAATGTAAATATTATTAATCCTGCAGAATCTCCCAGGTTACCAGATTATATTGCCACCCTGTATGAGCTGCGCAAAAATAAAAATGTAAATCTTGATATGGCCACCGACTTTATGAGGGACAATGCCTATTTCGGCACCATGATGGTATATAAAGGTCATGCTGATGGTATGGTTTCCGGATCTATTAATACTACGCAACATACGATACGGCCCGCGTTGCAATTTATAAAAACCAAACCAGGCGTATCTACTGTTTCATCCATATTTTTTATGTGCCTGGAGGACCGTGTGATTGTATTTGGCGATTGCGCCGTAATTCCGAAGCCTACTTCCGAACAACTGGCGGATATTGCTATCTCATCGGCAGAAAGCAGCATCATGTTTGGTATTGAACCAAAAATAGCTATGCTGTCTTACTCATCCGGTACATCCGGGGAAGGTGAAGAAGTAGAAAAAGTGCGCCGGGCGACCGAACTCGTTAGGATTCGCAGGCCCGACCTGCAGGTGGAAGGTCCCATACAATATGATGCTGCGGTAGATCCCGCGATAGCAAGGCAAAAATTACCCCGGTCAAAGGTAGCGGGGCAGGCAACGGTATTGATCTTCCCCGACCTGAATACAGGTAACAATACCTATAAAGCCGTACAGCGTGAAACAGGGGCGGTGGCTATTGGACCGGTTCTGCAGGGATTAAAGAAACCTGTTAATGATCTCAGCAGGGGCTGTACGGTTGATGATATATTTAATACAGTTGTGATCACAGCCATACAGGCCCAGCAATAAATGACATAATTTCTATAGCGCAGATCTTTACAGTCTTGTAAATTGTAACCCCTATCATCATGAATATTTTTGTTATTAATTCAGGGAGCAGTTCTATCAAATACCAACTCATCGGTATGCCGGGTGATACAGTAATGTGCAGCGGCCTCGTAGATAAGATTGGAATAGCAGACTCAGCGATCATTCATAAAACTTATAAAGACCAACAGGAAAAGATTACAAGGAGGGTCATAAAGATTGTGGACCACGCGGAAGGGTTGAAAGAAATTGCAGCACTTTTGATTGATCCATATATAGGGGTTGTAAAAGATCATGCAGCTATTCATGTGGTTGGCCACCGCGTGGTGCATGGCGGTGAAAGTTTTGCGGCTACTACTGTTATTACAACAGAAGTAAAGGAAAAGATAAAAAAATTATTTCCCCTGGCGCCCCTGCACAACCCACTCAATTATTTGGGTATTGAAATAGCTGAGAAATTATTTCCGGGTGCCAAACAGGTAGCTGTGTTTGATACGGCCTTTCACCAAACGCTACAGCCGGCTGCCTATCGTTATGCCATCCCGGTAAACCTGTATCGGGAACATGGAATCAGGGTATATGGATTTCATGGTACCAGTCATAAATACGTGAGCGGCAAGGCCCTTCAATATCTTAATAAAACAACCAATTCTAAAATCATTACCATTCACCTCGGTAACGGTTGCAGCATCACTGCCATCCACAATGGTCAGTCAATAGAAACCAGTATGGGCCTTGGCCCGATGAATGGTTTGATAATGGGCACACGCTCCGGCGATATTGATCAATCCGTAATTTTTTATTTGATGAGCCAGTTGGGTTATGACGGCGAACAGGTTAATGACATGCTGAATAAGAAAAGCGGCATGGTAGGCTTAACCGGTCAAAGCGATATGCGTGACATCAAGGCAAAATTAGAACACGGAGATAAAGAAGCTTTGCTGGCATACCAGATGTATGCCTGGCGCATTCGTAAATATATCGGTGCTTATACTGCCTTGTTAAACGGGCTTGATGCTATAGTATTCACCGGTGGTGTGGGGGAAAATGACAAGCTGGTAAGAAAATTTTGCACATCCGATCTCGATTACCTGGGCATTCAACTGGATGAAAATAAAAATGAACGTCGTTTACCCGGCTTACAGGAGATAAATACCGCCGGTTCACGCGTTAAGATATTAGTAATACCCACAAATGAAGAGTTGGAAATTGCTACGCAATGTTACCAGTTGCTGAATTGAGGACAAAATATTTTTTCCACCGCAATAATTTTATCGGGGAGGGAGTTGTATAAAAAGCGCGAGGTGCAAGGCGATCTTTACCTTATTGGGATACCCCCCTGAACGGAAGAAATATATGACGGTGCCAGCCGGGCAAATACGCAAACTGCGAAGGGGTAAAATCCCAATAAAAAAAGTTTGTTATTTCTCTTTAGTAGAATAAAAAAGCACAGGACACTGGCAGTGATACCTGTATCCTGTGCAACATAAGATTTCCTATAATAATTTACCTGGCAGGAATTATATCAATAATTACTGTTCTGTTGTAAAAACGTTCTTCCGGAAGGACATTTGCAAAAGGCGCCATATTGGTGTCTTCTCCAAATCCATAGGTTTCAAATGTAACCCCTTTCTTTCCGGCGCTTGCTAATGCTTTTTCAATTATTTGCTGAGCACCCGTTGCCCTTTCAATGGATAAGGTAAGGTTATATTTTTCATCACCGATCATATCAGTATGTCCATGAATAATAACCGTTCCGTTTTCTGGAATAAGCGGCGTTACAATATCAACAAGAAAATTCTCATAAGATGTGATTGACTTAGATTTATCAAAATTAAACAGGATACTGTATCGTAATCCTTCTTGTTTAGGGTCATCCAATTTCATCAGGCTAACGGAACTTTCCTTCCTTATTACCTGGCCACTTTTGGTTACTCCAATCATAGCAATCGTATAGTTGCCCTGCGTGCTGTTACCCAACATGGTTTTTCCCGGAACAGATGCCTGGTCTTTTGTAAAAGGCCCATAGTGTTGCACATTTCCCTGCCCATCTGTAACCTCTACAGACCATGAACTAAATAATTCCTCTGCACCATCTGCATTAAAAATTACATGGCTGTCTAAAGGGTCTTCCTGTACTGATGTTATTTGCACCGGCTTTAAAAACTCGGAAGTCTTTCCTCCTACCTGCATCAATAATTCAGGAGAAGTCGTTACAATATCTACCCGGCGGTCTCCTTCGTGCAATAAGGCGAGTTCCTTTGTTGCACCTGGCTGCTCGGATGGTATTAGCGGTTTAGATCTACCTTCGGTACCAATTCTTGAAACTTCAATTCCAAAGATACTTACCAAATATTGCTTTATATTTTCTGCCAGTACTTTACCTTCCGCCGGATTATTGGCTGATGCTCCAACTAATGAAATAGCGCTTTGGGGGTTGGAGCGCATGCGGTCGCCTATAATATTCAAAATATTATGGTATACTGCTAACTGCCTTGCTGAGCGGCCCTTATTCAAATTATCCGGCTGGTTTTGCTGCAATTGTTCCTCTTTAAATGTTGCAGCCTGGGCGTTGTTTAGTTGTACATAACGGCTGGGTATTTCAGTTGCTCCATTGTTGAAAAATACTGAGCTTCTTAAGGGAAATGTTTCTTTCACCTGTCGGCTTAAGGGGACTACCTTAGGAGCCCTAACCGAAAACTGTACTTCCTTTTCTGCAACAATTGGGAGAGTTGTTACAGGTTCTTCTATATTTTTAGCAGGAATTGATTTCCTGGACGTCCCAAACTTTAATGCTATACCGGCACGGATGGTATAGAATGACCATGATTCTACAGAACGGGGCTCGTGCCCAAAGTCAGTAAGAAAAGATACAAAAGGAGAAAGACTCATTTGTGTAGCACTGGTGGCTGCAGAAATAGGAATATCTATGCCGGCACCTGCCTGTGCTGAAAATACCGTATTATGTATATCACTCCAGTCGCCTCTTACCTCGCTTTGCTTTTCCTGCGTATAAGTAAATGATTTGGATACATTGAAACTCAATGTTGGTCCGGCGAATATATAAAATGCCGAAGAAAATGGTGCTATCCGTAAACTGGGCTCAACCGTTATATAACTGATATTGGTTGATAAATCTGCTGCACAATTACAAGGCGCAACCACACCATTAAATTTACCACCCCGGTTATCGTATGCCACATTTAGCATACCACCCCATACCTTCTTCGGACGGTATTCGGTTAGTAATGAGAAGTAAGGTTTTATACCATCTCCTTTGTGAAAGGCTGTGGGAACGGTCATGCTACTGTTGAGCATTTGGGTGGTACCACGATAAGAATTAAAATTTGCTGCTCCTGATTCGCCAAACCACCATACAGGTTGTACGCGGTGGATTTTTTGGGAGTAGCCTGTTGTACCTGCGAAAATCAGCACCAAAAACAGGAATGCAAATTTTAGTTTTGTCGGATGGAATTGTGACATAAAATATTTTTTATTTGTATTTTTATTTGGATAAAGTTGTATGACTTTTTAAACTAATAGCATTCCCTAATTAGGAACGTTAACGGTTGTATTAACCATGGTTACTGAAGCAACCAGGGAAATCGCTCTGCCATTAAGAACAGTTTGCACCGCATTTCCGGGCGTAGAAAAAGTAACGCCAGCAGTAGCAATAATGGTTCCGGTCATAACACCGCCACCTGCTCCATTGATAGTCGCTGCGCTTCCAACATACCAATACACATTTTTTGGAAGACCCCCGTTTATCATCACCACGCTGCGGGCACCAGCGGGACCAGCAATGCCCACGGTTAGTCCTGCGGCTGTTTGAAATATCCATACAGCATTTGGATCACCCTGTGCGTCCAATGTTAAATCTCCGTTTGATATTTTAAAAGTGCCACTCGCTGATTTGTAGATACCAGGCGCCAAGGTTAAACCACCTAATTCACCTGCGCCGGGATCTATACCGCCGGGTTTTGAAGCTGGTGAAATACTGATATAGGCAGCATTTGCATCCAGTAAGGCTTTCGCTGCGATGGCAGCTGAAACAGCATTGCCAGGTGCGGGAGCAGCTGTATATATTCCTCCGGTAGCGTTCCCGACATTAAGAGGTGTTTCTGTGTAGATATCACCTGTCAATCCATCATGGAATCCGGTTATCAAACTAGACGCAGCAGTAGAACCGATTCCTCCATTGTTGATCATTGTTTTTAACCCCTGGTTCGTAATTCCCGCATTTCCTCCAAAAGCTCCGAAAACAGAAGCGCTCCCTAAATAAGAGGGCGGCGTGACGGACAAAGCGGTAGCAAAGCTCCATATATAATTATTGACCATTGCATTTCCTGCAAGGTCTTTGGAACCAGTAGTAATGGTACCGGTATAAGTTGTGTTAGCGATAAGATTGGATGATGGAGTGAACGTAGCAGTAGTTGCTGTATAAGTAACTACGCCTGCAATTGGATTTACACCTTGTTTCAAAAGAAAAGTAGTGTTGTTAATCGTAGCAGGATCCATCTGCTTGCTAAAAGTAGCCGTAATCATTTTATTAAGGATTACTCCGGAAGTACCATTAACAGGATCTGTAGAAATTACAATGGGCGGGGTAATTGGTCCGCTGGTTGTGAAATTCCATATATATTTATGCGCCAAAAAATTACCTGACAAATCTTTTGCCCCTGTTGTTATCGTTCCCGTATACGTCGTACTGGGCGCCAGGTTAGCTGCCGGTAAAAAAACAGCGGTTGTTCCGCTATAAGTAACGGAGCCAATTACATTAGTTCCACCGCTTGTTGTGTTGGTTATGGTAAAACTGGTTGTAGTGGATAATGAATCCATCATTTCACTGAAAGTGGCGCTGATTTTTTTATCAAATGCTACACCAATGGCAGCATCTGCAGGATCGGTAACAATAACGGTTGGTGGAGTAAGGTCCGGATCGCCTGTAGTGAAACTCCATACATAATCATTTACCATTGAATTACGCGCCAAATCCTTAGCTCCCGTAGATATGGTAGCTGTATAAATAGTTTTTGACAATAAGCTGGTTGCTGGTGTAAATGTTGCCATATTGCCCGTATAGGTAACCAGCCCGGGAATTACAGTGCTTCCCTCTTTTAAGGTATAGGTAGTGCCATTAATAGTAGCAGGGTTCATAGCCTCGTTAAAGGTGGCTTCAACCCTGGTATTAAGACTTACACCCACGGCTTTGTCCAGGGGATTCGTTAAACTTACAGTGGGGCAAATACCTGTAAGCCCCGCTTCTTCAGTAACTTTTTTACAACCGGCTGCAAAAACAACCAGTAGTAATATCAAAAATAATTTGTTGAAATTTCTAGAGCAACTTTTACATGTTCGCATGGGGGTACCCCCAGGAGAAGAATAATTTTTTTTCATAGGTAAGTTTTAAAATTGAATTGCACGGGTGTGAGTTTCCGGGGGCAATCAGAATATGCAAAGCTAGCTTAA